>PBDC01000055.1 GCA_002717185.1 Rhodospirillaceae bacterium
TTAGCGTCTCGCAGCTCGTTGCCCGGTAAGAATGCCTTGCATGTCTAAATTTATACGTCAATTGGGAACCTGCCTAACAGGTTGAATTGTTTAAATTATTATATTTGTTGTGACGTTAATATGTTGGTCTAACACGTTTCTTAACATTTTACCGTTTAACACATCCGGTCGAACGCCTTATGGCACAGTCATCACTCATCACGTGCTGGCAAGATAGAAAAGGCAAAATTGCGGCCGTGTTGTCGCAGTCGAATTCGGCAACGCGATATCTAGGCATCGAAGGTGAGGTTTCATCTAAAAGCGCAGGGAGCTATGAATAAACCATGACTCAACGGCACTCTGGTGGCCTTCGACGGAATTAGGCCTGACCTTTTAAGTTAGCCGCACGCGGCATCAATGAAACACAAAATTGCAAAAGCAACGGAAGTGAATAACGGTTAATGCTGCGGTCTAAGGACTAAAATAAAAGGAAACTGAAGAAGATCCTGACAAAATTAGGCAAAGATATGAAATCTCGCTGTAAGGCCACACTTAACTGATGTCGGCGATAATCTGGCCGATGCGCTCGATGTTCCCCAACGCTTCCGCATGTTCGAGGCCAGGCCACTGAACCCGAAAAATCATTTGGTTGCTGCCGGTGATCTCGCCGTAATTTAGGATCTCGTCTTTTACCTGATCCGCGTCGCCAATTAAGAAGCGGTCCTTCGCAAAATCATCAAAGGCATTATCGAAATCGCCCTGTGTCGTTTCCCCCTGACCCCAGGAAGCGTAGGCGCTGTACTTGTAAAGCAGAGGTCCGCGACTGACGGCACGAGCGTGTGCGGCATCGCGCCCAACGAAGACCTCGCGGATGATCGGATTACTGACATCCGGGGACTGTCCCGTTTGCTGCCGCTCTTCGCGAAATACGTCGAGATACTTCAACAGCGAATTCATTGAAAGCGTTGGAGCTACACACCAGGCATCTGCGATTCGAGCGGCTCGGCGCACGGCTGCTTCCACGTCGCCGCCGAGCCAGATTGGCGGACGTGGGTTTTGTTTTGGCTGAACGCTTGCCTTTGCATTGTCGAGTTGGAAGTGTTTGCCGTGATGCGTGACGTTGTCTTCGGTCCAAAGGCGTTTAACGATTTCTAGTCCTTCTATCAGGCGGCTAACTCGCTGCCGCATTTCGACGCCCATCGCTTGGAACTCTTCGGGCCGATAGCCAAGGCCAGCACAGAGGACATATTGACCGTCGCTTAACCAGTCTATGGTGGCGCCTTCCTCTGCAGTTAAGATGGGGTTCATCATAGACAGCAGCAAAACGCCTGGACCGACCTGCATGCCTTTAGCGTCCTCAATTAAATTGCCCATTAACGGCGACAGCTGGAACATACCCATTGGGCCGGTTAGCAAATGTTGACCCATGATCAGCGCGTCGAACCCATTGTCGCGCGCCGCACGTACCTGCTCGCGTAGGGCCGATAGCACTACCGTTGGGTCTTCTTCTGGTGACCATTGCATCGCTGTAAAAAGACCGATCCTCATCTTTCCCCTCCTTAGTATTTAATTAAAACCTACGCGCTGACGTCATTGCGGACCAGATATCGTTGACCATGGAGATCTGTACGGCGGAGAATGTCCATGGACAGGGGAGGATTGAGTGCAGACTGGATACACGGTACATCGGCACGATCATCATATCGGTTGGGATAATGGCAATCCGCCCGTCCTTACGGTCACGCCGGGAGAAACGGTAACGATAGAAACTGTAGATAGTTCTGGTGGGCAATTGACGCCGGAAGCCACGGTTGCCGATATTGCATCGTTAGATTTCAACAAGGTCAATCCTGTGACCGGGCCTATTTTTATAGATGGCGCGCTGCCGGGAGATGCACTGCATGTGACGCTGGATAGTTATCGCCCATCTGGGTGGGGCTGGACCGCGAACATTCCGGGCTTCGGGCTACTTGCCGACCAGTTTCTGAAACCCGCAATGCATATCTGGTCCTATGACGCCGATGCCTTGAAGCCTGCCCTTTTCGGTGACTTTGGTCGTGTTCCTCTTAAGCCTTTTGCTGGAACCGTTGGTGTTGCCCCTGTATCTCCGGGGACACATAGCATTGTGCCCCCGCGACGGGTCGGCGGTAATATGGATATTCGAGATTTAGCGGCTGGCAGCGTACTTATCCTGCCGATTGAAGTGGAGGGCGCACTGCTTTCCCTTGGTGACACCCATGCCGCGCAGGGCGATGGCGAGGTGTGCGGAACGGCAATAGAGAGTCCAATGGATGTGACAGTTAAGTTGGAGTTGGTTAAAGGGGTGGCGCCAGCCTTTCCTCGTTTTACGACGCCGGGGCCAGTGACCCGACATCTCGATGAGAAGGGCTACGAGGTGACCACGGGCGTCGGTCCAGATCTAATGACGGGAGCTCGTGATGCCGTGGCAGGTATGATTGATTTGCTGACCGCACGTCATCACATGTCGCCGGAAGACGCCTATATGCTGTGCAGTGTTTGCGCTGATCTAAGGATTTCGGAAATTGTTGATCAACCTAACTGGATCGTCTCATTCTATTTCCCGCGCCTCGTGCTTGAATAGCTCCTGTAAGGTGTCTTTTAGGCGACACGACAACCATATCTAAAGCACATGCTTGGTACTTCGCCTGCAATGAAGCCGTGCGGCGGCGCTGCTCGTTCGACTGTTTGCCTGTTTACGAAGCCAAGATTGGGACTTTTTGTTTGTATCGTGCCCCTAGTACGCTGAAATACCGCCCTCCGCTGGGATGATTGCACCATTGACCATGCGCGACTCATCGGATGCTAGGAATAAGGCGATGTTGGCGATGTCCTTCGGTTCTCCAACGCCGAACGGGTAGCTCTCGAACGTCCCGACAGAACCGGCACGCGAATTTGGCCGTTCCCGTTCGATATAACGGTCGAGGATGCGCTGGGTCTTTATTAGGCCAGGGCAGATCGCGTTGGCTCGCACGCCCTGGTCAGAGTAGACACCGGCGAGGCTCCGGGTTAGTGAAATGATACCGCCTTTCGCTGCAGAATAAACATGTGCCGGATGATTGCCGCGCAGGGCGACTACAGAGGAGACGTTGACGATTGACCCGCCACCACTTTCGATCAGTTTTGGCACCCCATGCCGGCAGCACAAGAACGGCCCCTTTAGGTCTAGGGGAATAGTGTGATCCCAGATGGACATGTCGACTTCAGTCACCGAGTTGTCGTCGATTAGCGAGCCGCCTGCACAATTGAATAGGATGTCAATGCCGCCTAGCCTTTTCTTGGCTTCCTCCATAGTCGCATTGACGCTGGCTTCGTCAGTTACGTCGGTGTGGATATAGAAAGCAGCATCGCCGGCCTCTGCAGCGCTTGCCTGGCCTTTTTCTTCATCGATTTCCGCCACTGCGACCTGAGCGCCTTCGGAGACGAAAATTTGCGTCGCCGCCTTTGCGATACCAGATCCAGCGCCTGTGATTACTGCACGTTTTCCCGATAGCCGGCCCATATTCTGTCCCCCTTTGTTTCTGTGACCCTTAATTTGACACCAGAGGGGTAGGGCGGTTCAATCCCCAAAGGTCGGGGTTAAGGTTAAGGAGAGATAGCATGGCGATCCAACTGGTTGAGAAAGGTGATAGCATCCGGGAGCGGGTGAGCACGGAGGAGTGGGAAGCACGCGTCGAACTAGCTGCTGGTCATAGGGTGTTGGCGCATTATGGCGTCAACGACATGACCTACAACCACTTCGCGCTGCGCGTCCCAGGCGAGCCTGACCGTATGTTGATAAAGCGCACGGATTGGATGTTCGCTGAGGTGACAGCGTCATCGCTTTTGAAGACTGATTTCGAGGGTAACGTGATCGGCTCGGACGACGTTAAGAAAGTTCGAGGCGGCGCGCTGATAATCCATGCGGGCCTTCTCCAGGGGCGTCCGGACCTGAATGCTACGTTGCACACCCACACCCCTAACGTGATGGGCGTTTGCGCGCACAAATTTGGCCTGCTGCCTATCAACCAGCACGCTATGCGTTTCTACGGCGAGATGCGGTATCACGACTTCAATGGGTTTGAATTCGACCCGGCAATGACTGATCGATTGCTGAAGGACCTGGACGGTGGCACCTTCATGCTATTGCGCAGCCATGGAGCTCTCGTTTGCGGTGAGAGTGTTGCCGAGTGCGCCGTCAACCACCATTGGCTTGAGATGGCCTGCCAAGGGCAGATCGCCGCTCTGGCAGCCGGTGAAGGGAATTATCTGATACCTTCTAAAGAGGCCTGTGAATATGCGCATGGCCAATTTAAGGATGCAGGCGATTTTCTCAAAGGTGGCAAGGATTGGGCAGCCTGCCTGAGACTCGCCGACCGACTGGATCCGTCATACAAGGAATAATAGTAATGACGGCATATCTTATTGTCCGCGCCGTCGTGCCGGAGACTGATCGAGACGAATTCGACAATTGGTACGAAACCGAGCATTTACCTGATGCCTATCGCGATTTTAAGGCACTATCCGCTCGGCGGGGTTGGAGTGAGCAGGAGCCGAATACGCATCTCGCTTTCTACGAGTTTCCCGACTTAGCAACCGCCAACGCTATATCGCAGTCCGACGTGATCAAGGAGTTGATCGTCGAATTTGATCGGTGTTGGCAGGACCGAGTGAAAAGAACTCGTGAAGTGATGGAGATTGCTCAATCGTTATAGTGGTATTGGTGAAAGTTTTGCCAGAGTTGCAGAAATCTGGATACCCTTAATTGCTTCTAGTGGCCAGCCGACGAAACCGAACACGATCGGTTATTCCAGCCGGACTATATTGTCCGTCAAAGTTAGGAAGAAGGCAGAGCCTCTAATTCACATGGGCGTTATCAGTGTTGCACCAAGGTCTGGCTTTAGATCGTCATTAGTCACGGTTTTTTAAATACTGAGGAAATGCTTCTCACTGATTTAGCCTGCCTAATTTAATTTAGTTGTTTCTGCGGTAGACGCTCAGACTACAATTTCAAGAAAGGGGTTTTGGAAGTGGAAAAGGCACCGGTACTAGCGGAAGGCGGATACGTTGACTAAGGTTGAGACTTCGTTTTCAGGTATAAAGGACCGTCGGCATGCGTTTTGAGGATGTCAGAGAGTATGTGCGGGACGAGCCGGAGCGGGGTGCCTTTCGCGTACACCGCGATTTGTTTCGTGACCCAGACCTGTTCGATTTGGAGATCGCACATATCTTTGAAGGTGGTTGGGTTTTCGTTTGCCTCGACAGCCAGGTCCCTGAGCCACATGATTTCTTTGTGACACGCGTTGGCCGCCGTTCGGTTATTGTCACTCGTGACGGACAGGGAAAACTGCACTGCTTCTTCAACACTTGCCGGCATCGTGGGGCTACCCTATGCCACACAGAAAGCGGCAACTGTAAGGTTCATATCTGCGAATATCACGGCTGGTCCTATGGTTCGGATGGCCTAAACACAGATATTAAGGACCAAGAAATTGGTGAATATGGTGATGCTTTTGACGAGGCCGGACATGATCTCATCCCGGTGCCGCGTTTTGAAAGCTATCGCGAGCTCTGCTTTGTCAGCCTAAACCCTGATGTTATGCCGCTGGAAGACTATCTCGGCGATGCCCGCACTATGATCGATCTGGTCATGGATCAGGGCAAGGATATGGAGCTGATTCCCGGCCGCTCGCGCTACACCTATCAGGCTAACTGGAAGCTGCAGATGGACAACGGAGAGGACCCGTACCATCTGACTTCGACACATCGAGGCTTCGCGAAGATAGTTTATCGCCGCGAGGCGGGTGAAAGCGACAACCGTCAAGTGGTGTCGCCTAACTTCAAGCGACGCTTTGCAATGCCAGCTGGTCAGTTCAATTTCGACAATGGCCATGGCGTGATCTGGAACGATCATCCAAAACCCGAAGATCAACCGCTATACGGCACGATCGACGAGGTCCGCAAGCGGGTAGGCGAAACGCGAGCCAAATGGATGTTGCGTGCGCGCAATCTTACGATTTTTCCAAACCTGCAACTTGCTGATAGCACATCGCTGATCCTGCGCACCTTCACGCCGCTAGCGGTCGATTTAACCGAAATGAACCTGTGGAGCCTTGGCCCAAAAGATGAGGCTGACGAGTTCCGAGAGAAACGCATCCGACAGCACGAGGATTTCTTTAACGTCTCGGGTCTCGCTACTCCAGACGATACGATCTGTTACGAGGACTGCCAGACCGGTTTTGATGCTATGCCGACTGATTGGTTGCAAAGCTTTGAGCGCGGCGTCGGCGTCGTCTGCGAAGGTCCTGACGAGCACGCGGACGAACTAGGCATCCGTCCGTCGCACAGTATGCAAGGCGGTTATGGTCTACAGGGTGAGACTGTTTTCCACGCAGCGTATCGAGAATGGGTACGCCGGCTATCGAGTAACCGAGCGTTAGCCGCGGAATGACCGCAGGGCCGGATAAGGCTGCGCTGCTCGCGGCAGGTACCGATTTGCTCAATCGTGAGGCGCTTTATCTTGATGAACGGCGTTGGGCGGACTGGCTATCACTGTACCAGGAAGATTGCATCTTTTGGGCGCCGGCTTGGAAGACGGATACGGAGCTAACTAACGACTATATCCGTGAAATCTCAATTTTCTATTTTAAGTCCCGGTCGGGACTTGAGGATCGGGTCTGGCGTATCGAATCTGGTGAGGCCCCATCTCTCAACCCTCTGCCACGCACGACTCACTCATTCACCAGTTCGGTGTTGGAGGAAGGGGCGAGTGAGGATGCGATGACCCTTCATTCCGCTTGGAACTGTCATGTTTTCTTTTTGCGCAACCGCACCCAACACGTCTTCTTTGGCCGTCGTACAGATGACCTTGTGGCGACGCCCGAAGGTTGGCGTATACAGCGCAAAAAAGTTTTGCTAATGAACGATTACGTGCCGGCGATGATCGACGTTTTTTGTGTATAAATAAATGGTTGATCAAACCTTTTTAGGGGAATTGCCGAAGTGGTCAAACACGACCAGAGCACGATTAGCGCTGTCGCACTTGTTACCGGCGATATGCCATCTTCCGTTGCATTCTATGAGGCGCTTGGGTTCTCATTGAAATATGGCGGCGAGAATTCGCCCTTCAGCTCGTTACAGTTGGGCACGTGTTTCGTCAATCTGGCGTTTCGTGATATTGAGACACCGGTGCCGTGGTGGGGACGGGTGATCTTTCATGTGCCAGATGTTGACGCTATTCACCAGTTGGCCGTCGCGAATGGGTTTGAGGTTGAAGCGGAACCTCGGGACGCGACATGGGGCGAGCGGTATTTCCACGTCCTCGATCCCTCCGGCCATCAACTCAGCTTTGCCAAACCGTTGTAATTAAGCGTGCAAAATTAGTGCCGAGGATATGACGAAAAGGAGAGGATTATGCCGATCGAACGAGTGGGCCATGTAGTCCTGAAAATGCGTAATCTCGATGAGGCCAAGCGCTTCTATAACGGAATACTCGGCATGAAAATAGCCGACGAACGGGCGGATATGGGCGTATTCTTCAGGTTCAACGACTATCACCATGATATTGCCGTCTTCAAAGTTGGCGAAGATGCGGCAGCGCCAGAACGCAACCAAGTTGGGCTCGCCCATGTTGCTATGATCGCGGATAGTTTCGAGACGGTACAAGCTATGTACCGGAACCTTAAGGACAACGGCGTCGAGGGTATCCGCACTGCTGATCATGGTGTGACGAAGAGCGTATATTTTAAGGATCCTGAGGGTAATGAGATCGAGATTTATTGCGAGGTACCGGAAACACCTTGGCAAGAGGTCGACACTATAATCAAATCCGACCCACTGGATCTCGAAGAAATTTCGGGTTAATTGAGGGGCTCGAAACACCCGCTATCGGGGTTAAGCGCAAGTAACGTTGCGTCGGCGATATCGAAATAGGCGCCGCGTAGTTGTAATCGGCCGTCAGCAACACGCTCCCTGATCCAGGGAAACGTCATCAGATTTTCTAGAGAATGGCGGATCGATATGTATTCCACAGTTCGCTGCAGCTCTTCTTTGGATTTGTTGCGTTTGAGTTTCATCACGTCGTGAAGCGTCGGCTTCAATAGAGACATCCAATGATCGATGAAACCTGCTTGATCAACTGGTTTGTTCACCCCACTTAGAAAGGCGTGGATGCCGCCGCAACGTGCGTGGCCCATTACTAGAATGGTCTCCACGTTTAGACCGTTAACCGCGAATTCTAGCGCAGCGCTCGTGCCATGATAGTCGCCGTGCGGTTCGTATGGCGGCACCAAATTGGCGACGTTGCGGACGACAAAAATCTCACCCGGGCCAGCATTGAATATCACACCTGGGTCGGCTCGACTGTCGCAACATGCAATCACCATAGTTTTTGGTGTCTGACCCTTTTCGGCCAGCGTCCGGTATAGATCGGCCTGTTTGGGGTACTCCTCTTCGAGAAACTGCTTGTACCCCTGAACCAGATCCGTGATGTCGCGCATTGATTCCTCTTTATTCAATCGGGCGAACGGGCCGCTCGCAAAACTTGCATGTGGCGTTTACACAGACAACCTAGACCAGGCAATCTTGCGATTACGGAGTGAATAGATCCCGTCAGTATACCGAGACGTTCATCGAAGTCATGAACTGGGTTTGCTAAAGTGGGGTGCCGATAAAGAACCTCATCGCGTTAAACTGTAACGCGTTCGATCCAGCACTATTGAGCATCTAGGCGGTATCGGTTTGGCGTCACAGAAAAACCCTTCTGACGGCTATTTATTTAGCGTTGCCCTTCTAGGCAAGTGCGCGAAAGAATTCATCAGGGTGATTGGTGAGAACAATATCACCCTAGCCCCGGCCAGTGTGATATTTCCCTATGGCAGGATACACGCGATTGGAACTTATGTCTGACGCCAACCCATCCGTTTCTCTTAGTGATTGAGTGCGCTATGGGGATTTTCTGCACGTGTATCGAGGTGGCTAGCACGGATAGAGGCTAGTCCGGCTTGCGGCGAGCGGCCTCGGGGCCTTTAGTGAACGTCTTGTTTGCGGTCAAATGGAGGATGCGATGCCCCGCCGTACGAAGAAGACACCCCGCTATTTCGAAGACCTGAAGATCGGCGAATTTTGGGAAGCGCCTTCCCGAACTCATACGGAGGCCTTGTTCTTCGCCTTTCAACTTGCGAGTGGCGATAACCGGCCTTTGCACTATGACATGGAGTACTGCAAGTCGCTGGGCCTGCCTGGGCTGGTAGCGCACGGGTTCCAAGTGCTGGCACAGTGTGCGCCGGGAGCGAGCGACATGTCACGGGGCGACTATGAGATCCGTATCCTTGGCATGTTAGAAACTTCGGCTAAGTTCCTAGCACCGGTCTATTCCGGTGATACGGTGTATCCGGCTTTGGAGATTGTCGGGTTGGAGGAGCAGCGCACGACGGGTGTGATGGTATTACGTACGACGGTACACAACCAGCGCGATGAGCTGTGTCTTGAGGGTCAGCTTAGGATGCTGGTCGCCAAACGCAGTCGCGACGAAGCTAATGAGCGGTGAAAATGCCGCAATAATAGGTGCGTTTATTGCTGGGACGGCAGAAAGAACGCTGCCTGAAAATGTGCGTGATGCCGCGCACCGGAGCCTCGTCGATTGGATGGGTGTTACCGTTTCTGGAGCACAAGAGCAGGTTGCACAGGCGGTGTTGCGTTATTCAGGGGGCGAAAAGATACCCACCTTAGGGGGCGGCGACCCGGAAAAGGCTGCCCTTGCTAACGGGACGGCAGCGCATGCGCTCGACTTTGACGACACACACATTTTGACGGATTCACACCTGAGTGCGGTGATTTGGGCTGCGTTATTGGCATTAGCAAAACCTGAGACGGAGGCGGGAACGCGGTTGATCCGTGCCTTCGTTGCCGGTTACGAGGTCGCAGCAAAGCTGGCCGGAAGGCGGGTCGGGTTCAGTATGCAGTTTCGCTGGTTTCATCCATCCGGCGTCTTGGGACACCTCGCTTCGGCAGCAGCGGTAGCTGCGTATGAAGGGCTTGATGCGACAAGAGCCGCACAGGCCTTGGCCTTGGCGGCTACGCAGGCAGCGGGACTACGCGGGACCTTGGGCAGCATGGCGAAGCCGGTTCAAGTAGGGCGCGCTGCGATGAACGGCATAGTGAGCGTTCGAATGGCGCAGGCAGGGATCGTCACCGGACTGGACATACTTGACTGTAACGGAAGTTTCGTCCGCGCTTTTGTGCAGGACGGTAGCGCTCAATTGGTGAGCCTGCGGACGGATGACCTCGGCAGCGATTGGGCGGTATTGCGAGCCTCCTTTAAGCCCTACGCATGCCTGCACGGCATCCACCCTTCGATCGATGCGGCTCGCGAGTTCGTTACGGATCCGGAAGACATTGTCGCGGTACGTGTCTATGTCGCTCCGGGAGTGAAACAGGTGGCTAAGTTCTCTATGCCGGAGACGCCACTGCAGGCTAAATTCAGTGTCGAATACTGCGTAGCGCTCGCGTTGACAGGTTATGAGGTAGGTGCCGCAGATTTTTCAGCGACCCGGCTATCTGACCCTCGGGTAAGGCGGCTCATGGAATTGGTTGAAACCCTTCCGGAAGAGGGGCGTAAGATGTTGGATTCGGCCGTAGAGGTAAATTTGATTGATGGCGCTTGTAGTCGCCGCGAAACCACGCTCTCGCGGGGGCATCCGGGAAACCCAATGAGTTGGATGGAACTCGAGGCAAAGTTTTTAAGCTTGGTGGAACCTTTTTTGGGCTCGCGTACCTCGCCACTTCTCGTTTTGTTACGCCATTTCGAGCTTCCCGACGCTGTCCGAAAGATCCAAATTCTTCTTGAATGTTAGAGTAGATGTGGTGCTCTGAGCCTGATTTCGTGGAAATTACAAACGTCATGATAACAACGCCGATCGCTTAGATTGACCTTCGACTGTAACTTGCGCGAATATGGATTGTCTCACAGTGGTATTTTAGGAGGTACTCATGGCTTCGGACGGCAAGCTCGCGTCTGCGATGTTACGTAAGATCGAGACACGACCAGTGGCCTGGACCAATGCGGATCTAGGCGGTGATGTGGGTCTCGTACAGGTAACCGAAGCGAGCCGCACGGAACTGCTGGACACAGCCGAGTTGTTGGACGCGAACCCGCTGCCGACAGTGTCATTGCAACCTTCGGATTTTGAGCTTCCTGCCTGCCGCGCGTTGATGAGGGAGGCAAAAGAAGCATTGGACAACGGCGTAGGGTTCGCGGTTATAGACCGGCTGCCTGTTGATCAGTTGAAACGCGAGACAGCAACAAAGCTCTACTGGCTTTTAATTAGTATGTTGGGTCAAACCGTGGCGCAGAAATGGGACGGCACGATGGTGTATGACGTCCGCGATACCGGCAAGAAACGGGAGGCCGGCAACGGCGTGCGGTCTTCGACCACCAATGAAGGCCAAGGGTATCACACGGACAATTCATTCAACCTACCGCCAGAATATGTCGCTCTATTCTGTCTGCAACCTGCAATGGAGGGCGGGGTTAACGGAGTAATTAGTTTTCCGGCGGCGCATAACAAAATGTTGGAGCAATGCCCCGAGCTATTACAACGCTTGTACGAGCCTTTTTTCTTTGACCGGCAGCAAGAACATGCCCCGGACGATTCACCGGTGAACGAGGCGCCGATCTTTAGCTATGATGGTGAGATCCTGCACACACAGTTTGCGGATATGCTGGTCTATGCTGGTTACGACGTTGCTGGTGAAGAAATCGATCTGAAGGGTCGTGCGGCTATCCAGGCTTTGACAGATATAATCGAAGCACCAGATGCGCGTCATGATTTCGTTTTTGAACCGGGCCAAATTCAAATTGTCGACAATCGGCGTCTCGGACACCGCCGAACGGCCTATAAGGACTGGCCGGAAAAGGAGCGACAACGCCATTTGGTGCGGCTCTGGGTTCGGAATACGGGACGGCCATTTTATCACGGTTAGACGGCGGCATCGGAGTATGTGCGGTCGCTTCAGTTTGACCAGCCCGATCGAGGCCATGCGCCATGTTTTCGGGTTCGATGAATTGCCTAATCTTGGCGCCCGTTACAATATAGCTCCAACTCAAGATGTTACTGTTATACGCAGCGATACGGACGGTGCACGTGAGTTGGTCATGATGCGATGGGGCCTGGTGCCATCTTGGGCTAAGGAAATAGGAAACAAGGCACCGTTAATTAATGCCAGGGGCGAGACGGTGGCTGAAAAACCAGCTTTTAGGTCAGCATTCGCTAAGCGACGATGCCTAATTCCCGCAGATGGTTTCTATGAATGGAAAGCCTCAGGGACGGGCACTAAGCAACCATATCGGATAGCATTGCCAAACAATGAACTTTTTGCTTTCGCTGGGATTTGGGAACTTTGGCAGAGTTCGGAGGGCGCATCGATAGAAAGCTGTGCCATTATCACTACTGTAGCAAGCCCACAGATTACCTCCATTCACCATCGCATGCCGGTCATTCTGACGGCAGAAACATGTGATGCATGGCTTGTCGAGCGAAATCAGGATTTAATTGTTTCGTACGATAGGGATATAAGGGCTTATCCGGTTGGTACTGCGGTAAATAAAGTCGTCAATGNCGAGCCTGCCCTATGGGNCGNGGTCANGCTAGACCNCAAAGGCGAACAGATGAAATTGTTTTAGGACTACCAGAAACGCATTCNAATTCCCTGCGATCATCAGTNTATATTTGTAAGGGNATCNGAAACTACCATCACNAAAATGGAAAACGGAATTNTANTGTGAGAGGATTTGACTCAAGAAAAGCTTAGTCCGGTCGGACTTTGGATTGTTGAAAAACTCTTCTGGTTCATTTTCTTCGACGACTTCGCCGGCATCCATGAAGATAACCCTATTTGCTACTTGCCGCGCGAAACCCATTTCGTGCGTAACGACAAGCATCGTCATTCCTGATTCAGCAAGTTCTATCATAACGTCAAGGACCTCTTTAATCATCTCCGGATCAAGAGCAGAGGTTACTTCATCAAAAAGCATAACTTTCGGCTGCATGCATAATGAGCGAGCTATAGCTACACGTTGTTGTTGACCGCCAGAAAGTTGTCCTGGAAACTTTTGTGCCTGCTCAGGAATTTTTACGCGCTCCAGCAAATCCATCGCTAGTTGTTCTGCTTCGATACGAGGCATGTTTCGGACCCAAATGGGGCCTAGGGTACAGTTTTCCAAAACAGACAGGTGAGGAAATAAATTGAAGCTTTGAAATACCATCCCCACATCGCTCCTAATTTCAGCGATATTTTTTAAATTAGAAGTTAGTTCAATTCCGGCGACCTTTATCGAGCCTTTCTGATGTTCTTCCAAGCGATTAATGCAACGTATAAGTGTAGACTTTCCCGATCCTGACGGCCCACATATTACTATTTTTTCACCTACACTTACGTGTAAATTTATGTCTTTAAGAACATGAAATTTGTCAAACCACTTGTGCATCCCATCTATTGCAATCATGGCATAACACCTACTTTCAGAATTTCCGTTGAATATAATCGATGATTAAACACGGTCAGTACTCAAACGTTTTTCAAGAAATATTGAATAGCGTGACATTGAAAAGCAGCAAATAAAAAAGAAAATTGCTATGAAAATATAAACTTCCATATGCAATCCACCCCATTTCGTATCAGCCAATGAAGATCTTCCAATTCCCAATGGATCAAATAGACCTATAATCACAACTAGGGTAGTGTCTTTGAAAAGGCCAATAAAGGTATTTACAATGCCTGGGATTGAAACCTTTAAAACTTGTGGCAATACAATCAATCGATGTGTCTTCCAGTAACTTAATCCAATTGCCTGGCTAGCTTCGTATTGCCCTGCCGGAATTGCAGCAAGACCGCCTCGAATTACCTCAGCTAAATATGCAGCTGAAAATAATGTAACCATTATTAAAACCCTTAACAGTAGATCAAAAGATGTCCCTGGTGGTAGGAAGTAATTCAACATCGTCGAAGCTATAAACAGCAAGACAATTAACGGAACACCACGAATAAACTCGATAAAAATTACGCACAGCATTTTAACCGCTGGAAGGTTTGAGGTGCGGCCTAATGCGAGGAGTATTCCGATAGGTAGGGAGAACGCTACGCCTGTAACCCCCAGAATAATTGTCAGCATTATTCCGCCAAATAGATCGGTTGTAACTCGTTCTAAACCTAGTCCACCGATTAAGATCCATCCGGCTATAAATGGGAAGGAAATGCTATAAAGAAGAAATTTTTTCCGATAAGGTAAATTTTCCACAAAAATCGGAAAAAAGGCTAAAATCAACAATAAAAAAGATAAATTTACCCTCCAATAAAGGTGCTCGGGATAAAACCCATAAATGAACATGTTAAGTCTTTTAATAATAAGTGCCCAGCACGCACCTTCCCCTGGAGAAGACATTTCTTTCCAACAGGCATGGCGGCTATCTGCCAGCCAGACAGAATTTATTAATGCCCATTCAATTACAGGCGGAATAACTGCTATTAAAATATATATAGCTAAAATAGTTAATGCAGTATCAAAAAATGACGAGAACAAATTTTGCCGTAACCATTTTAAAATTCTACTTTGAAAAATTGGGTACAACATATCTTTCTCGATACCTTTACGAAACTTTACATAGGTTTATGAACATCATCTATCCTTGATACGGATGCTTCGGTTATAGATATTCATGAGAAAGGAAATAAATAAGGAGCAAATGAGGTATATCAATAAAACAATTATCATCGTTTCCATTTCCTTTCCTGTCTGCATTAAAGAAATTCCACCTAGAGTTGCTACTATATCCATATAGCCGATAGCGATTGCCAAGGATGAATTTTTTGTAAGGTTTAAATATTGGCTTGCTAAAGGAGGAATAATAATACGCAATGCTTGGGGTATTACGACAAGTTGAAGTGTTCTATTGGGGGTAAGTCCGATAGCATATGCTGCTTCTGTTTGACCTTTCTGAATAGCGAGTATCCCTCCTCGTACAATTTCAGCAATGAAAGCAGCCGTGTAATAGGATAATGCAAACCAAAGAGCGAGGTATTCTGGCTTTATGGCCAAGCCTCCCCTAAAGTTAAAACCACTCAACGTGGGGTATTCTAGGCTAATTGGGCAGCCAAAAGAAAAGAAGGTAATGCTGGTTATACTAATAACTATAAGGAAAATAATAGGTAAAATAGGGTAAATTTTTCCTGTTTTCTCCTGCGTTCTTTTTGCCCATATTCGATATCCGAATGCGATTAAAATGGAAATGATAAATGCGGATAAGACGTATACAGCACCGACTTCAAAAATAGGCTGTGGGATATAAAACCCACGATTTGTTAGGTGTATAGACTCCGAAATCGAAATAGCCTTTTTTGGTACTGGTAAGTTATGAATGATAAGGCTGTGTATTAATATAATGTGCAAAAGTACAGGGACATTACGTGTGAACTCAACAAATAAATATGATAATTTGTTGATTAAATAATTTGACGATAAGCGGCATATTCCAAGAATAAAACCGAGAATAGTTGCTAAGAAGATGCCAGTTACCGCGATTAAGAGTGTATTTAATAATCCAATAAACCCTGCCCAAATATGCGTGTCTGTCGGAGAGTAATCAACAAAAGGCTGGAAGGTTATGTCATAACCTGCAGGATAAGTAAGGAAGTCAAAGCTAAACTCTTTTCCTACGGATGCTAAATTTATCGCAATATTTTGTAAGATCAAATAAACTAAAAGTAAAACTAATATTAAAGTCGCTGTTTGTATGAGTAGCGACCTTGTTTTTTGGTCATTAAAAAAATTTAAAACGAAACTAGTTCGTGTGCGTTCCATTGAGGTCATATTTAATGGTATCTAAAAGAAGCTTTCCGAAAAAGAATAGGGGCATTACCATTTGTTATTTTGGTAACGCCCCTAACTTTACGAACTACTTTTCTGTAGATTATTTTAGACCTAGCGGAAAGGTGGTGAATATTGCAGTCCACCCTTGGTCCACAGAGCATTTAATTCACGGTTAAGGCCGATGGCAGTTTTCGAGCCAATATTGCGTTCGAAAATTTCACCATAATTCCCTACAGCTTTGATAACGTTTTTTGCCCAGTCTTTGTTCAAGCCGAGTTCCTTGCCTTGGCTCCCTTCCATTCCGACAAAACGTTTGATTTCAGGGTTATTTGTTTTCATCCCAATGCTATCTACATTTGCTTGGGTGATGCCGAGTTCTTCAGCTGTAATCGTTGCATACAGCACCCAACGCACGATATCTGCCCACTGGTCATCACCTTGCCTTACAGCTGGGCCTAGAGGTTCTTTGGAGATGATTTCCGGAAGGATTGTATGCTTCTTTGGATCCTTGAAAGTGGATCGCGTGGCAGCCAAGCCTGACGCATCAGTAGTGTATACGTCGCCCCTTCCTGACAGGTAGCATTGGCGTGCTTCTTCATTGGTTTCAATTGCCACGGCTTCGTATTTCATGCCGTTTGATCTGAAATAGTCAGCTAGGTTTAATTCTGTTGTGGTGCCGGTTTGGATACATACAGACGCACCATCAAGTTCTTTTGCGCTCTTGATGCCCATGCTATTTTTGACCATAAACCCTTGGCCGTCATAGTAGTTCACCCCAAGAAACGTCAATTTTACGCCAACGTCTCGAGAGAAAGTAATCGTAGTATTTCTCCAAAGGACGTCACCTTCACCTGAGTTTAGCTTTGTAAACCGGGTTTTACCCGTACTTGTTACGGCTTTAATCTTGCTCGCATCACCGAGGACAGCAGCGGCTGTCGCGCGGCAGAAGTCAATGTCAAAGCCTTTCCATTTCCCGCTATCATCAGGATAAGCAAATCCAGCAATACCTGTGCTGACGACACATTTTAGTACACCACGTTTTTTCACGTCTTCAAGTGTGCCTGCGATGGCACTTGAAGACATAATTGCAGCTGTCGCTGCAGCAGCTAAAAATCCAAGATATTTCATCCAGAATACCTCCCTGAATTGTCTCGTTTTAAGTTCTAAGTTCTAAGTTCTACCATGTGTTAAAGCATGTCTAAATTTATCTTATCAGTCATACGATCCCAACAGCAGGTAAGATCTATATTCATTTTTATAGACGGAAACAGTAAAACAGCCTTTGAATGAAAAAAGCAATCGCCGAATCTGGTATTGGAGCGAAAATCAGTTAATTTTACGTTAACTTAAATAAGTTTAACCTGCAGTATTGATTGAATAAAAACTTTCATGATGTTTCAATCCACGGAGGGCGGCAGCTGCGTTGGTCAATTCATCGAATACAGGGATACAGCTGTCTAGGGCGATTAACCTGCACTGACGTTTGCGCTCGTCGATATCAGCACGTCCATCTGAGCGAAGTACCAGGAGAAAGTGCGTCCGGTCTGTATGGGCTTTTCGGATCCGGTTCGCAGCAGCAAGCATGTTTTCAACAATCGAATTGTCACCGCCGTCAATATGGCTCCACATGACGGGGAGATTGATGTGCAAGATGAAGGCATCGAATGTTTCATTTTCGTAGACGCTCTTCATAATTTCCCCACATACGGCGCCATCTTTTTGGCGAAGCGTGCCGATCGGAGCGTCAATCGGGTTCGCGATACTAGTGCCTGGAGGCATTTTCATTGCTGCCAGGGCATCAATTGTTGCTTTCCCGAATGGTTCGATTTCAATTCCACATTCTGCGAAGACGTCAACTGCCAACACACTGGTGCCACCGCCATTCCCGAAAAGCGCAGCCCGTTTTGTTGGAAATGCTATCCGTGGCTTCAGTAGTTGGAAGGCCAAAAGTGTATCAATGAAAGTCTCCAAATCATCGACGAGAACGGCACCGGTTTGCCGTGACAAGGCCTCCCAAAGACGTCTGTCGCCCGCCAGAGCCCCCGTATGGGAAACAGCTGCCTTGTGTCCAAGCGCGGTTCGACCGCCCTTTAAAATAACGACTGGTTTCTTCGCCTTTGCACGTCGCAACAGTTCAAAGAAACGACGACCCTCTTTCACACCTTCAAGATACATGCCGATGACTTGGGTTTCGGGATCGGCAAGGTAGAATTCTAACAGATCAGCCGGGCCAAGGTCGGCGCAATTACCGAGCGTCATCACTCCACTGAAGCGGAGGCCTCGTTCCTGGCCTCGGCGAATGATGTCAATGCCAAGCCCGCCGCTCTGTGTGCAGACACCTACTGAACCGAGTTCCGATGACGCACCATGTGTCAGGGTGAGATTACCGCGAGGTGAATACCCGCCGTTACAATTTGGGCCAAGTAGCCTGACCCCGGCTTTCTGTGAGGCGCAAACTAAGCTCTTTTGGAGGTGTTCGCTGCCTGGTGTTTCGGCGAAACCTGCTGCGAGGACATGCGCGAAGCGGACATTGCCATTTGCTGCCGAGATGGCGTCTGAAACACGGGCGGCGGGGATCGCTATATAGGCATAATCCACCGGTTCTGGCGTCTTTCCTAACGAGGCAAAAGTACGCAGCCCTTCAATCTCCTTGGCTGAGGGATGAATTGGAAATATGGCGCCTTTAAAACCGAAATCGCGTAACTGGCTGATATAGGTGTTTGCCCTGTTGGTGCTTGACGCTGAAGCGCCGACGACGGCAATACTGCGCGGCTTAAACAACGGGGTGAAGGAATCGCAAACTTCCGTATCTTCCTTGTAGTGGAAAGAATGCGATTGAGTGTTTTCGGTCATATTTAGAACTATATGTGCGTCTGCCGCGACGGCTTCAGACGGCGTGGCGATAAGAGGATTAATGTCGATTTCCGCAATTTGATCGCGATATTGCCAAAGCAGTCCGTCTTTGCCGCCAATGGCGCACAAGGCATTGATGACAGCCTCCCGGTCGATACGCTGTTGTCCGCGGGCACCGTCTAGCATTGGCGCGGCGATGAGCTCGTCAAGCATCGCTTCCGCATCGAAATGGTTAATCGGGCAAATTCTAAAGGTGATATCCTTAAAGATTTCTACGAATACGCCGCCTAGACCGACCATTAATACGGGGCCGAACTGCGCATCTGTCAGGCCGCCGATCACCAATTCCTGGCCGGCCGTCGCCATTTCTTCGATAAGGTAGCCATCAATCCGAGCGCGATTGGCATTCAAAGATGCTTTGATCTCATCGATGGCCTTTTTGACGGCTATTTCGTCTGGGAGTGCCAAATGCACCGCACCTATATCCGATTTATGCACGACATCACGAGACATGCCCTTAACAGCGAAAGGTGCTTGCAATTCTGCACAAGCGCTTTCTACTTGGCTGCTGTTCGTTACGACGATACCGCGTGGCACGGTGATACCGATCTCGGCTAATACACGCTTGCCCTCGTTTTCATCTATCAGGTTACGACCATCGCGCCGGGTCGCATTGATAAGGCTTCGAATGTTGGACACGGACGTTAGACGATGCTAGTCGGCCAGGTCCGCATCAGGTGCTCGCCGACACCGTCGGTCATTCGCATGCGATGCACTTCCAGCATGTTGATGAGATGTTGACGGGTTTCCTGCGGTTTGATCACGTCTTGAGCCTCATACATCGCCGCCAACTCCCAGGGTGCCGCGTCGCGCTGCAATTCCTCGACCCGTTTGGCGAATAGTTCAGGATCTTCCTCCTGCTTCAATCCAAACACTACGTTGACACCAGTGTGTGGGTCCATAAAGCCAACATCAGCGGTTGGCCACAACGCCATCTCGTCTGAGCCCTTATTACCAGCCATATTGATGTAAGCCTGTCCATAGCTCTTGCGCAAAATAACGGAAAGTTTTGGGACCGACGCAAGCGACAATGCATTCATCCAGTTCATAATTTTACCGGGTGCCGCCTTGCGTTCTCCGTCGACGCCAATCAGGAACCCTGGCACGTCAACGAGCATGATTATTGGAATGTTGAAGGAATCACAAAAGACGATAAAGCTCGCTGCCTTGCAGCATCCGTCCGGATCCGCCGCTCCGCCTTTGTATAGGGGGTTACTGGCCAAAAAGCCTACCGTATGGCCGTTCAGCCGCGCCAGTGAGGTGAAAATAGAACGGCCATAGCGGGGCTTCATCTCGAAGACGCTATCACGATCGGCGATAACTTCGACCGCGTGGCGCATGTTGTAGACTTTTTGACGTTCCTCCGGGACGATATCCACAATTTTTTCAATGGCAGTATCGGATCCTGCGGGTACTGGCGCTATCGGAGGCGCTTCCATGCAGTGACTTGGAAGATAGGAGAGGAACTGTTTGCAGATATCGAGCGCTTCCTCGTCTGTGTCGACTGCTGTGTCGACGAGACCACTGGTCGAAGTATGCATTTTCCAACCGCCAAGTTCCTCGTTAGTGACGGGCTGGTTGATTGCTATATCTGTGACACGGCTGCTAGCGACCGCCATGGTGGCGCCCTTGCGCATGACCACGAAGTCTGACATGCAAGCGTACCAGGTCGACGAGCCGTAGCAGGCACCCAATTGCGCGGTTACCCAAGGCGTCTCGCGCATGCGGCGATACTCGTGCGCGTCTTGCGCTATAATCACCCGGCCTTGCGCGCCCATTCGGTCCGGCATGCGCGAGCCCGAAGACTCTCCAAGCCAAACGATAGGCATGCCGCGCTTATTGGCGACATCTTTGATGTGTTTCATTTTTTTCAGGTTAATTAGTGCGCTTGACGCGCCCATAACTGAAAAATCGTTGGAGACGCTGGCGGCCCAGCGGCCGCCTATTTTACCGTAGCCAGCAATCTTGCCATCCGCCGGTGCCTTGTCGCGAACTTCTGGCCGTGATGCCGTCGCCAGCATACCAGATTCAACGAAGCTTCCCTTGTCGAACAAATATTCTAGCCGCTCGCGCGCGTTGAGCAGGCCTTCGTTCTTCATCCGCTCGAGGATGGCGGGTTTGCCCATTTTCAGGACCTTGGCGCGGCGCTTGTCCAGATCCTTATTGACGTCTTCGAATGGCATGAATGGTTCCTTGGTCTTTTTGAGGTTTGGCTTACTGTAGGCGGTATTTCTCGATGACTTCCTCGTTTAACTCGATGCCAAGGCCAGGTTTGTCCTCGATCTCAAGGTAACCGTCCTTGAAGGATTTGATCGGAAGTTGGCAGAGGTCCCAATGCAACGGGTTATGCTGCTCCTTATTCCAGTCGCTCTGCATGTATTCATATATGAGGAAGTTTGGCGCATAGGTCGCCAAGTGCAGCGAAACCGTCATGATGATATTCGATGAACTGCCAGTGTGTGGTGCGTATTGCACGTGAAACGCGGAGGCCATATCAGCGATCTTGCGCGCCTCGGTGATGCCACCGGCCCGCGCCGCGTCGTGTTGTACGATGTCGATCGCATCTCGCTTGAAGAAGCGGGCGAAGCTAAATCTGTTGAAGTCGGCCTCGCCTGTTGCGATGCGAATACCCAACTTGTCTTTGAGATAGGAGTAGCCTTCTATGTCGTCCGGTGCCAGTGGCTCTTCGTACCAAAATAAGTCCATTGACTCTAGCGCCTGACCGACTTGCAGCGCGGTCTTAAGGTCGTGTCCGTAACCGCAATTAACGTCCGCCATCAACGTCACACTGTCACCGGCATGTTCCTTGATCTGCTCTACGGTCTTCATCTCACTACGCCAGTTCATCGGATCTTTGCCGATTTTTATCTTCATGGCGTTAAAGCCGTTCTCCTTGTGCTTGTCGATTTCGTCGCGGAGGATTTCGATGTCGCGCAGTCGCAGCGACGAAGCGTAAGCCCACAGCTTCGGGTTGGTCTTTCCGCCGAGTAGTCGCCAGACAGGCACGCCAGCTGACTTACCCCATATGTCCCATAGTGCGGTGTCGATCCCGGCCATCGCCTCTAGGTAGAAGCCCTTGTGATGGCCTCGGTTGATCATCACCGACCACAGCAGGTCCCATAGATACTCGACGTCTCGTGGGTCCTTTCCTATCAACAACGGTTTCACGTAATGCACGATGTCGCGCAGTGCTGTGCCGGACAACCTTGTCATGCATTCCCCAATGCCTTCGATCCCGTTGTCTGTGCGGATGCGGACGATCACCGAACGGTATTCCTTGAAGACGACGCTCGCGACCTCATCGGCACGCGGCATGCTTATTGGGGCTGCGATCTGTTTCTCCATCGGCACGGCGAGCGCGATTGCTTCGACATCTGTGATCTTCATCGATTTCATCCTGTTGATGCTTTAGCGCTCTCGACGCTGGGCGGGCACCAATGATACTGCTTGCCGAGGCAACGGCAAGGTGGATGGCATGCAGCAGTTGATAAGAAACGTCATGGTCGTAGGTCCCGGAACTATGGGGCGGGGCATAGCGAAAACCTTTGCGCGCGGAGGACACGACGTAACGGTACTTAGCCGGCATCCAGCGAAGGTGGCTCCATTCGAAGGTGCTGTATCGGTTACGGATGAACTGCCGAAATATGCTCCCGACTTTATCATTGAATCCATTGTTGAAGAGATGGACGCAAAGCACGCGCTTTTTGAACGGATTGAGGCGGCGTACGGTGGTGGGCCGATTTTAGCGACCAATACGTCCGGCCTGCCAATGAACGACATGGCTGTCCGTTTGAAGCACCCGGAGCGCTTTATTGGCGTACATTACCTGCAGCCAGCCGATGCCTTACCGCTGGTAGAGGTAATTCGGGTCGAAACCACTACGGACACCGTGTTGGATGCGATAAAGGCCGCTCTTGGTCGCAATGGCCAGCAGGCGCTGGTCTTGAATAAGCCGGTACCAGGCTTTCTGTTAAATCGGTTGCAACACGCAATGATGCATGAAGCGCTGGCGATGATCGAGGACGGGGTTTGCTCTGCGGCCGATGTGGACGCGTGCTTGAAGGGTGCGCTCGCGCCGCGCATGTGTCTGACTGGTCTTATCGAGCAAAAGGATTTGAGTGGCCTACAGGTGACGGCTGCGACCCATCGCAACTTGGTGCCCGATATGCATCACACCAACACTCCCGTGGCCTTGCTTCAGGATTTGGTTAGCGAAGGAAACCTCGGCGTTTCAACTGGACAGGGGTTCTACGATTGGCATGACCGCGATGTCGATGAATATAAGCAACAGATTTCTGAAAAACTGCAACGTATCTTGGAGTTGCTTGCGGAATAGGAGTGCTGGATGACTAAAACCAACTGGGTCCGCTTCGATTGGCCACTTGTTGGACGGCATTTCGACGCTCCGGTCGCGCCTGTTTACTCCCTGCGTGCTGCGCGTAACGCTGATATTACTGCGATGCGCGACATAGTGAGGGAGGCTTATTATTCGGATCCGACCTGGACTGGTAAAACGGAAGCAATCGAAGACAAAGTCATGAAGCGCGTCAAAGACAGAATTTCCGATCCTGCGGCTTACTTCGTTTTGGCCGAACATTCTGGTCAGGTCGTTGGTCTGAATGGCGTCGCGTTGGCCAGTAACACGCAGATGAACCTAACTACCGGTATTTGCGTAGCAAGCGATCATCAAGGACGCGGCCTTGGCCGGGCGATACTTGGACGATCGCTTGCATGGCTGCGGGATCAAGGACTATCCGTCGCGACGGTAACGACCGATAAAAGGGCGATCGCAGCATTCGTTTATCGTCATTTTGGGGCGCGTCGCGTGGACAATGTCGCATACCCTGAGGAGTGGTAGGATTCACCATTGCCGAACAACTTATGCGGCTAACGGACTGCTTAGACCTGACCAAGATGAACTGCACGAACCCAGATAGCCAAAACCCGCGGTCCAAAACTTGATGGTTGCTTTATCGCGAGACCTTTACGCCCCGGGTTGCCGGGGCATCTTAAAATAAGGATATAAGGCGATGACGTTTTTCATGACGATACTGCACAATCGCCATGTCTTTAAAAGCGAACAGTCGCAGCCGATTTTGCGTGATGGCAAGTATTTCAT
Source organism: Rhodospirillaceae bacterium (assembly GCA_002717185.1). The sequence continues at coordinate 23,874 of PBDC01000055.1, forward strand.
CTCGGATAGGAACGTTGGGTTAAAAGTCACCTGAGGAATGAGAATATAAGTTGTAACGCATGAGCCGAGGCGTTTTGGGTACTGCATTAAGTCTGGCGGGGTAGGTTAAATGGAAATTCGTCTGCAGGAAGAAGGGCGGCATATCGCCGTCATTACAATAGATAACCAGCCACGGCGAAACGCTATGACGCGCGATATGATTTTCGAGCTGGCCAGGCTTTGGGACGAATTGGAAACCTCTGATCATCGGTGCATCGTTGTGACCGGCGCGGGCGATAGGGCGTTCAGTTCTGGCGCTGATCTCGGCGGCGATCTCAGTGCGTCGGTTGAATTGGCGACAAAAATTAACCGTGGTTTGTTGAAGACCGACCCGTACCCGAAGCCGATCCTAGCCGCCATTAATGGTGATTGCGTCGCCGGAGGCTTGGAATTGATGCTATCGTGTGATGTGCGTTTCGCATCGTCTAACGCGCGTTTCGGACTCCCCGAGGTCAAGTGGTCGATTTACCCGTTCGGCGGTTCGACGACAAAGCTTGTTGCCCAAATTGGTTATGTCCACGCGGCTGAACTATTACTTGGAGCAGAATTGATTTCCGCGGAGCACGCGGCCCAAATTGACTTAATCAATCATGTCGTGCCTGCGATGGATTTAATGGCCGAGACAATGCATATGGCCGAGTTGATCGCCGCGAATAGCCCGTCAGCGGTCCAAGCTGTTAAGCAGCAGTTGAGCGAGACCCAGTCGGAATTTGTGCGCTCCCGAGAATCTGTCGAACAAAAATTAGGAGACAAGGTGCGCGAAAGCCCGCAGTTCAGGGAAGGGGTCGCGGCCTTTCTGGAAAAACGGCAACCGAACTACGATTGATGTGGAAGTTTCTCAAAGAGTTCGGGCAGACGGTTTTTTTGCAGCTTTCCGGTTGATGTAAGGGGCAGAGTTGCCCGATCGACGAACCGGTAGCGTCGCGGAACTTTGTATGCCGCGAGTTGCGATCGGCAATAGTCGATCAGATCCGTTTCATTAGGAACACTGCCGGCGTTAAGGACGATCACTGCCGCTAGTGCTTCATCGAGACGCTCGTCAGGTAGTCCGGTGACATACGCCTCCTCTACATCGATATGGCCTGCCAGGACGGACTCAACCTCCGCCGGCGCAACATTGATGCCACCGGTCTTGACCATTTCCTTTAATCGACCGCGAAAGGTCAAGTAGCCATTGGCATCTAGAAAACCAAGGTCGCCGGTCAAAAGGAAGCCGTCGTTATCGAACCCTTCCATTGTGAGTCCAGGGTCGTCCAGATAGCCTGGTGTAAGGAAGCCCCGAATGATGATCTCGCCGGTCTCACCGGTCGGCAGTGGCGCGCGAGATTCCAGATCAACGATCCGGACTTCGACATCGTCTAGCGGCCGGCCGCAGTTGTTCAAGCGTATCTCGAGCGGATCGTCTGCATCACCGACGGCAGAATTGCCATAGGCTTCAGTCAACCCGTAGACATTGCAGATCTGCGTTGCTCCCAGATTGACTATCCGGCGGACCTGATCAGGCGTGCCAATCGTGGCTCCGGTTCGCAGTGAGGATAGGTCGCGTTCTGGACGATCTGGATGATCCCACAGTGCGAGAGACATGTTTGGAGTACCGTAAAAGACTGTGCATCGTTCCCGCTCGATCAACATGAGAGCTTCGCCAGCATTGAAGCTACGTTGCAACACGATTGCGCCGCCGTGGGTCATCATAGTGAACAGAGCGTTGACACAGCCGAAAGACCAGAAGAGTGAGACCGATAGCCAAAGCTTGTCGCTTGGTGTCAGGTGCAGTCGCTCGCCGATCCGCCACATATTATCGACCATTCCGTGCTGCAACAGGGGGACGCCCTTCGGAGTTGCCGTCGAACCAGAGGTGTAAAGAATGCAGGCCACATCATTAGGCCTCACGGCAAGACGAGCATTTTGATATGCTTTATCGGATACAGTCTTGCCCGATTTTGGAAGGGTTTCGAAGGAGATTACACCTGGCGGAACCTGGGACGAGATGCAGATTACGTGAGCCGGTGCAGCGTTGCCGATTTCACGGAGCAGTTCATGAAGGGCACGTTCCCGGATCGTCGCTGTTGCCACCAGAAATCGGACGGAAGCATGGTCGAACTGATAAGCGAGTTCGCGGGCGCTAGACCAGCAGTTCAGTGCCACGACTTCGGCACCAATGGACATGGCGGCAAAATAGGTAATCAGCCATTCAGCCTGGTTCTCCATCAGGATTGCGAGACGGTCGCCCCGCTCAACACCTATTGCAAGGAGGCCCTTGGCATGAGTACGCACCACCGAGAGGAAGGCTGCATATGTGTAACGCCGCTTGCCATCGATGATGAAGTCGCGGTCACCATACCGTGTCGCTATCTCGTCAAGCAGGTCCGGTGCCGTACGGCTTGATGGGGCATCCATGGGGGGATTGTTACCGTGTGACGATCGTGCCAGCGTCGTTCATACGCCCGATATCACTTTCGTCATAGCCGAGTTCGGCCAAGATCTCGCGTGTGTGTTCGCCGATTTTCGGGGGCTGTCTGCGAAGATTGAGGTCGTGGTCACCGATTTCGACTGGCAGACGAGGTACCTTTGTCAGCGGTGCGTTGTCCAATTCGATTTCCAGCATGCGGCTGTCGGCATTGAGTTGTGGATCGTCGGTCAGGTCTTCTGGACGCGCGACCGGTGAAAAGGGGATTTCGATCTCCTCACATATCTTTTCCATTTCTGCGAGATTGTGACGTTTGGTTATCTCGGCAACTATTGGCAATGTGACGTCCCGGGCGCGAACACGGTCTTCGTTGGTTTTTAGGTTGGGGTCGTTGAGCAGATCTTGCCGGTTAAATTTTTTGCAATAGCGGCGCCAGTGATTGTCGCTGGTGAGGCCAATGAAGATGCGTTGTTCGTCCGCTGTCTCAAAGGTTTCGTAGATCGCCCAGGCGCCGACCCGTCCCGGCATCGGCGGTTGTGGTTGGCCAGTGACGGCGCTCCCAACGAGATGCTGCGTCATTAGGAAAGCTGTAGATTCGAAGAGGGCGCTCTTCACGAACTGTCCTCTGCCCGTTCGGTCTCGGTCGCGAAGCGCCGCCTGTATGCCAACGACCGCGTAGGTGCCGCCCATGATGTCGACGACGGAAGACCCGGCGCGTAGCGGTCGTCCCGGCGGGCCAGTCATATATGCGAGACCGGCCATATATTGNACCACTTCGTCNAGTGCGGGTCGGTTTTCATAAGGGCCACTGAGNAAACCTTTTAGCGCGCAGTANATTATGNCGGGGTTAATTTTNTTGCAGTCTTCGTANCCGCANCCCAANTTNTCCACGGTGCCTGGCGCGTAGTTTTCGATCACGACATCAGCGGTCTCGATCAGCTTAAGAACTGCGGCGCGTCCTTCATCGCTTTTGAGGTCGGCGGCAAACCCGCGCTTGTTCCGGTTGAAAGCCCCGAAAAACCCTGCGGCAAAGCCGTGTAGGCGGCGAGTTTTATCGCCACCGGGTGCTGGTTCAACTTTGATTACGTCTGCGCCTAGGTCGGCCAGGATCAATCCGGCACTCGGGCCCATTATAGTCTGACAGAATTCCACGACTCGAATGCCATCGAGCGGCAGGGGGTGTGTCGCGGCATCGCTCATGCGCGATTCTCCAATCGGTTAACTTTTCGAAGTGCGCCAAAATAACGTGCTCAAGGTGTTTCGGGTAGTCAGTGCGACGATTTTAAGCGATTTATCGATCGTCTAAAACTGAGAGAAAGATAGCTAATAAGGCTTAGATAGAGTCTGGGAATGCCAAGGTCGCCTCTTTTTCTTCAACTCGCGTTGGGCGTTTTAAATCAAACGAACTTTGCCGAAATAGTATCAAAATGAGCCTCATTAGAAAGCTCAGCGGGTCATTGATGCTATCGTTTTGGTTCAGATCGGCCGATCAGCCAAGCGGGTCCAACGGCAAGTAATGCTGTTACAGCTATGGCAAGGAATGTGTCTTTGAAACCTAACGTGCTGGCCTGGGCTAATACGACTTCTGCTAGAAAATTTAGAGCGCCCGACGACACGCTTGTATCCTAAATTCCAGATGCAGTGAGAAGGTTTTCGACCTTGCCAAGGAGATATTGAGTTGTTTGATTGTCTGAAGTTTGTGTTGCCGTAAAGGCTTCGCCGTGGAAACGAGTTCGATGCTGGAAGAATGCAGTTAGCAACGTAATACCGAAGCCGCCGCCAAGATTACGGAAGAAGGTGGCACTCGAGGCTCCACGCGCCAGTTTGTCCGACGGGACAGAACGCAACGCAGCGACGCTTAGCGATGGAATTGCGAAACTTAAGCCGACCTTAATGATCGCCGTATAAGCAACAAGAATCCAGAAAGTCGTATTTACGTCGACGGCTTCTATTAGTAAGAAGCCTATAGCGAAGATAAGCAGCCCGGCGGCTATGGGGATATGTGCCGGTATCGAGTCAGTTATTCGCCCTGCCAGCGGAAAGAATAACATCATGACGAGGCCACCAGGTGCAAGCAGCAATCCGGCACGAGTTGCACTGTAGTTCTGAATAGTCTGAACAAAGACAGGGATGAAATAACCTGAGGCATAAAGGCCAACGCCGAACACAAATCCCGCAATCATGGTTAGACTAAATTGCCTGTCTTTGAATAGGCTCAGGTCAAGCAATGGATAGGTTGCACGGAGTTCCCAGAATATAAATACGATGATCCCAATGCTACCGCAGGTCAGGCGGATGACAACGGCATTGGAATCCCAACTCCAACGTGGCCCATTTGCGAGACCACTGAGTACATTGAATAAAATAAAAAAGATAAGGCCAAGACCAATCCAGTCGAATGGCGGTAGTTGTTTGGGTAATATTTTTCCAGGCATGAAAATTAGGCCGAGGAGGAGAGCGGGTAAACAAAATGGCAGAGGTAGATAGAACAAATACCGCCAACTGATTGTGTCGATCGCTATCCCTCCAAGAATTGGACCGAACGTTGGTGCGAGAACGCTGGCAAGACCGTATATGCCCATTGCCGTGCCGCGACGATCTGGTGGAAAAACACTGAAGATACTGAACATGGCAAGCGGTTGGCCGATTCCAGTCGCAAACCCTTGTAATACACGGCCTAGAATTAACAGGTCGATATTAGGCGCAGTGGCACTCATGAAGGCGCCAGCACTAAAGATGGTCATCGTCGCGATGAAGGTAATGCGTTGGCCAAGCACCTCGATTAGCCAGGAACTGAGCAGCATCGTCGCTGCCATTGTTGCCAGGAACCCGGTCGCCATCCACTGCGCTTGGTCAAGCCCTACCCCGAAAGCACCCATAACCGAAGGGACGGCAACATTGACCATAGATGATGCGAAGCCCATCGCTATAGCGGCAGTCATCACCGTTGCCGTGACTAGCCAGCGATAGATTGGACCGTACCGTTCAAAAAGGTCGTCAATGCTGGCGTGTGCGCCTGATGTCATCGCTGCCAGGGTGGAGCTTTCTGCTCCAAACTATTGCTTGGACGCGTCATGCAGGCCATTAAATGCAATGGTTTAAGTGAAAATTTCATGTTCTGTGCGACAAATGTCTTTTGGAACGGGTGATTTTCATGGTTTCAAATCATAACCATTGCATGCTGAATGGGAAATTTCACTATCTGCTGTGTAGTTAGAATATGAGAAATAAATTCCCACAAAAAAATATGTAAAATTAAATATTATATCTTTATTTGTAATTAATTTTATTTGAACGATTTTTTAATTAACGTGGGCATTCTTCCTGATTTTGCCTACAAGAGAGGCTAACCAGGCCTCAAATTCCGGCTAGTTCCGCTGACGGTAATGGCAGATCCCTCGGTGTAGCGGCGTGTTTCGATGCTGTGTTCAGCAGCGGAAACCGGGGGCTCGTGTCAATGAAATCTCGCAGATGTACGTTTATACAGTCTTCCTTAATTAGAACGACGCCATAGGCGGGGCGCTCGTGTGTTCCCAGCATCTCCGGCGATCCCCCGAGGGTAAGCCCGACCTGATGATTGGTGCCGGGCAGTGCTGACGTTGGGACGCCGTTCCAACTGCCCCATACTGGTCGGTGCACGTGGCCGTAAAAAATATGGCGAACGTTGCCATGCGCGGCGATCAACTTGGCTAGCCGTTCCGCACTTGGCAGGCGGCTTTTATCTAGCGAGCCGATGCCGATATCGAAGGGAGGGTGGTGAAGGAATAGGTAGACGGGTCGAGTCGCAAAGATTTGTAATTGCTGTTCGAGCCATTCGAAACGCTGATCGCAATAAACACCCTGCGGTGCTTCAGCCTCCATCGTATCCATCATGACGAAGGCGCCGACTTCCGTTTCGATTACATATTGGATGAAGCCGTTGTAGTCTTGTGGGGTTTCCGGAAATGCTTGGATAAAATTTTGCCGATCATCGTGGTTCCCAACTAGCAGGTGGTAAGGGACCGCAAGTTCGCTGAGAATATTGCGCAAGTTCTTATAGGCAGTCGGTTCGCCGAGATAGGCCAGATCGCCAGTGACGACGACACAATCGGCTCCCGAATGGTGTTGGTTAATATCGGAAATCGCTGCCGCGAGGCGGGCCCTTGGGTCCAGTGCGCACAGGGTCTGGGGTATTGGAACGATGTGCGGATCGGTTATGTGTATGAATTTCAAGAATTCCTCACTATCGTAAAAAAAGCATCAGCAGGAGTGCGAGCATACGATTACGTTGCTTGCTTTGGCGGTATTTTCGCCTTACCAAACCTTTATCTCAAACAATATCAGGCAGCATCATGGCGCAAGGCAAACCACGAGGGAAATCCAAAGGGCGTGCTAGAGGCAAGGGCGACGCAAAATCGCTTCGCGAAGATTTGCTGACCCGGATGGCCCAGTTCCCGGATGCTGAATCACTTAATGATAACGTGATCACACCATTTATTTCCGCACTTGAAGCTGTTAGCGCGGACCGCGGCTATGTCCTCAATATCTATGGCGAAGGCAGTAATCTCGTGATTAGTACGCCGGATGATGCGTCGGTCATATTTCAACTAGTTGAAGATTATTTTGCGGCGCAAGAAGGTGATGGTAAGGACGAAGATTAACGGATATTGGCGTACGTCATCCGTTCCTTGAAGCTTTGAAAGGAAATCGATTATGCCCGAGACCCCCGCTCCGGCTGCTGTTGGTATGGCGATTGAAGAGGTCGATACGCCCGCTTTGCTAATTGATCTCGATGCTTTCGAGCGCAATCTAAAACGTATGGCTGACGCCATCGATGGCAGCGGCGCGCGCCTCCGGCCGCACTCTAAGACCCACAAATGTCCCATCGTCGCGCAGCGGCAAATCGAGCAAGGCGCGGTTGGTGTCTGCTGCCAAAAAGTGGGCGAGGCCGAAGCGATGGTTTATGGAGGCGTCGGCGATGTCCTAATAAGCAATCAGATAGTGGGGGCGCCTAAACTTGCGCGTTTAGCGGCGTTGGCACGGCAGGCGAAGGTCGCGGTTTGTGTGGACGATGCTGGTAACGTGGTTGATCTGGATGCAGCTGCTGGGGTCGCGGGAGTTATTCTGGACGTCCTCGTTGAGATCGATGTAGGCGCTGCGCGTTGTGGTGTCGAGCCAGGTACGCCCTCGGTCAAACTGGCACAGGAAATCGATAGGGCAAGCAATTTGCGCTTCGCTGGGTTGCAGGCCTATCAAGGTCGGTCGCAGCATATCCGTGCCTACAGCGACCGACGGGCGGCAGCCGAAGCGGCAATCGCTTTAACCAATGAAACCCTCGCGGAACTCGCCGAAAGCGGCTTTAAATGCGACATTATTGGTGGAGCTGGGACGGGTACGTATCAATTTGAGGCCGCTAGCGGCGTCTACAACGAACTGCAGGCGGGGTCCTATATTTTCATGGACGTCGATTACGGCAAGAACGAAAACGTGGATGGTGCGCCATTTACGGATTTCGAGAACAGTCTGTTCGTCTACGCTACAGTGATGAGCCGAGTAACTGAGGACAGAGCTGTTTTGGATGCTGGCCTTAAGGCGCTGAGTGTAGACGCGGGTTTGCCAAGCCTATGGGACGTGCCTGGCGTCACCTTTACAGGTGCGTCCGATGAACACGGGAAGCTGGAGATCGACAACACCGTTGCCGGTGGTAACCGAGTTCTAAAGCTCGGTGACAAGGTGAAGGTGGTGCCTGGCCATGTGGATCCGACGGTAAACCTGCACGATTGGTATGTCGGTATACGTAACGGCCGTGTCGAATGCCTCTGGCCGATTACGGCGCGTGGAATGCTGCGTTGAAATCAAAGCCTGGATGCTCGGCCGCTCCATATTATAAGGATGCGGCATACTCTATGACGCGAAGAAGCGAAGAGTGGTCCGCGTCCTATCAAATAAGTCAGAATTGATCGTTAGCACTAAGCAGTCAAAGACAAGAATTTGATGTCAAGAAACTGCCCAGTTAGCGCGTTGATCCTTTTCCACCCCGTGCCTCAGGAAATAGCCAGATGGCGACGATCATGAGGACGGCAACCCCTAAGACAACCTCGCGCGCATTTATGCCGACGTAGTAGACGAGGCCCGCCACGGCGGCCACGATCATGCAGATTATGATCTTCAGGTACGTTGGCATGAATGTGTTATCAAGACCTCGTTTCCTCTACTCCGCCGCGATTGGATGCGCGGCGGCTTCGATTGGCGACTTCGGTTGGCCCCTTAGGTTAGACTTGAGATGCTCCGTGCTATAGCCATTGAACAGATGACCAATCAGGCCCCGATCCAAATCCGACGTGCCAAACATCCAATCCGCGATGGGAAAGGTCAGGTTCATATTCACTTCCATCATGAGGCGTGAATTGTGGTGCGCTGTGTGGTGTCGCCGAAGAGTGTTGACAAACGGGCAATACCGTACGAACCAGTTTTCATCTACGTGACAACAGAAATGCATGAACTCGTAAATGAGGTACATGCTCGTCGTGGTACACATCAGCAGCCACCCGACGTTCGGCGAAATGAGATAGCCCAAGATCACGCCACCGGGAGCAGACATCAGGATAAAGACTACCAGTGCATAAGGTGGAAAGACGGTGACCCGCCAATCCATCTGGTTCCGGAACCGCATCTCACTGTCGGAGAAGAACTGGTGATGATTTAAGGTGTGTCGGATGTAGATCGGACGCAGCCCTCTGATGGTGATAGGGCGGTGCATAACGTGTGTGTGCAAAAACCATTCAAAGATGTTGCAAAGCAGGAAAACCGCTGGGATGGTCAGCCACTCCCACCACTGAACGGCAGCGATATTCTGGATGTAGACATACATGGCCGGGACGCCGATGCCGTAGATCACAGCAATGTGGACATAGCCATTATACCAGCCATCGATCCGGGAGCGATATTCGCGCCGAAACAATGCTTGTTTCTCACTCATCATGGTTTCGACCCTCCATCAATTTCGGATATGGCGCTGTCAATTTCAGCGGCCGTCAATTCCCAGTCATTGTCTAGATCGGCGACAATGCGCCGCATAAAAGCATCGCACAAGTCGAGCGCCTTGCTGTCGTCGCCAAGATGATGGGCGAGAAGGGCGAGCGAAAGCTGCGTCGGCTCTACACCTTAGTAGGTCCACTCAAAGCCCCGATCCGTAAAGCGCTTAAGGTCGGTCCTGGGGTCAAGTGGCGCGCCGTTCGCCAATACCTGTATCCCGTCGATCGTACGAGCGCCTGTATAAGTCGCCATGCGTACCCACGTAGTGCTGATATATCAGTGATACATTATTTGTCGTGGGGATAGATGTAAACCAGATTAGCGGTCTTCATTCCGGTAGAGGACCGCTTTGCCTATGACCTCGCGTTTGGCGATAACACCAAGGCCATCGACGATTTTTTCAAAAGGGAAACGATGCGAAATATGCGTCCGAATGCGACCTTCCGAGGCCCACTTTAAAAGCGTTTTCATATTCGCGTTGGCGGTTGCCGGATCGCGTCGGGACATGGATCCGGCGCGTATACCGGTTACTGATGCGCATTTAATAAGAAGATGATTAGTACGGGCGTGCGCTGCGCGACCGCCCGTAAAGCCAACAACCACGAGGCGGGCTCCCATATTGATGCAGCGCATCGACTCATCGAATATGTCACCGCCGACCGGGTCGAAGACAACGTCAACACCGCGCCCATCGGTCAACTCTTTTACCTTGTCACGGAAACCGTTGTTATAGTTCACAAGATGGTCGGCACCGCAGGAACCAACGACGGAGAGCTTAGTATCGCTTCCGGATGTCGCGATCACCTTTGCGCCAAGTTGTTTGGCAATTTGTACTGCGGCTAACCCCATCCCACCGGCGGCACCATGGATTAATACGGTCTCGCCCGCCTGAAGTCGGCTTCCCTGGACGAGACCGTGATAAGAAGTGGCGAACCCGGCCCGGAAACCGGCCGCCTCTTCAAACGACATGCTGTCAGGCATGGTAATGACATTAGGACGTTTGGCCACGACAATTTGCGCAAAAGCTCCAGGCCGGTGACTGGTCATGACGCGGTCGCCGACTGCTATATCCTCGATTTTGGCGCCGATAGCTGTGACGGTTCCAGCCGTTTCGCCTCCAGGAACAAATGGTAGATCTGGTCGTAGCTGATAGGATCCACCGACCATGATGACATCGACGTAGTTCAAACCCCAGGCGTGCGGCTTAACACAGATTTCGTCAGCGGCCGGCGTTGGCGCTGGGCGGTCTTCTATGGCAAGGTTTTCGTATGGCCCGAATTCATTGCAAATAACAGCCTTCATTCGGGCGTTCCGATAAGCACAATCGAGGCGCTATAGCTGTTTTTTAGGTGCCAGATTTCCCCCTTTGGCAAAAAACTGATGCCAAAGCGGGCTGATAACGAGCTTATGACGATGTGGATTGAATTACAGCTAGCCAGAATTGCAAACACGTGAATTCTGCCAATTAGATTTGTATGAAAGTGTTCTGGCATTTTTGTGTTTAACTTTTCTTGCGTGTCGAGATCGCATCCGCCATCACGCAAAGAATTTCGTACATAAAAGTAGCGCCAACGAGTGCGGTGTTGCCCGATTGGTCAAACGGTGGGGCGACTTCGACGACATCGCCGCCGATGATATCGAGGCCCTGAAGACCGCGTATCATGCGTTGCGCTTCGTGGGTTGAATAGCCGCCGACCTCGGGTGTCCCCGTACCCGGCGCGTAAACTGGATCAAGACCATCGACATCGAAGCTTATGTAAACCGGGCCATCTCCAACAACACGGCGCGCTTCCTCTATTACAGCTGCCACGCCCATATCATAAAACTCTTCAATGTAGATAACTCGCATGCCACTGTCGTGCGAGAAGTCGTTATAGTCAGCATCTGAACGCGCACCGCGAATTCCAATTTGAATGGTTCGATGGGGATCCAACAAGCCTTCCTCCACCGCGCGTCGAAACGGTGTACCATGGTGGTAGCGTTCCCCATCGAAGGCGTCATCAGCGGTATCTGTGTGTGCATCGAAATGGACCATTCCGACTGGAGTGTCCTTGCAGAGTGCCCGCATGATCGGCAATGTAATTAAGTGATCGCCACCACAGGAAAGCGGTGTAACACCCGCTGCCACTATATCGGCGTAGAATTCCTCGATCATCTTGAGCATGCGATCGTTGTTAATTGGATTAACCGGCGTGTCGCCGATATCGCCGACACGGCAAAGATCGAAGGGATTGATGTTACTGACATGGTGAACGCGTCGAATAAGGCTCGACATGTTACGAACTTCCCGCGGGCCGTGCCGTGCACCCGCCCTGTTCGTTACAGCGCCATCCCAGGGGATGCCGGCTAGCGCGATATCGATTGTATCTAAATCGGTAACAACCGGAGTTCGCATGAAAGTGGCAAGGCCCATATAACGGGGCGTTACGTTGTTACTGGGTGGTTGCGGTAAGCTGCTTTCATCCGGCATCGACGGGCTCCCCGTTGGTCAGATTTAGGGCATTAGTATCAGTTGTTGAAAATTGCGGATCAAGCGCAATTCAATTTTCTAGATAGCTGTATTATAAAGCCGTAGCCTGGTTAATACGGCCTATTACTGCGTAAATGCTGATGCTGACCGAGCCTCCAACATAAATTTTGAATGATTTCAGAATGCTGGTGGTAAAGATAATCGCCGCTTATTTTTTGTTTTTGTGAGTGACTTTTAGTTGTTTGTGCGCAAACCACGGGCGCATTAAGGCTTAGGCTTGTCCGTCATGCGGCGAGCTGCGACTCAATTTCCTTTAGCCATGTGGTACGAGAATTTGGCGTACGACCGCCCCATCCGTCAAACGGTCGAAGCCCGCATTGATATCTTCGAAACCAATTCTTGCATCGATCAGACGATCGACGGGCAGGCGTCCCTGGCGATATAAGCTTATGAAGCGAGGAATGTCGCGTACTGGCACACAGCTACCCATCGAACTGCCCAGTATTCCGCGTTCCTCGCCAACCAATTGCGCTGGCTTAAAGGAAAAGTCCGACTTCGCTGGCGGCAGTCCTGCAGCGATGACCCTTCCACCAGTTCGGAGGATCGCGTAGCAAGTTTCCATGGCTGCAATGGCTCCGGCCGTTTCTATAGCGAAATCTACACCGCCTTTGGTCGCTTCTACGATTTCTGAGACGCAATCGGCGTCAGACGCGTTAAAAGTATCTGTCGCCCCCAACTGTCGCGCTAAGCCCAGCTTTTCATCGCTGATATCTACAGCGATGATCCGTTCCGCACCGCCTAACTTTGCGCCCAATAGTGCGTTGAGGCCGACCCCGCCGAGACCGACAACGGCGACCGTATCCCCGACCCGAACCCTTGCCGTATTGGTAACCGCACCGACCCCTGTCATTACCGCACAGCCGAAGATGGCGGCTTCGTCCAAAGGCATGTCGTTGTCGATGACGACGACAGTGCCACGATCGACGACGGCGTATTCTGCCATGCAGGAAATACCCGAATGATGCGAGATAGGTTCTCCATCGAGTGAGATCCGTTTTCCACCGCCCATAAGACCACCGGTTGCCTTTGCCTTTGCCGAGACCTCACATAGGGCAGGGCGTCCTTCCGAGCAGCGCCGGCATCGTCCGCAACTGGCCCGGAACTGGAAGACGACGTGATCATCAGGTTTCACGTCTGTGATGTTTGCACCGACTTCGACTACTTGCCCTGATCCTTCGTGTCCGAGGACCATTGGCAGGGTCCGCGGCACAGAGGCGTTGATTATAGATAGGTCCGAATGGCAAAGCCCCGCACCGCCGATACGTACAAGAAGTTCGTTAGCTTGTGGCGGATCGAGGTCGACTTCCTCGACGCGCAGCGGTCGGCTTTCCGCATAAGGAGCCGGAGCGCCCGCTTCGAACAATATGACGGCTTTCATCTTCATCGGTGCAATCCTGTATCTAGTTTACGAGATCAGCTCGCCGGCACGTTGGACTTCATATAATCCGCAAATTGTCGTCACCGGTAAAAGCTTCGAACACCTTAAGCTCATCTGGCAGCATAGCGGTTGACCTCGCCGCAATGAAATCGATGCCATGTCGATCAAATTTAGATATACGTGTAGTGCGCCTCTGATGCCTTTGCGCAATGATCTAAGAGCTTTGCAAAACCTATTGGATATTACAGCGGCTGGCCCACTCCTGGTTGCCAAAGGTGTGGGTAGATTTGTCCGACCGGCGACGCACAAACTTTCGCTGTGGAAGAGCGTTACGTAATCACTGACGCTTAGGCCGATACGTTGCCTTAAGAAATGTTGAATGTAGTAAGTAAATATTGGCGACTTGAAAAAATGGAAGAAGGCATGCTGCTCAGACGGACTGTTGTGTTTGCTCTAACCTCGGCAAGGATGACCGCAGAATAGGAGATCAATACTATGGTTAGCGAGACCTCGATCCTTACGACTTGTCCGCGTGACTGTTATGACAGCTGTGGCATCCGGGTTGTAATGAAAGGGGACGAAATAGATCGGGTCACAGGGGATGCCAAACACCCGGCAAATCGTGGCTCACTCTGTGGAAAATGCAGTCTGGCCTATAACGGCGTGTGGCGCGATCCGGCAAAGCGACTAGGTAAGCCGCTTAAGAGGGTCGGTTCTAAAGGCGAGGGCCGGTTCGAGGAAGTCTCCTGGGACGAAGCGCTAGGAGAAGTTGCCGCTCGGTTGAAGGGGCTTATCGGTGCCGGCCGGGCTGCCGATATTCTGACGGCGCATTACACCGGTACCTGTTCGATCATTGCCAATCAGTTTCCAATGCGCTTCTTCAACCATATAGGCGCGACAGAGGTAGAACCGGATTCGATCTGTAATCTTTCTGGCCATATCGGGCTTGGTTATGTGTTGGGCGAAAGCGCAAAAGGGTTTGACCCTCGAACAGCCAAGGATTCTAGGTGTTTAGTTGTTTGGGGGGCAAATCCCTCGGCCAGTGGACCACACGTTGACAAACATTGGCTATCCGAGTTCCCAGGCACTTCGATCGTTATCGACCCTATCCGCACCCCAACCGCTGCCAGGGCCGACTTGCATCTGCGGCCTTTTCCGGGCACCGACGCGGCACTCGCTTTTGGATTGATGAATGTCCTAATGGATGACGGAAAGCTGGATAGCGAATTCATTGAGGCCCACACGGTCGGTTTCGATGAACTCGAACCGCTCATAGACGACTGGACACCTTCCCGCACTGCGAGGGCTACTAACGTTTCGGAAGGCGAAATCAGGGCTGCTGCTGACGCTTATGGTGCTGGGCCGTCGATGTTGTGGCTTGGACAAGCATTGTGTCGTGGGCTGACCGGGGGCAACGCTTTCCGAGCGGCCGCTATGTTGCCCGCCGTGACCGGTAATATCGGTAAGCCGGGAAGCGGCATAAACTTTCTCAACGGAAAGGGCCCAACCCGCGGCATGCAAATGGCCTATCTAGCTCGTCCCGACCTCCGGGCCAACAATGCTGCGCCTTTAAGTCATATGGATTTACGCGCCCATCTTGAAGCGGCTCCGCGGGATAAGGCTCTGTTACTGTGGAATATCAATGTGGCCGCCTCAAATCCAGATCAGCGAAAGCTACTCGACGCACTGCAATCAGAGGAATTGTTTACTGTGGTCGCCGATTTATTCATGACAGATAGCGCTCGTTATGCGGACATCGTGTTGCCTGCGGCAAGTTTTCTGGAGTTTGACGATATTGTCGGGTCATATTTTCATCTCTCGATCGGACCGCAGGCGAAAGTCGTCGAGCCAATAGACGAGGCCCTGCCGAACCAGGAAATTTTTCGGCGCTTAGCAGCAAAGATGAAACTCGAGGAGCCAGCGTTATTCGAGGAGGATGGCCCCATTTTGGATCGAATGCTCGAACCATTGGGACTAAGCTACGAGAAACTGAAAGCACACGGCACGATTTTTCCAGAACTTGAACCGGTGGTGCTTTGGTCAGACCTGAATTTTCCGACACCGTCCGGCAAAATTGAACTCGCCAGTGCAACGGCCGAAATGAACGGACATCCTCGTGTGCCATCACCGCAGCCGCTACCTCGTCCCAGCGCCGACAAGCTGCGCCTGCTAACTCCGGCGAGCGAGTGGCATATGAATTCTTCCTATGACAACGAACAGCGAATTCGGGATCTCACCAATCCAGCGAGTATCACCCTGCATCCGGACGACGCGGCTGCGCGGGGGCTTGCCGAAGGTGATATGGCGCGTGTGGCTAATGAAGTGGGAGCTTTGAGGCTGCGTGTTAAAGTGTCGGACATGACGCCGCCTGGCGTGGGTTGGACGCCAAAGGGTAAATGGCCGGGTGCGTCTCCGGAAGGGGGCAACGTCAACGCGCTCAATCCCGGACTACGTAGCGACATGGGAAACAGTAATGCCGTGCATGGTGTCGAGGTGACAGTTAGCTCAAGCTAACTTGGTCCTTACCCTTGCCTTCGTTATTTTGAGGGAAAAGGGAGAGGAAGTATGGCTAGTAAGTGGACCAAGGCGCAGATTAGGGACCAAGAACGGCAATATGTCGCTCGGCTTAATGTGCCGGACGCCGATATCTATACAGAACGGTCTGCGCGTCGTAGTGCCCGGGTGCGTAAAAAACTGGAATGTCATCTGGACGTTGCATACGGCGATACAAGTATGCAGACGCTGGATATTTTTCCGGCTGAGAAGCAGGGCGCTCCGGTGCATGTGTTCATCCATGGCGGATATTGGCGTAATCCAAATCTCAGCAAGGACACTTACAGCCATATGGCGGCACCGATGGTCGCGGCTGGAGCTGCAGTAGTGCTGCCAAACTATGATCTATGTCCGGCGGTATCTATCACCGAGATAGTGCGCCAGACACGATGTGCCATTATCTGGGTCTATCGCAATATCGCGAAATTTGGTGGTGACCCAAAACAAATTTATGTGTCCGGTCACTCAGCTGGTGGGCATTTGACGGGCATGTTAACGGCGACTGATTGGTCAAAAGAGGGACGCTTGCCGAAGGGGCTTATCAAGGGCACCGCGGCGCTAAGTGGTCTGTTCGACATCGAACCGCATAGTGAGTTGGAGGAATTTCAGAAGGATCTCCATATCACTACCAAAGAGATCAAGACGATGAGCCCGATGCGTTTGCCGCCAGTAGCGAAGGGCCCCGCAATCGTGGCGCTTGGTGCCGATGAGACCCACCTTTGGCACTGGCAGTCGTTGGCTTATTCAGCCCATCTGAGACAACATCGTATACCGGCACAATTCATCGCTACGCCCGGCGATCATCATTTTGATATCACTGATAGGCTGGGTAACGCACGGGATCCGTTGACCCGAGCATTGATCGCGCAAATGGGGCTTTAGTTAGATGGCGCTTGATTGTCATCGGTACGGTCGGTCAACCGAAACACTGGTTTGCTTGGAAAGCGCCCGTAGTGATTGGAAACGCCGATTGATACAGGTGGACCGTTTTGTAGGTCGTATTGTGTCTAAGAGAGGCGCATCGTGAATTTCGAAGATTCGCCAGAGGAAGCCGCATATCGGGCGAAGTGTCGCGCTTTTCTAGATGCTCACCTGGAAAAGCGGGACACTGGCGATGTACGCGGTTATCGTCGTGGAGAAGACCGTCCTGGCGTCTTGCAGGAAGCGAAGGCTTTCCAACGCCAAAAGTGGGAAGCTGGCTTTGCTGGGATTACGTGGCCAACTGATTGGCATGGTCAGGGCGGGACGCCGGTCCAGCAGATGATCTACGACCAAGAGGAGGCTCGTTATAAAACGACCGTCAACGCGATCGGTCTTCAGCTAGGTATCTGCATCCCGACGATTTGCCGTTGGGGCACCAAGGAACAGCGAGATCGATTTGCGCCACCTGCATTGCGTGGGGAGGAGGTTTGGTGCCAGTTCTATTCGGAGCCGGCCAGCGGCTCTGATCTTGCTGCGTTGCGAACACGCGCTGTGCGGGATGGTGACGATTGGCTGATCAATGGCCAAAAGATCTGGACGTCTTTTGCGCACAAGGCGGACTGGGGCGTCTTGCTGGCGCGTAGTGATCCGGAAAAATCTAAACATGACGGGCTTACCTTTTTCTATCTCAGCACCAAGACGCCAGGCGTCGATATCCGCCAGATTAAACAGATGTCCGGTGCCCGCCATTTCAACGAGACGTTTTTCCGTGATGTCCGAATTCCCGACAGCCAACGGCTTGGGGCGATTAATGGCGGTTGGAAGGTGGCTATGAGTTTGCTGATGGGTGAACGCAACGCCATTGCTGACGAATTCGGACCTTCCTTTAAGGAACTATATAGGCTTGCCGCTAATCTCGACCTCGAAACTGGGAAAGCGATCGACGATCCAGGTGTCAGGCAGCGACTTGCCGAGTTTTTCGTTAAGGCGCAGGGTTTACGCTTTACACGCTACCGGATTATGACTGCGCTGGCTCGGGGGGAGACACCGGGTCCGGAGGCTTCGATCGGGAAGCTTGTTGCAGCAAGAATGATCCAGGACGCGGCCGCCTACGGTTTGGACCTATTGAGTGCAGCTGGTGTGATGTCTGGGCCGAATATGCCAATGAATGGCATATTCGAGCTGTCATATCTGGACTCGCCGGCCTATAGAATTGCGGGTGGTACTGACGAAATATTGCGCAACACTATCGGTGAGCGAGTTCTCGGGTTACCGCAAGAGGTGCGTATAGACAAAGGCGTTCCCTTCAAATCTATCCCGGCTGGGTCTCGGTAGAAGGAGCGAGACGAATGCAGTGATCGATGGCTGCGGATTGAACAAATCTCGGCTTCTAAGGTTTTATCGAGGTGGGGTATACGAAGTATTTAGGCGAGTTACCCAATGAGACGGGAAGGACGCGAGCGACATGAGTAACAGCACCGAGAAGTTACGCACGTTCGAATTACAGGGTGTGGCGGTTGACGTCGTCTTCAAGGGATCCGGACCGCAATTGTTCGTTCTGCATGGCGGCGGTGGGCCCGTAGTGTCAATGCCATTCGCGGATGCTTTGTCAGAAAAGTTCGAGATCATTGCACCAGTGCATCCAGGGTTTGCCGGTTCTCCAATTCCAGATCATTTCGATGACCTGAAGGACCTGATCTATCTCTATCTTGATCTGATGGATGCACTTGATCTGCAAGATGCCGTGATGATGGGGTTCTCTATGGGCGGCTGGACAGCGGCGGAACTGGCGGTACTGTCGACGGCGCGGCTATCAAAACTCATCTTAGTCGATGCCGTTGGTGTAAAAGTAGGTGGCCGGGATGATCGCAATATTGTCGATGTCTTTGCCACGCCGCAGGAAGAATTGGCTATGTTGTTGTGGCATGACCAGTCAAAGGCTCCGGATCCATCGAAGATGACGGAAGCTCAACGGCAGATCATGCAAGCCAACCGTGTTGCATTGGGGCTTTATACCTGGGAGCCTTATATGCACAATCCGAAATTGCCGCGTTGGCTGCACCGGATAGACGTTCCGACCTTAGTGTTGTGGGGCGAAAGCGATGGGCTCGTTTCGCCGGACTATGGTCGTGCCTATGCTGGCATGATCCCAAGTGCTGAATTCGCTGTGATCCCCGAGGCCGGCCACGCACCGCAGGTCGAGCAGCCAGACGACTTCGTAAAGAAGGTCCAGTCCTTTGCGAGTGATGGGGCAGTTTAACGTCGGATGAAATACAAAGGTTCCCCGTGATGAGAGCATGGTTTTTTACCGAAGACGCCTACCCGCAACTGCCGAATGCGGATTCTTACCGGTCAATCCGTGTGAACTTGCCAAACAAGCATTTTGACCCGGAAACCGGGGCCGATAACTACCATCAGTTCCTGGATATGTGGCTAATGGCTGAGGAGTTGGGACTGGAAGTTATGCTCAATGAGCATCACCAGACCGCGACCTGCGTTGTACCAGCGGTTCCAATTATGGCCGGAATTTTGGCCAGGGAAACGAAAACAGCGCGCATCCTGGTTCTGGGGAATCCGTTGGCTAATCTTCCACGGCCGACCCGTACAGCGGAGGAAATGGCCATGATCGATGTGATCTCGCGGGGGCGGCTAGAATGTGGTTTTGTGCGCGGAGTGCCCTATGAATCGGCCCCCGCCAACGTTCTGCCCTATCGTGGCACGGAGCGGATGTGGGAGGCGCACGATCTGATCGTTAAGGCTTGGACTACCCATAACGGGCCTTTCAATTTTGAGGGTCGCTGGTTCCATGCCCGACAAGTTAATATTTGGCCTCGGCCCTGGCAGCAGCCGCACCCACCGGTCTGGGTGACGATAGGCAGCGCCGGTACTGCCATACCCGTGGCGGAACACAACTATGTCGGCGCCGTGTTCCTAGCAGGCTATCCGGGTGTTCGGTCGATTTTTAATGGCTACCGGCAGGGCTATCGTACTCGGCACGGCGCTGATGCGCCACTAGACCGATTGGCGTATTGCGCTTTGGTATATGTCGCTGACGATGAGGCTGAAGCGAAAGCCGGTGGCAATGAGGTCTTGTGGTATATGACCTCGAACAAGGTAGCGACCGAATACATTAATCCGCCAGGTTATCACCCGCCGGCGGTTGCAGCGCAGATTGCCAACGGTGGTAACCTGGCTCGGAGCTTGCCTTCGCAGACGACCCTGGACGCGCAGATGGAACGCGGTAACGTCTTTTGCGGCACACCGGATCAGGTCTACGAACAGATAAAGACGTTCTATGACTACTCGGGTGGGTTCGGAAACCTGTTAATTATGGGACAGGCCGGCCATTTGACCTTTGAGCAGACGCGCCGTTCTATGTCGCTCTTCGCGAGCGAGGTCTATCCTCGGCTTAAGGAACTGACGGCTGGCTATGACGTGGACGAAATGAGTGCAACGCAGGCAAGGTTGCCGGATCAGCAAGGGATAGATCTGGGCACATTCGGTCT
The DNA here is from genome assembly GCA_002717185.1 of Rhodospirillaceae bacterium. The sequence continues at coordinate 44,222 of PBDC01000055.1, forward strand.
GGAGTTCGCACGCTAGAATTTAGGCGGGACGAGCGACGAACTGTTCGCGGCTTACCACGCCAAGTTTGAGTGCTTTCAGACGTTTGATGCGGCGCTCGATCCGAGCTTCGACTGCTTCCGTGCCCTGTAGTTCTGCTAAAGCGTCGAAATGGGCTTTCTCTTCGTAGAGGATTCTTTCGATGGCAGTTATATAAGCCTCCGTCAGATCGAAGCGTGACTCCAACTGCCAACCGGCCGCGTCTAATAGAGCGGGATAACCTTGATCCACTTCAACGTCTGCGGGCCCATATTCGAGGCCGAGCTTATAGTCCGCCGCTGACAGACCGTCTGGCAGTGCGATGACCGAAAAGATATAAACACCATCTTCCTTGATGACCCGGCGGCACTCCTGCGACACGGCAAGTTTCGACGGGGTTCAGCAAAAAACATCGGAATGAAAAATAGCATCGAATTGGTTGTTGCCAAACGGCAACGCGACGCCGTTGCCCTGCACCGCTGTGACCTTTTCTGGAACGCCGTCCCGTTGTGCGCGTCGCTGAAGCACCTGTAACCCTTCGAGTGGCAGGTCAAGGCAGATCGCCTGGCATCCGGTTTCTTCCGCCCAATAAATACTGGGCCAACCAGTTCCGGCACCGACGTCGAGAAGCTGTGTTTTTGGGCCTAATCCCAATCGTTTTGCAACATCATCCGCTTCGTCCCTCGTCGTCCAACTGGTCGCTCCGTAGACGCAGCCAAATACATTACGTTCGATCTCCTGACACAACGCGGTCTGTCCATCCCGGTATTTGTTTGAGAAACGGTTGACCATATCGCTTCGGTTGTCCGATATCATTCTTATCCCCTCAATCGTGGACTGCTTGCAGTCAGCCTCACCAATTACAGGGCGGCGAACTCTGCATTCAGTCGGTCGGTGATCAGCATATGGCCAGCCTTATGTGTAATGCAGAATGAGGGTTTCGCGTATTCGATAGCGACTTGTGGGGTGATGCCGCAGGCCCAAAAAACCGGCACATCGCCCTCGGGAATAGTCGCCCAACCGCCATATTCTGGTTTTAGGACATCGTCGATACCAATCGCCTCCGGATTGCCAAAATGTACGGGGGCACCGTGCACATTGGGAAAGCGTGTTGTGATCTGGATCGCGCGGATTGCGTTAGCTGGGGTGAAGGACCGCATCGAGACAACCATACCGCCTTGGAAAGGCCCAGCAGGCGAAGTTTCGATTGACGTGCGATAGGCGCAGACCTTCATACCGTACTCGTAGCGCCGCAATGGTAGGCCAGCATCGAGCAGCGCTGCTTCGAAAGAGAGGGAACAGCCTAACGCGAAGCCAACAAGATCCTCGCGCCAATAGTCGCCAATCTCTGTCACTTCGTTGGTCTCCACACCGTCTTCAAAAATTCGATAGGCCGGTAGGTCGGTGCGCAGATCGATGTCCTCCCCGAGCATTGGAAGCATAGGGTCTCCCGGCTCCGTCATGCCGATGATTGGACAGGGCTTCGGGTTGAGCTGGCAATAGCGTAAGAAGTCGTTCGCGTACGCGGCCGGCAGGATCGCGAGATTGGCCTGGACGATGCCCGGAGCCATGCCAGAGGTCACGTCGCGGTGGTGTCCCGCACGAATTCCCGCTCGGGCCGCTTTTGCGGCGTCGATAGCGTGCTCTTTTGGGGCGCGGTAGACGGGGTGTACGGTATCAATCGCGTGTGCTGCGTCACTCATGTTCGCAATCCTTCGTTACTTCTGCGGATGCGATAAGGGTACATCCGTTCCGAAGGTAATGGAACTTCACTGCCGGTGACTGACAAGTTGGAACATTTATGCGTTGATACTGAGAATTATAGAAGTACAAAAAACAACGCCCGGAGCTTGGAACCCCAGGCGTTGCAATTTTGGTGCGTCTATTCACACTACATCGTGTTACGTCCGTAGATCGATAACTCGATGGCCTCGAACTCAACGCCTTCGCCGGTGACTTCGTCGTACATGAAATCGCCAGGCTTAGCGTCGGACCGAAGAATTT
>PBDC01000056.1 GCA_002717185.1 Rhodospirillaceae bacterium
ATTATGGCGCCGACTGTCCAGTCGTCATTGCCTATCGCGTGTCCTGGCCAAATGAGATGATCCTCAGAGGCACTCTGGCGAACATCCGCGAACAGGTTAAAGCTACTGGGATGACGCGGACGGCCTTAATAATAGTTGGACGCGTACTGGACAATACCGGATTCGCTAATAGTCGCCTCTATGCCGAAGACCACCACCACGTCCTAAGACCAAAACGTTAACCTTCGTGCTCTGCTTTCTTCAGGAGTCGGATAATGTCCTGATCACGACCGTCCCGCGCCCAGTCCAAAGCACTGCGGCCGGTATAGTCGAGGATGTTGGCAATTGCGCCGCTATCTAGAAGAAGCTGAACGACATCGTAATAGCCAGCCGCCGATGCCATCATCAAGGATGTCTGTCCCTGACCGTTCTGATGATTCACATTCGCCTCGGCGTCGATCAATCGCTCGAGAACCTCCAGATGCCCCTGGCTCGCTGCCCAGATTATCGCGGAGCTACCTCCCTTATCCGTCCGGTTCACCAATGCACCCAAAGATAGGGTTAGCTCAACTATTTCCATCGACCCGTTAAAGGCCCCGAAGATCAGCGCAGTTCTTCCATCTGGGTCAGCAAAATCGACCCTAACACCGCGCTTGAGCCAATATTCGACAACATCCGAATTACCAATCGCAGCAGCATCAATCATAGGGTGCGCAGCCGTCACATCCGTCTGAGCTCCAACCGGCACAGCTGCTAGCAACGATGCGTATATTGCGGCCATAGCAATTAGCCTTTTCATAAACCTGCCAGGCTCCGCAATGCAATCTGCGCTTCGATCCACCGTAAGGCTCCTTCCAGCGACTCCACCCTGTCATCCGTTTCCCACACCGGTGGAGCAACCATCACCACTGGTAAATGCAAATGCCGCGCAGCTTCAATCTTTGCATAAGTCGCGGCCCCACCGCTGTTGCGGCTGACAATCGTATCTATCCGCTCACGCCGTAATAGGTCGTGCTCCGCTTCCACGCCAAACGGACCACGACCCAGCACAACGGTGTAGTCGACTAACGGCGGCGGGGTCTCCGGCGGATCAATCATGCGCACCAATAAATGTACACCCTTAAGACCGGCGAAGGCCTCGAGACGCTGCGAACCTAGGCTCAAAAATACCCGCTCTGCCATTTCTGGCAAAAGCGCCGCAGCGGAGTCAAGATCCGAAACGATGCGCCACCTGTCCCCAGCCTTGGGCTCCCAAGAAGGCCGTGAATAGACCAGGTGCGGGAGATTTGTCGACATACATGCTTGAATTGTATTTTCAGAAATAATTATTGCAAAAGGATGCGTCGCGTCGACCACTAGATCAACCTCATTCCCTTGCAGCCACGTCGCTAACCCCGATGCCCCCCCGAATCCGCCGATCCGAAGCGCACCGGACACAGAGCGAGGCGCTCGGGTTATTCCCGCCAGCGAAGTTGTGATTTTGAGCGTAGCACCAAAGCGATTATTGGCCGCTGCCGCGAGCGCAGCCGCCTCTGCGGTGCCGCCCAAAATCAGCAGATGTACTGCCTCACGGTCCAACATGCCCCACCGTCCGTCCTTCTCGATCGGTTACCAGCACGTCCAGGGCAATGGGCGCAGACAGGCGAGCCAAGGCGACCGACCGGGCCGCTGCGGCAACCGTCTTGCCAAGAGGCAAGCCCGACGCGATTCTGAGCGTCTCATTCGCCGTGTTTGCGCCGCGTACCTGCTGCACGATCTGTTCTGCCCCACCGAGATCGCGGACCATCTGAGCAAGCCCTTCGAAATCGACCTGGCTGCGGCCGGAATGCAGATCCATGTGCCCCTGCGCTAACTTGGTCAGCTTGGCAAAACCGCCAGCGATAGTCAGCCAAGGAACAGGGTGGGTATCCAGATATTTTAACATCCCACCGACAAAATCCCCCATATCGACAACCGAAGATTCCGCCAATCCAAAATGTCGGCGCACTGCCGCCTCGGACGTCTTGCCCGTCGCCCCAGCGATATGCGACACCCCCGTCGCCCGCGCCACGTCGATGCCTCGATGAATCGAATGGATCCAAGCACTGCAGGAATAGGGAATGACGATGCCGGTTGTCCCCAGGATCGATAGCCCACCGACAATACCGAGTCGCGGGTTCCAGGTATGGGCAGCCATGCGCTCTCCTTCCGGCACCGACAGCACAACCGCCACATCCGGCACCGTACCATGCGCCGTCGCGACCTCATCCAACATGTCTCGGATAAGAGCACGCGGAGCTGGGTTGATCGCGGGCTCACCCGGTGAGATCGGCAGACCTGGCTTGGTCACCGTGCCAACGCCAGCGCCAGCGTAAAATTTGATCCCCGTCCCGGCCGCACCCGGCTTCACTTGGGCTACAATCAGCGCGCCATGTGTCACGTCCGGATCGTCGCCAGCATCCTTAATCACCCCAGCGCTCGCTACGTCGGTCTCAAGAGTCCGATGTGCAAGCGGGAAGGAGGGCGTTTCCCCTTTCGGCAACCGGATCTTCACCGGATCGGGGAATTCGCCGGTCAGCAGCGCCTGATAGGCCGCACGCGCAGCAGCAGCAGCGCAGGCGCCCGTAGTCCAACCGCGGCGCAGAACACGTTGGGGTTTTCGAGCCATACTGCCATTTTATCAAATCATTGAAACTGTGATAATCAGTATCTTGCACACCACCCTGAGGAGAGCTCCGTGATCGACTGTTTCGCCACCCGGGCCAACGCCCACACTCTACCGCTGACCCCGCTGACATCCGACGGCCTGGCGGGCTGGCTAAAAAAACAACCTAAAGGCACCGCCACCTGGGTCAATACCACGGGATACGAAGCAGCACCGGGTGCGATCCTGATGCTTCCTAGCAAGCAGGGCGCAGCGGCAGGAGCGTTGGTCGGCGTTAGTGGTGACGATGATATCTGGTCCTGGTCAGCCGCGAGCGACAAGCTGCCGAAAGGCCGCTACAGGCTTGCACTCGAGCCCAAGGCAGCGACAGCGGATCGGCTGACGCTCGGCTGGGGCCTAGCCGCCTATAAATTCACTCGCTACAAGGGCAAGCCGAAGCAGCACCCGAAACTGGTCTGGCCGAAAAACGCTAACCAGAAGTTGGTAACGGGCGCAGTCGAGGCCACCTTTTTAACCCGCGACTTGATCAACACCCCGGCTTCCGATATGGGCCCGGCCGAGCTGGCTGACGCTGCCCGCAAGCTCGCCCGCCAACACAAGGCAAGCTGCAGTGCGGTGGTCGGCGACGATCTTTTGAAAAAGAACTTTCCGGCGATCCACGCCGTCGGCCGCGCATCAGACCGCGCACCGCGTCTGATTGACCTAAAATGGGGCCGAGCCGCCGACCCTAAGGTCACTTTAGTCGGAAAGGGTGTATGCTTTGACACGGGCGGGCTTGACCTTAAACCAGCTAGTGGCATGCTGCTAATGAAAAAGGATATGGGTGGCGCGGCGCACGTGCTGGGCCTTGCCCACATGATCATGGCGGCCAAGCTAAAGGTTCGACTGCGGGTACTTATATCAGCTGTAGAAAATTCAGTGTCTAGTAACGCCTACCGGCCGATGGACGTGATTACCACGCGCAAGGGTATCACGGTCGAGATCGGTAACACCGATGCGGAAGGCCGTGTCGTGATGTCTGACGCGCTGGCCCTGGCCGCGGCGGAGAAGCCGGCCGTTATACTCGATTTCGCCACCCTGACGGGTGCAGCCCGTATCGCGCTCGGCCCGAGCCTGCCAGCCATGTTCTGCAACGATGACGGGCTCGCCGCCGCCTTCGCCAAGGCCGGCCAAGCGATGGACGATCCGGTCTGGCGCATGCCGCTCTGGCAACCTTACAAAAAATATATTGAGCCGAACATCGCTGACATCTCCAACACCGGCAAAATCCCCCAAGGCGGTGCCATCACTGCAGCATTGTTCCTGGAACGCTTCGTCGAGCCCAACATCCCCTGGGCGCATTTTGACATTATGGCTTGGAACAGCAGCAGCACACCGGGCAAACCGGAAGGCGGCGAGGCGATGGCCATGCGAGCGGCCTTCAACGTAATCGCACAAAAGTTCGCGAAGTAGCCTTGTCCCCAAACCGCAACCTGTTCCACCCGGACTACTTGCCCGAGCCATATTGGTGGCAGGCCGCACGGCCAAGTATGGATCATGCAACGGACCTGCCGGCAAGCACAGAGGTACTAATCGTCGGCAGCGGTTATGCTGGCCTGTCAGCCGCATTGGAACTGGCACGCAATGGACGGACTGTGACGGTGTTGGAGAAAGATCGGTTCGGCGAAGGCGCCAGCACACGCAATGGCGGGGGCCTTAGCGCCGGCATCAATCTCGGCAAGGGAATCTCCGGCACACCGGGCCAGACGGCTAAAGGCGACGATCACGCCAGGCTGATTGAACGGTTAATGGTGGAGAGTGCGGCTTCGCTCAACCTGGTGGAAACCCTGGTCACACGAGAGAACATCGACTGCCTTTTCGAGAAGACCGGCCGGTTTCTAGGAGCCTACACAGCGCAGCATTTTAAGAGCTTCCCCGCCAAGGCTGCGTTGATAAATCGAGTGACAGACGCGGGTGCTACAGTGCTGTCAAGAGACGAGCAACGTGCGGAAATCGCGAGCGACTTCTATTATGGCGGCATCGTTATCAAGAAGTCAGGCAAGCTACACCCAGCACTGTTCCACAAGGGCCTGCTGGAGGCNACCCACCGCTCCGGCGCGCGGCTTTGCGCCAAAACGGAAGTTACTGGNATNGATGGNACGTCAGGAAACTTCACNGTGCGAACGACCAAGGGTGATTGCACNGCGGAACATGTGATCATCGCGACCAACGGCTATACTGGTGCCTTGACCCCGAGCCTGCGCAAACGGCTGATCCCGGTGGCAAGCCACATCATAGCGACGGAGGAACTGCCGGCCGACCTAGCGGCCAGCCTGATCCCGAACGGCCGCACGATCTCAGAGACGCCCCGGGTGCTTTGTTATTATCGCATGTCGCCGGACGGAAAGCGGATGATCTATGGCGGTCGCGCCCGTTTCACCCAGGTTGGCCCAAATGTCAGCGGACCGCTGCTCCACCGAATGATGACCGAGCGTTTCCCTCAACTGCAAGGCACAAAAATCACGCACAGCTGGTCCGGCCTTGTCGCTTTCACTAACGACTTCCTTCCGCATATGGGGCAGGAGAAGGGGCTGCATTACTGTCTCGGCTGCAACGGCAGCGGAATTGGCATGCTGACGTATCTTGGCAACCAGGTGGCTCAGCGGATCCTGCAGGACGGCGAAACTAACACTGCCTACGCGACCCTCGACCTGCCCAAGGTGCCGGTGCCGTTCTACAAGGGGCGTCCGTGGTTCCTACCAATCGTGGGCGGCTATTACCGCTGGCTCGACCGGCGGGACCGGCAGCGATAGGCGTAGTTTCTCTTATGTGTCTGCACTGTCTCGAAAAGTGGGTTTCACTCCTAAGCAAGCGACGTCTCACATGAAGGTTGATACAGTCTTCAGCCACGATCGTTGGCGAGTTTGTGGAACAGAAAATATGTTACGTAGGATTATGGTCCATTAATTCTGTCTCTTCAGTTCACCCTCTGCGGAGTTCCCGGTGCAGGATAAACAATCCCGACCCCACCACTAGAACAGCACCACAAAGTTTCCAGGCGTCCGGTACATCGCCCCAGACCGCATAGCCAATGACGGCGGCCCAAACGAGTGTGAGATAGCGAAACGGTGCGGTGGTTCCCCCTGGCGCCAACAACAAAGCCTGGATCGTCAGCAAGTGCGAAAGCGCGCTTAGCATGCCAGAAACGGCAAACAATCCCCACTGTATCGGGGAGGGCCAATGGGCGCCGAATACCGGTAGGCTAAGCGCACCAACAAGGAGCCCCGCCACCAAGGAATAAAAAAGAATCGAGACGGAACTATCATCGTTGCGTAAACGGCGGGTCGCTACATCCCGCAATGCCGCCAATAGCGCCGTGAACAGTGGAAAGAAATAAAAATAGGGGATACCCTCAGCGCTGGGTTTCACCATCAACAGCAGGCCCGCAAAACCGACAAAAACTGCAAGCCACCTACGCCACCCAACCTGTTCCCCCAACATTGAGGAAGACATCGCTGTTAGAATGATGGGATAGAGGAAAATTATGGCCAAGGCATCTGCTAAGGGCAGGTGCACAAGGGACATCACCACAAAGACCGATGTGCCGGCACCGAAAACGGCGCGGATTGATGTGCCTTTTATATTGCGGCTTACCAGTTGCCGCAGGCCTTGGGTGCGCGCCATTACAATGATTAAAATTGGCACGAAGGTGAACAGACCACGAAAGAACATGATCTCGCCTGGATGGAATTCCGCCGTCAACCACTTGGTGACACCGTCTTGGGTCGTCATAAGCAGGCCGCCGGCAATCATGCACAAGGCGCCCTTTGCACCGATTGGTAGTTTTTGAAACATTACAAATGCTTGTATACGGAACAGCACCTTCAAATAAATATTGTCGCTAATCTTATCCGGTTCGCAGCGTGTGTCCTAAATGACGAGCAACTGCTAAATCACTCTGAAGAACGGCCCCAGAAGCGCAACTATAGTGCGGATACAACAAAGCAGATGCACTCTTCGTCTGGCATGATTCCCGGGCAGTGGCCGGGTCAATCCAATCGAAGATCAAACCGCTCGATTACGTTTTGCTCAATCACATTCGCCAAGAGCGTCAGCATAGCGATTCGAGCATCTAGGCTTTCCCCATTTTCGATCGCATGGTGTAGCCTGGTCTCAACCGCTGCCGTGGCATCAGATCCGTTCGCTCTGTCGAACCCATCGCAGCCCAACACGCAATAGGCCAGCACCGGCGCGATCCGTTCGCAGCCGGCGTCGATATCCGCGATTGCGCCGCCTTCGGCATCCTTCAACAACCGCAATACCGTCAGTTTCACAGAATCCGGAATACCCTTCGGTTCCAACCCAAGAGCTCGCACGGCGCCATCAAGACGGTACACCTCCTTTGCTCGACCGCGAATACCAAAAAATCTGAGAATGTCCATACGCCCAAGATGCGCCAATCCGCCGCGATAATCTACCGTGTGCCGTTACGGTCCTACCTCCAACCAACAGATATTTCCGGCGACGGCCGCCGTACGGTCCGATACCCTCACCACCATGAGTGACGACCCTTTCTTTCCTGCCACAGTGATGCCTGATCGCCACTGGTGGGCAGCGCTGTGGCCCAACCCAATGGCGGTGCTGCGCGCGCTGGGCATTACACCCAACATGACCGTCCTGGATCTCTGTTGCGGCAATGGCTATTTCACCGCGCCATTGGCACGCCTGGTGGCGGGACAGGTCTACGCGCTCGACATCGACCCAACGATGATCGAACAGGCCCAGGCAGCGGTCGCACGCGAAGGTGCCGCCGCGAAAGGCTGGTTTTGCGCCGATGCACGTGATCTCGCAGCCCATGTCCCGGAAAAGCTCGATTTTGTCCTGATCGCAAATACGTTCCATGGCGTCCCTGACCAGACGGCATTAGCGCGAGTGATCGCGGACGCACTGAGTTCCGAAGGGCGGTTAGCCATCGTCAACTGGTGCCCCCTGGCCCGCGAGGAGACGATCGTGTTGGGGGCGCCGCGAGGGCCAAAGACTGATATGCGAATGTCTCCCGAATCTGTGTGCGACGCGGTGTCGACTGCGGGCCTCGTACCAACCAACGTGGTAGAACTTCCACCCTACCATTACGGCGCCATCTTTAGGGAAACAAAAGGAAACCGAACCCCAGTATCGGCCCATTGACGCGAATTGCCGTTTCGCGGCCACACTGCTCTTCGCGTCAGGGCCAACTCTAACACACTGAGATGGACTACAACGGGGTCGGTGCTGTAGACCGAAAATAATCACTGCCGTTGGATTGACCTGACAACTCTGGGCATCCTCAAAGGAGTCACCCTATGCCGACTGCCGAGACATTGACAATACGAGAACCAGACGACTGGCACCTGCATCTCCGCGATGACGCGATGCTGGCACTTACGGCCGACTACTCGGCACGGCAGTTCGCTCGAGCTATCATAATGCCCAACCTGGTGCCACCGGTTACGACTGTCGCTGCTGCCGAAGCATATCGAGAACGGATTCTCAATGTCCTGCCGACTGGCCGCCGCTTCACACCCTTGATGACCGCTTACCTGACCGACGAGATCGATCCCAATGAAATTGGGATGGGGTATGAGCGCGGTGTCTTCACCGCCTGCAAGCTTTACCCAGCGGGTGCGACCACCAACTCCGACTCAGGTGTGACAAGCATCCGTAAGATCCATTCGGTACTCGAACGGATGCAAGCGACCGGCATGCCGCTTCTGGTTCATGGCGAGGTAACGTCGCCCGACATCGATATCTTCGACCGCGAAGCAAAATTCCTGGAGACGGTCCTGGCACCGACCTTGCGCGATTTCCCAGAACTGAAAGTAGTGCTGGAGCACATCACCACGTTGGATTCCGTGCAATTTGTGCAAGCCGCTGGACCAACTCTCGCCGCGACAATCACACCACATCATCTTCAAATCGACCGCAACGCACTGTTTGAAGGCGGGATGCGGCCACACGCCTATTGCCTGCCAGTGGCCAAACGCCGACACCACCGCACAGCGCTACGACAGGCCGCAACATCGGGCGATCCAAAATTTTTTCTCGGCACCGATTCCGCGCCGCACCTTAAGCATGACAAGGAAAGCGCCTGCGGCTGCGCCGGTATCTTCTGTGCTCCGGCAGCGCTGGAAAGTTATATGCTTACCTTCGAAGAGGAGGATGCCCTTGACCGGCTGGAGGCGTTCGCCTCTGAATTCGGCCCACGCTTCTACGGCCTTCCGCTCAATACAGGCACCATTACCTTGCACCGCGAGAAACATACCGTACCAGACATGGTGACAGGGAATGATATCAGCGTTGTTCCCTTCCACGCCGGCGAAAAACTTGCCTGGCGTGCCGCAGCACGTGGCGAGAACTGACCCGCGTAAAATTTACTGCCTGATGCTATTCTCAACTTTTGAAGTTTAGAAACTGCATGCATTCGCTACTTGTGCCATTACGCACTCGGTCTCCGGCGGAGACGTTATTTAGGCATCACACCGCAATCCATAATTTGGTAACCACCGAGGACGAAGGGACAACATGAACGACCTTGTCTATCGCGACTACACACAAGTGGCACTGGACGAGCAATATAACGCTCGCAGCACCGTCCCGACCTTCGGCGCGTTTGTGCAACGTTGGCAGGTAGACAGTGAAGAAGCCGTCAAACACCTTACTTGTACGCTCGACATAGCCTATGGCGAAGACCCCATCGAAATATTGGATATTTTCCATCCGGCGGGCGGTGGACCGGCGCCAATTTTGGTGTTTTTCCACGGAGGTTATTGGCGCGCCGGCGACAAATCATGGTTCCGCTTCCTGGCGAAGCCCTTCGTCGAACGTGGCGCAATGATGGTCCTTCCCCGGTACGGCCTGTGTCCAGGTGTCACAATGGACAAGCTGGTTGCACAGTGCCGCAGCGCCCTGGCCTGGATATTCAGAAATGTCGACGAGCATGGCGGCGATACTGCGCGGCTTTTCGTCTCGGGGCATTCCGCTGGAGGGCAGATCACCGGAATGATGCTGGCTACGGATTGGGCCGCCACCGAAGGCCTTCCAGCGGATGCCATCAAGGGCATCACGGGCATCAGTGGGCTCTATGACCTAGAACCGATCCGCCTGTCGCAGGTTAATGAACCGCTTCAACTCACCGAGGCGAGCGCACGCCGGAACAGCCCAACAGCGTTGACGCTGCCCAGCGGGCCGCCACCTACCCTGCTCGCTTTCGGCAGCCTGGAAAGCCGTGAGTACGGGCACCAGACTGCAGCCTATGCTGATGTCGTTCGCGTTGCGGGAGGAACGCCGATGACGCTAGAGGTCGCTGGACATCACCACTTTTCGATCCTGGACGCATTCGGCAACCCCCAGCACCGGCTCGGACACGCCGTATTGGAGCAGTTGGGATTAGCCTAATCACACCAGAATGACGGCGAACGAGTGACATAATCTAGCCTGATGGCCACATCATCGCGGTCCTATCCATTGGTTTATCTTCACTTGCCTTTATCCAAAAACAGGGATGACATTGCCGAGCCATGGATTGGATTTATAATCTTGCAACCGCGCCACTAGCTTTGAGGCGCGATACTGCATCCTGCCTCTACGATAGGGATACCCCATGTCCGAACCTCAAAATGATGCCACACCACTGAATGTCACTTTGAGCGGGTTCACGCAGCCAAACGAGGCGCGGATGCTTGGCGTAGTAATGGCCCTTGCAAGCGAAGTCTATATCCTAAAGGCTGAGGTACACCGATTGACGACGGCGCTAGAGCGAGACAATCTGCTTAGTAGCGAGGCGCTCGAAGCAGCCGAGCAATCCGCAACGATGGAAGCCTGGCTGTCGACGGAACAAGAAGCTTTTACTACGGAGCTCCTGCGGCCATGGCTGGAGCCAGACCCCATCGCCGATTCGCGCCCTTAGATGTCCGACGATTGAGCAGGAGCCTCCTCATGTCCACAAGCACCCGTCCCTCCCGTTCGTTTCAAGCCAAGGCGTTCGACGGGTTCGTCCAGGGCCTTAAGGGCGTATGGCGCGAAAAACTTTACGAAAAAGTTACCGAGGAGGCAGGTGCGACGGGTGCAAACAGCGTGTCAGACTTGGAACGAGCGATGGCCGGATCGCCACAATATGCGATGTATGCCTGGCTCGAGCGCTTTACCCAACAAATGTCGCTGCTGGGACGTTGGGGTATGTACCGGGAGCTAGAACCGCAAATGGAAATGCTCTCTGCAGAACTCGATGACGCCGCCAAACAACACCCCGAACGCCTTAATCTGGACCCTGACCTGTCTCTGCCCAGCTATCTAACCGATACGGAAATCCACCAGTATTCCGGCGGGCTTTGGGAAAGCGACTTGGGCGGATACGCCCTTGAGGGACGGACCGAAAAAGCAAGCTTTTCGTTGCTGGAGCCCGACCTACCACTCGCCTGGTATGCGGAATATCTCCGGGACACGTTCGCCCCAAAGATCATCCTAGATTTAGGCTGCGCCCGAGCGCGTGGCACGCGGGCGATGAAACGGGCAATGCCCGACACCGAGTTACATGGCTGCGACCTCTGCGGACCCATTCTCCGGCTTGCGCATTTGCGTAACCTCGAAGAGGATCTTGCGATCACCTTATGGCAACGAAACGCAGAGGATACAGGTTTCGTTACTGCCAGTTTTGATCTCATCACCTCGCATTGGCTTATCCATGAAATGCCCCCATCCGCAGTCCGCCGGATGATCGCTGAAGGGTGGCGACTGCTCAAACCGGGTGGCACGTTTGCCATGTACGACATGTATGTCACGCCGGGCGGGATTGTCGGCGAGTGGTTACATGCAGGTTACGCGGCGCGAAACAACGAACCGTTCGCCTATCCGGTAGCCCAAATGGATCTGAAAAGGGAGGTCGAGGCAGCCGGCTTCGTTGAGGCGCAGGTGGTGTTGTCCGGGTTACAGGCAACACCCGCAGCACTTCGCGACGAACTCCCCGATTGCCGGACCCATTACATGTCCGTGATCACCGGACGCAAACCGGAAACCTCCTGAATTCAATCCATGACGGGACACCGGCACTTCATCAACTATCCGCCAATGACATGACGCGTTCAATTGCGGAAGAAGCTCAGATTGGTTTCCTGCTCCGTCTATAGCTCAATCTGCACTAAGTTCGATCGCTAACACCAAACTCCACCAGACGGTCCAACACGAGCCATCGAAGTGGCGCGATCACCCATAATCATACCAGCGCCGATTTGACCTAAACCGACCGTTGAATTGCAGGGACCGTTAGGTCCTCGATCCCGATCACCCGGCAAACTTACGCCGTGCTGACGAATGACGAAATGTGAGCTTGCCCTGCCCAAGCCAGCGGTACCGTTCTACACTGTTAAATTCCGGCAGCTGCTGATCTGTGGCAATGGTGGCCGGTGGTGTTAGCAACGGGAGCGGGGGCGCGGCGGGATTTGTTCACCGCAGCGATTTCATGGCGTTTAAAACGGAATCCGTAGACGATCTGTTCGCCCGTTTCGGCCGAAACTATCGCGTGCTGGTCACCGTATCTGGCATGACGGCGTCCTTCGTCATGGTACTGTCTGGCACGATCGTCAATGTCGCCGTGCCCGACGTCATGGGCGCCTATGGGGTTGGACAGTACCAAGCACAGCTCATGGCGACCGCCTTCAACGTAGCAATGACAACATGCCAGTTACTGAACGCCTGGGTCGTCGCGGTGCTGGGACAACGCTACGGCTACCTTGCAACTCTGATCGTCTTCACCACCGGTAGCGTCATCGCCGGCCTAGCAGACAGTTTTGGAATGCTGGTCGCGGGCCGGGTCCTACAGGGCATGGCAACCGGCATCATTCAACCCTTGATTATGGTCACCGTATTCCAAGTCTTTCCCGAGGAACGGCGTGGCTTAGCTTTGGGCATCTATTCCATGGGTCTGGTCCTGGCCATCGCAGTAGGACCGCCGGTCGGCGGGCTGGCACTAGAGATGCTAAACTGGCGCTATATCTTCTGGTTGCCGCTACCTTTGCTGTTGTTGTCCGTGCCTTTCGGGATGATTTTTATGCCGTCAGTACGGAAAAGCGGCGGGCAAGCGTTTGACTGGCTGGGCTACGCCCTCATCGTCGTCACCCTGTTCTGCATCATGACTGTACTGACCGACGGGCCGCGCAAGGGTTGGACCTCCGACTACATCCTAATTCTGATTATGTTGGGAACCTTCTGCGGCCTGGGCTTTGTGAAGAGCCAGCGGCGCGACCGGGAAACCTTAATAGATGTCGGCCTGTTTCGGAACAAGCATTTCGTCATCATTCTATTTGTGACCTTCTTTTCCGGCATCGGAAATTTTTGCACGACCTACGCCTTCCCGGTGTTCACGCAGCTGGTCCAAGGGCTAACGCCGCTGGATGCAGGATTTAGCCTGCTACCTGGCATGTTACTGGCCGTATGCCTAGTGCCATTCACCGGGCACCTCGCTGACAAACTTGAACCAGGCAAGGCGATTATGTTCGGTTTGTTGATCCTATGCATCGGCACCCTTCCCATGGCCTGGGCGGATGTGAACACCTCGCTGTTCATCGTCATGTTTTATGGCGCGATCGGACGTTTCGGCACGACCTTCGTACAGCCATTTCTAATAAATACGGCATTGCGCTCCCTGGAGCGCGACAAGCTCAACGCGGGAGCGGGCACCGTAAACTTCGTTCGCCAAACCGGCGGATCGCTCGGCACCAACGCCTGGGTCGTGTTCGTCGACCAGCGTACCTTATATCACAGCGACGGATTCGCAGTAACGCAGGACCCGTCGAACGAGGCAAGTCGCGAGCTAATCAACGCCGTCACGCGACTGCTGAATGAGGCCGGCGTCGCCCAGGCCATTCAGCAACCCGGTGCCTTTCATTATCTCGGCGAAGTGATCTACGCACAGGGCATCACCCGGGCCTTCCAGGATGGCTTCATGATCCTGGCTATCGCCTACCTCATCGCCGTAATCCCAGCCTGGGTATTAAGTCAAACGCGGGCGAGGTGAGCGGGTGATACGCCCCTCCCGAATTAGCATGCTCGTAGGTAGCATTTGACGCAGCCTTGGTTTAGAGGAGAGGTCAAACTTCCGAGGATTACCCCGCGCAAGCGCGCTGATGCACCTAAGCACTTTTGTTTTATTTCCAACCGAGAGTCATGTTTTTAAAATTTCCCTTAAAGTGCATGGTGCTTCAGACTGGAAGAGCAGTATGTCACTGCACCGCAGATTCGCGGCCTTCTCTTTGAGGCGCTATCGTGTACTTGAATTCAAATCTTGGGAGGGCATAGCGATGACACGGAGCTACAACACCGTCGACGCCGACGGTCATATCCTGGAACCCCTCACCCTTTGGGACGACTATATCGACCCAGCCTTCCGCGATCGCAGGCCGCAACACGTGATCGACGAGAATGGCGCGGAGCGGATTTCCGTCGAAGGGCAGCTACTAGGTAACCCGCGCGGGATCGGTAGCCTCGGATCTATCGGCGTACGGCAGGGTAATGTCAAAGTAAACACGCTCAAATACGAGGAGGGCCGCAAGGGTGGCTTCGATCCGCACACGCGGATCGTCGATATGGATGCCGACGGAATCGACGCAGCGTTCCTTTATCCGAGCCTCGGCCTGTTTACTGGTGCGGTCGAAGACCCCGACCTGTCGGCCGCGATGTGCCGCGCTTATAACCGCTGGCTGACCGACTACTGCAAGCCTTATCCGGATCGCCTGTTCGGCGTGGCCATGCTGCCGATGCAATCGGTCGAAGGTGCCATGGCAGAGATGCGCTTCGCGCGTGAAGAACTAGGGATGCAAGGTGGCTTCCTGCGGCCTAATCCCTATCACGGCAAGAAAATGCTGAGTGACCCTATATACGCGCCGTTTTGGAGCCTAGCCGAGGATCTCGATTTTTCTATCGGCTTCCACGAAGGCTCCACTAACGCAATGCCGACGGTTGGTGTCGACCGGTTCGAAGAGGACCGCGCGGCGCGACACATGGTCTCGCACACTATGGAGATGATGCTGGCAGCCTTATCGGTAATATGGGGCGGCGTAGTCGATCGGCATCCGAAGCTGCGGATCGCGTTTCTGGAATCCGGCGGCGGCTGGATCGCTCCCTGGCTGGACCGCATGGACCGACATTTCGACGACAAGGGGTTCAACGAGTTCGCACCTTCGATGCGGCCGAGCGAGCTGTTCGCGCGGAATTGCTGGATTTCGTTCGAGCCAGTAGAAAACAGCATCGCCGTGTTGGCCGACTATATCGGCCCGCACAAAATCATGTGGGCGACTGACTACCCGCATCAGGACGGTTTTTTCCCGGGTGCACCGCAGATGCTTCGCGACCGGCTGGGCCCTCTGTCAAAAGAGGCAGCACATCAGGTTATGGCTGGTGGTGCCATGGGTTTCTACGGGTTGAACTAACGTTGAAGGCGACTTTCAGGGCAACTATAGCGTTCCAGTAGCCGCGTTGAGCTGGCGCGCACTGAAAGCTTTAACAATCTCGTGCGCGCGATCGGTATCAGGTCCAGGTTCAAGTACCCATATATGGTTGCACCGCTCGAACACCGCGATCTCGCATGCGCCACCGGCAGCACGATAGGCGGCACCAAACTTTTCTTGAATTGACGGCAGAACATTGTCGTCAAGGCCGCCCTGCATAATCAGCAGTGGCGGCAGCTTGGCCGGCTCTCCGCGCTCAAGTATTCGCTGAGGATTAGCTTCCTCAATATCACTAAATGGATTGAAATAAACGTGGTGGCGGCCCACCATCTCTTGTCGTCCCTTGGTGACCGCGTTGTTGTAGCGTGCCAAAGGATCGCTGATCGGTGAACGCGTCGCCACATAACGAACGCTTGCATCGATCTCTTCATGTCCCTCCAGTGGTAGCGCATTATAGCGAGGATCCTCCGGCCGCATGCCGAGCAATTCCGCCACATGGCCTCCGCTAGAACTACCCAGCAATCCCAGGGTTGACGGTACGCCCTGCCAGCTCGGTGCCTTCATCTTCAGCCAGCGGATACCATAATTCGCGTCCTGCACGGATGCCGGATACGGCGCTTCACTTGCCAGACGAAGATCTATGGAGACCGTTAGGATACCGCTTTGCGCCATGGCATCGGCCATCGCCACGTTGGCCATTCGGTCCTTGGAGGTCCAGGCACCGCCATGCAGGTCAAGCAATACCGGGAATGGGCCATCCCCGATCGGCTGGCAAATTCGGGCGCACAGCATACGGGTGGGGATCTCTCTAAAATCTTCCTCCCAGATCTTGATCTCAAAACGGTTGTTGGGGTTTTAGGCAGTCCCTGAAACACTCCCCTGCACAAGCAGCATCAGCTTCTCTCTTTACACCTAGTATCTCAATCCCGTGCCAGTCGAGCGACACGGATGACGTTGTAAACGCTGTTACCACAAGCCGAGCAGATAAATTTTTTCTCAAGGTCGCGCAGCAGTGTGTGTTCGCGAAACCAGGGCCTCAACTTTTCTAGATCGACGCTCGCCTCGTGCCGGCACCGGAAGCAAGTCACCCGCAGCCGGTGCCAGCGCTGCAGCTCACCGAGGTGCAGGGCGTATCGCGACCCAAGGAAAAACTTTTTTTGTTCCATATCTCGGTGGCAACCCCGGCTGGCGGAATTTGTCTATCGCTAGTGCAGATCCTTGCTAGGCCCGCACTGCCACGAAGGGCACACGGCCGAATTGCCGCAAAGTTGTGGGGCCCCGGGCGTGGCTAGAAGCAGCACCGAGTTCCACGAATCCCGATAGACTGTCCGTTGTGCAGTCCTCGGCAACGAATCGGTAAGCGACGTAGCACCCTTCCACCCAGTGAAATATCTGTAAGTCGAAGCCGTCTTTCGTCTCCCAGCCCTCCCCTTCACCGTCACCAAATTTCGTGCGGTGGATCCCCGCCAACCCGTCCCCCTTGCGGCGCAACACCAGCCTCTGCTCTGCCGGCCTGACCGCGAAGTCGATGGAAACGGTCCATTCGCCCGTGATGTCGCAGCCGGCCGTCGCGCCGCGACCGTCCTCTGGCCGAGCTGCTGTCAACGCCTCGAACAGTGCCTCTGCGACCAATTCGGCGCCCACCAGGTCCAAAGAGAACGGGCTGATCATGGTGGAAGTTTTTGTGCCGCCATAATCGTCTATCAAAATGCGCGGCTGCCGCGCCAGCAATTCCGCCTGCAGGTCCGTAAAGGTTAGGTTGGGATGGCAGCGCGACCAGTCGACCTCTAGGCGTGGGATACCACCAGCAAGTTCGTGCCGGTCGAGCCGCAGTGCGTTGATCGGCTGCAATCGGTCGCGGATCCCGTCCAGCATAGTGTGCCAAAGCCGCTGCTCGGTCGCGCGATCACGCGACAGCCAGAGCTCCACGGCGGCAACCGCGCCCACGATCTGTTCTTTGCTGATTTTCATGGCGCGACCGAAGCCCTGATGTGGCGGGCCATTGTACCAGGCCGCCTGGACCAGCGGTTTGCGGCCTAGCAACAGGCCGGATGCCGCCGGACCGCGCATCAGCTTGCTGATGCTGTATACCACCATATCAGCGCCACGTGTGGTCCATCGCTCGGGCAGGGTCAGCGCCTCTGACGCGGCATCCACCATGATCGGCACGCCCGCGGCCAGCGCTGCTGGACGCATCTGGTCTAAAGTCAGCGGCGCCCCTACATCGCGCTCTGCCAACATCAGCACTGCGACGACATTATGTTCCACAAGCGCCGCCTCGAACGCCGCCAAATTCGCAACTTCGATAACATTCGCGCCTATCATCCGCACCGACTGGTCGTAAGCGAAACGCTGGCCCTTCGGCGTCAATACCACCCATCTCTCGCCCTCGACCGGGCCCGGCAGACGCAGCATCCGTAGGGGGTCGGTCGCTGCGACGCAGGCCGCTGCGCCCAGGGCCAGTCCAGTAGCCGAACCGGCCGTCACCAAACCCCACTCGGTGCCCGTCAGCTCGCCAAGGCGCTGCCCGACTGCCTCGCCCAGCTCTTCCATTATGACATGATGGTGGGAGGCGCTCTCCATCGCTGCCCGGACGAGGTCACTCTGTGTACTGTTTCCATATACAGAGCGGGACGAACCGCAATTCACGACCGGTTCCACACCAAGCCGCCGATAAATCTCCGCATGATCCTGTGACAAGTCTCGCTCCTCCCACATCCTGCGCACCAGCCCCAAAGATGGCCAGTTCGGAGAACAGATGCTAGCAATTTGCATCGCGGCGGCAAGGGCGTTTGGTAATGGATAAACTGCAGACCTATGAGAGTGCACGAGCGTGGAGCGGTCCGGAACTGGCAGCGCGACGCGATTGGATCTACACACTGTCGAAAACGCAAATCAACGAGCTCGTTGCAGCGGCAGAATCAACGTCCGATCGGGATATCGTGTCACTCGAACACGATGACTTCGATCTGCCCGCGCTCGAGCCAGTGCTCAAGCGGGTCCGTACAGAATTGCTGGAGGGCCGGGGTGTTACCATCCTTCGCGGCCTGCCAATTGATGACTGGCCCATTGCGCGCACCGCTCGGGTCTATTGGGCTATCGCTTCACGCATGGGCGTCCCAATTGCACAAAATGCGTTAGGTAACGTGCTGGGCCATGTGTTTGATGTAGGCGGCAACGCGGATGACCCCCACCAGCGGGCACATCAGTCGACGGGCGCACTACCGTTTCACACTGACATAAGTGCAGAGATCGTCGGCCTGCTGTGTATCCGCAGCGCACGATTGGGCGGGGCCTCCGCCCTTGCCAGCGTCACCACGTTGTGGAACGAACTAGTCGCGACGCGACCAAACCTGGCCGCAGAGCTGTTACAACCGTTTCACCTCGACCGTCGAGGTGATGAAATCAAAGGGCAGGACCCTTGGTTCCACATGCCGATTCTTGCTCTCACACCAACCGAAGTTCTTGTCTGCCACAACCCCCGCTTCATACGCAGCGCGCAGCGCTTCCCGCAAGTTCCCGCATTGCGACCTATACAGGAAGAGGCGATTGACCTACTACAAGCACTTGCCGACGACCCGCGATTCAAGCTCGAAATCGATTTTCAGCCAGGCGATATACAACTAATCAACAACATGGCACTGCTGCACAGCCGCAACGCGTATGAAGACTGGCCAGAGCCCGAGCGGCGCCGGCACCTGCTGCGTCTGTGGTTAAGCGTTCCCGATGGCCGCCTCCTACCGAAAGCGTTTTTCGCACGGCAGGGCGCCGATCCGGCAACAGGCAGGCCTGCCGGTTTTCCCTTACCCACCGGCGCTGCTTATGCCGCACCCTTAGAAGCACCGCACCTTATTCGCTGAGAAAGCAGATAGGATGTGCCTACACCGTATTGCGCGACAACCTAATTGCCAGGCACATCTATCAAATCGTGGTTACCGATTGCCGACAGCTATAGGCCCAGCAGCCACGCCGCAAAATCTCGTTTTCCCGTCCGAAAGAGAAACGATATGAAACACCCCAACATTCCAGCGGACACACCGCTTGATGATCCCACCAATCTGCCGCTGAAGGGTAAGAAGGTAATTGAGTTCTGTCATGTGGTAATGGGGCCTAGCTGTGGCCTCATCCTGGCAGAACTGGGCGCAGAGGTAATCAAAGTTGAGCCGGCTCCGCACGGGGATCGGACGCGCGCACTGGAAGGCCATGTCGCTGGGTCCTTCGTCTATTTCAATCGCAGCAAAAAGGCGGTTGGCCTGAACCTGAAGACTGAAGGTGGGCGACAGGTCGCGCACCGGCTGCTAAAGGATGCTGACGTGTTGACCGAAAATTTCGCCCCAGGGACCGCCGAGCGGCTTGGGATCGGCTATAACGAGGTCTCGCAACTAAATCCGCGACTGGTCTACTGCTCACTCAAGGGTTATCTGCCTGGGCCTTACGAGAACTACGCGGCGCTGGATGAAGTTGTGCAGTACAGCACTGGCCTTGCCTATATGACGGGGCTGCCCGGCCGGCCTATGCGCGCGGGCTCATCGGTCGTCGATATCGCTGGCGGGATGTTTGGTGTCATTGGTATCCTATCCGCGCTATTGCAACGCGACCTAACCGGACACGGTCGACACGTCCAGAGCGCACTCTACGAATCTTCCGCTTTCTTGGTCGGCCAACACATCGCCGCAGAAGCGCATACAGGTACCGTTCCACAGCCCTTCTCGGTACAGCCCCGATCCTGGGGAATTTACGAGACCTTCGACACACGCGACGGTACCGCCATCTTCGTCGGCATCACTAGCGACAAGCAATGGCAGACCTTTTGCGAAATGTACGACCGACCTAGCCTGTTTAGCGAGCCGAAGTTCGACACCAACGAAAAACGGCGCCAAAACCATGATGAACTCTACGCAATCTGCCAGGAAATCTTTCTCGGCTACGACAGCGATCCACTGATTGAGATGCTAGTGAATGCAGGCCTACCAGCCGCTCCAGTCGGCCAGCCACGCGATCTGCAACTGGACAAACAGATGAGCCACGACAACCGGATGTCGTCGACCCAGTTTGCCTCCGGTACGACCGCTTACCTGCCGCGGCTTGGTGTAAATTTCAAGGGTGTCTCCGAACGGACCGGCGGCCAGGCACCGGCACTGGGTGAGCATACAGATACGGTTCTGGGCAATGCCGGCTTCAGCCCGCAGGAAATTGCCGCACTGCGTGATACCGGCGACATAGTTTAGAAAGTTTGAAATCCCCACGGCATCGAGGATCACACCACAATGACCAAGAAGCCCAACTTCCTCTTCATCATGACTGACCAACACCGCGCCGATTGGCTGGGTTGCGCCGGGCATCCGGTCCTGAAGACACCGAATATCGATGCAATCGCTGCCACAGGAACACGATTCGAGAAATTCCATGCAACCTCACCGGTCTGCATGCCGAACCGGGCCAGCTTCATGACCGGCCGCTATCCCTCCACCCATGGCCTGCGCAGCAATGGCTGCACCCTGTCGCTACGCGCTAACACCTTCGTAGACGTACTCGCCGCCGCTGGCTACCACACTGCTGCGATCGGCAAGAGCCATCTGCAGCCGATGATGGGTCAAGCACCCTTTGGAGAAAGCCAATTGGAAACCGGCCCGATCGACGAAGCCTGGCGGACAGACCCCGGCGACTACGAACAGGAGGAGCCGCACCGCTACCAGGGCGACACGCCGGTCGAATTTACGCCGCCCTATTATGGCTACCAGTATGTCGACATAGTCAGCGATCACGGCGACCGATGCGGCGGCCACTACCAACAATGGTTCCGGCAATCCGCACCCAACTGGCAGGCGCTGCACGACCGAGACAACCAACTACCGCACAACTATATATGCCCGCAGGCCTACCGAACGCCGATACCGGAAGACCTCTATTCGACCGCCTATATCCGCGACCGGGCGATCGACTATCTGAAAAGTCAGGCGAATGCGGTCGAGCCCTTCTTCGCTTTTGTATCCTTTCCCGACCCACACCACCCATTCAATCCGCCAGGGAAATATTGGGACCTATACCGGCCCGAGAATTTTGATGTGCCGCTAGCTTACGAGGCTCACCGCAACCCGACGCCGCCAATGCGCAAGATCTACGAGGATTGGAAGAGCAACGCGAGACTGGTCTCTCCGATGACTGCTACCATGGCGACCGAGCGGCAGGTTCAAGAAGCGATGGCTCTAACAGCGGGCATGATCGCCATGATCGACGACGCGGTCGGCGACATCGTCGCCGCCCTTCGGGATACCAGCCGCTACGACGACACGGTGATCTGCTTCACATCAGACCATGGCGACTACCTTGGCGATTTCGGCTTGCTGTTGAAGGGCGCCATGCCCTTTCAGTCGATCACCAAAGTACCAATGATATGGTCCGATCCGGCAGACCGCACAGCCAAGACGACGGACGCCCTTTCATCGACAATAGACCTGCCTGCGACGATCTTGGAGCGGGCCGGCGTGCACCCCTATTTTGGCATGCAGGCGCAGAGCTTCCTCCCGGTGTTAAATGGCGAATCAGCGAAGCACCGGAACGAAATATTCATCGAGTACAATGATAGCGGCGCGCGCCTCGGCTTCCAGACTGCGGCCCGGGTCAGGGTCCTGGTCACCCACCATCACCGCTTCACGCTTTATAAAGACGAAGATTGGGGTGAGCTTTACGATTTGACCCAAGACCCGAATGAATCCCACAACAGGTGGGACGACATCGATTTCGTCGACGTGAAGGCCGAACTCTCGCTGCGGCTGAACCACATGCTGGCCGGCCTCATGGATGAAAGCCCGCGCCCACAGCGCCGCGCCTAACATTTACGCCAGTCGTCTCAGTTGCCGAGCAATGCGACAGCCAAAAGTGCGGTCTTGCAACAGGGCCCCTGTCCTACGACCTCGTGCCAGAAGCGAGCGCCGCCCTCGGCGACCAGCAATTATCGGCTTTGCACCCGACTTCGGGCATAATTTTACAAACATTCACGGAGCGTTCAATTAGCACTTTCATGCTGGAGGCATTAAAAAGGCTCATCTTGATCGTGCCGTTCCAGCAGCAGGGGCTCTGAAAATAGGACAATTAGGCTTCCTAATTCATAAAATCGAACTTTGCTTCAAGGTACAAGCTATAACCACAAATTCCGATCCAACATTGGGGTTAGCCTTTGCGATCAGTATTACGCGGTGGCCCTCGGTCCCGCGACGATAATCATCGCGCCAATTAGGCAGACCACGGCACCAACCGCATCCCAGCGGTCGGGCCGAACGCCCTCGACCAGCCAAAGCCAGCAGATCGAACTCACGATATAGACCCCACCATAGGCGGCGTAGGTGCGCCCGGCCGCAGCGCTATCCACCAAGGTTAGTAGGTACGCGAACAACACCAATGCCAATAATCCCGGCAGCACCCACCAGACCGGCTT
>PBDC01000057.1 GCA_002717185.1 Rhodospirillaceae bacterium
AGTTGCGGCGTTGGAGCAGGACCGGACGGGAAACATGCCCACTACAGAGACGTGTCCATGTATCATGCAATCTGTTCGTGATGATAAGCCTTACCGTCACCGCGCTTAATATGGCTTGGATCCTCGCTTCTGCCGACGCTATCAATATGTCGCAGTGTGGGGTTGTTGAGGAATTTCGGGGCGGAGGAACCGGCGCTCCGTGGTCTTCAGGCTGCAGAATGCTCCATTGCCGCAATAGTTGCTTTTATAAGGTCGCCTTCGGTAACAGAATCATCGCGACGGTCTAGGACATAGCACTGAGCGTGAAAAGCAAACCTATTGCATCCGACAGAAAGGGTAGCCAACTGGCGGGATAATGGAAGCGCTTAGTGCGCGTTTTATGATTGTCCGTTGCTCTTAGCGTCTAGTGACGCGGTGTGGCGGATGCTCATCGATACGTGTATTGCCTTGGGATTTGGATTTGTTCGCTTGCTAAGCGGTACAATAGTTTCATAAATGAGGATGCGTAATATATTTTATTTCAATTGGTTAAGGAAAATTTGAAGGAATTTGACGTACCCAGTGAGCGATTAAAGGGTTAGTGGAAACGTGACGCAGTTCGGCTCTAGCATGAGTGACAGGGGTCGTGTCCGGCGATATTTTAGGGGTGGACCTTGGGGACACGGATAGACGGATAGACGGAGAGATGACCAGTGCCATTGAAAGGCAGTAAAGGCAACTGTGCGCAGGATGATCAGGACACCGAACCAAAACCAGGAATATGGGCGCCGCGCTCATGCTTCACGTGTTTTTCGGCAGGCTCCTCGAATTCGTTTGGTGACCAATGATGGCGAATGCCGTGATGCGGGCGCCAATTGTCTATATCCCCGACCCCGGCTTCGGCGGGCATAATTCGATGTCAGTCCGCGACGCTGAGGCCGTTTCCAGTGTTTGGGTCACCATAGTCTTTTTACTAGGCTTTCTTGCTCGGTGTCCTGACGGACCGAAGCGTAATGTTCTAACATTCGTTCGGCAAAGGCTTCACCGGCTGCTCGGTTGAGCCCGACTTAGGACTATGCTGCACATCGATAGTCTCACATATCGCATTGGCGGGCGGGTTCTTTTCGAAGACGCGTCGGTCAGCGTTTCGAGCCGGCATAAAGTGGGGCTCGTGGGGCGCAATGGTGCCGGTAAGTCCACATTGCTGCGCCTTATTATGGGTGAGCTTGAGGCCGATAGCGGCGGCATTAAAATACAACGCAATACGCGTGTGGGCACGGTAGCACAACAGACGCCAGAAGGTGATCAGACGCCTCGCGAATTCGTGCTCGAAGCTGATACGGAGCGCAGCGCGTTGTTGACGGAAGCGGAGACGGCAGAAGACCCAACCCGCATTGCCGAAATTCATGCGCGGTTGGCGGATATCGGCTCGGAAACCGCCCCGGCACGAGCGGCCGCAATTTTGGCAGGCCTTGGCTTCGATGAGGAGGCGCAAAACTGGCCGCTGAATAGATTTTCCGGCGGTTGGCGCATGCGGGTGGCCCTTGCGGCGACTTTGTTTTCTAAACCAGATCTGCTGCTGCTAGACGAGCCGAGCAATCATCTCGACCTGGAGACTCGGTTGTGGCTTGAGAGCCACTTAGTTACTTATCAAGGTACGATCGTGCTGATTAGCCACGACCGGTATCTGCTGAACACTATCGTCGATACGATCGTTCATCTCGACGACCTGCGGCTAACCGTCTATCGCGGCGATTATGATCATTTCGAGAAGGAACGGCGCCAGCGCCAGGAGTTACGTGCGGCCGAATTTTCCAAACAGCTGGAACAGCGGCGGCACACGCAGGCTTTCATCGACCGATTCCGCTACAAGGCGAGCAAGGCGCGACAGGCGCAATCACGCATTAAGGCACTAGAGCGGATGGACGAGCTGCGCCCAGTGCGGCCCGATCACGAGGTAGCATTCGATTTTCCCTACCCGGGACCGATGGCGCCCCCATTGATTGCGCTCGACAATGCGAGCGTTGGCTACTCTGAGGGCCAGCCGGTATTGAAACGGCTTGGCCTCACCTTGGATATGGACGACCGCATTGCCCTTCTGGGTGAAAATGGCAACGGCAAGACGACATTACTAAGATTGCTGATGGGCGAACTCAAGGCGATGTCGGGGGCGGTGCGTCATTCCTCTAAGATGCGGGTTGGCTATTTTGCGCAGGAACAGGCAGACGCTTTCGATCCAGACCGTACAGCACGCGAGGAACTTGCCTTGCGGATGCAGGGGGTGTTGGAGACAAAGCTGCGCTCTCATTTGGGCCGTTTCGGATTCACTCAGGACCGTGCGAACGTGAAGGTTGGGTCCTTGTCCGGTGGCGAGAAAGCAAAGCTTTTGTTCGCCTGCATCACGAGGCATGCTCCTCACGTCTTGTTGCTGGATGAACCGACCAACCATCTTGATATTGATTCCCGGCAAGCGCTTGTGGGCGCGATCAGCGCTTATGAGGGCGCGGTCATCCTGGTGACGCATGATCTTCACCTGGTCGAGCTGTGTGCTGATAGGTTGTGGGTTGCGCGTGACGGCACCTGCCAACCGTTCGAAGGCGATATCGCAGATTATCGCAAGGTGATCCTGGAAGGCCGTCGGGCTGCGCGTCGCCGTGTCTTCGATGATAGGTCTGATAATGGTGGCAGGCAGGGCCGCCGCAAGACACGACGGGCCAGTGCCAGCGCCAGGTCTGCAAGGGCATCCCAAAGAAAGGTGGCTGCGGCCGCTGAACGCGAGTTGGAATCATTAGCTCAAGAAAAATCCGTGGTCGAAGCCAAATTGGCGGACCCTGCGCTCTATAAGGGCCCGGCGGTAGAGATCGCCCTGCTTAACAAGCAACTGGCTGACCTGGACCGTAAGATCGATGCGGCAGAAGCGGCGTGGCTAGCCGCAGAGGAAGCCATCGGTTAAGCAATCACTTCAAAATTGATGGGAGGACAGCAGCAGTATGCTGACGGCGGAATCGGAACGGCCGCAGGTGGCGGTGAAAAAGTTGGGGAAAGGTACGGCATACATTCTGCTGCACGGCGGCATGGGATCGTGGAATCATTGGGCGCGCAACATCGATGCGCTGGCGGAACATTTTCGCGTACACGCGATCGATTTGCCTGGCTATGGCGACTCGCCAGATGTCGATAAGAGTATGTCTGGTGAGGATTACAGGAGCCTCGTCTGCCGGGCTATCGACGAGATTATAGCGGATGAGGAGCCGTTCCACCTCACGGGTTTTTCCTTCGGTGGCGCACTGAGTTCCTGTATTGCGGCGCATTTTGGCGATCGCGTAAAAGGGCTCTCGCTGATCGGGTCTGGTGGTTTCGGCAAGCACGAAGGCCGTCCTCCCGTGAACACACGCAGTTACAAATCGGCAGGTGAAGACGAGGCGAAATATCGTGAGATCGTCCGCGGTAACCTCTTAGCTTTCATGCTGAGCGATCCGAAGACCGTTGATGATGACGCTATCTTTTATCATGGGGAAAATGTCCGCCGCACCCGCTTCGACAGCCGCAAAGTTAGTTTGGGTGATACGCAGCGGACTGATCTGGCCAACATCACCTGTCCGTTGCAGCTAATTTGGGGAGAGAATGACGTTACCGCATACCCCTCTATTGAGGATCGTGTAATGATGTGCCGCGAGCGGGTGCCTAACCTGCGCATCGATGTAATTCCGGATGCCTCGCACTGGGCGATGTATGATAGCGCGCAGGCGATAAACGCATTACTGCTCGACTTCCATCTGGGTTTGACGAATTGACGCTGCGCCCGCGGTAACGCACTCTGAATGCGGCTAGGAGGAGGTAACCCCATGCGATTTCAGGATAAAGGCGTCATCGTCACCGGCGCTGGCGGTGGTATCGGACGCTCGGTTTGTCTCGAATTCGCTATGGAGGGTGCGATCGTAGCCGTCTGTGATGTCGATATCGCTATGGCCGAACGTACTGTAGAAGCGGTCGCCAAGGAAGGCGGCCAGGCGTATCCATTTGCCTTGGATGTGACCGATCCCGACGCGGTAACCGCTGGAATGGCAGAGGCGAAACAACAGATCGGTAGTCTTGATGTGCTGGTAAACAATGCGGGAGTGCGTGAGATCGTGCCGGTACTCGAACTCTCTTACGAGGAATGGAGCCGCGTTATCGGGGTCAACATTACGGGGGTGTTTCTATGCGCGCAGGCTTTCGCGCGGGAAGTGATCGCGAATGGAGGTACGGGCGCTATTGTCAATCTGGCGTCGACATTGGGTATCATGGCATCGCCGAACAGAGCGGCCTACACTGCCTCGAAACACGCGGTAACCGGGCTCACGAAGGAAATGGCGATGGAGTTCGGTGAAAAAGGTATTCGTGTTAACGCTGTTGGGCCTGGCGTGATACGTACGCCGATGACCGAGCGCTATTTCCAGTCGGAGGATTATGCCGACACAATCCGCAGCATCCACGCGCTTAACCGATGGGGCGAACCTCCGGAAGTTGCCAAGGCAATTGCGTTTCTGGCTTCTGAAGATGCGAGCTTTGTAACGGGTACGACTCTTTTGGTCGATGGTGGCTGGACAGCGGGCAAGAAACTTTGAAGTTGGGCATCGTCTCTGACCTGCATTGCAATATAGCAGGTCTGAACCGAGCGCTTGAACTTATGGGACCGGTGGATGACTTGCTGTGCTTGGGCGACAGTATCTTCGAATACCGATTTTCCAACGAAGTTGTCGGCGCGCTGCGGGATCACCGGTTCCGCACGATTAAGGGTAATCACGAAGAGGTTTTTTTGGGACCGCTAGGCGAGCGGGCCCGTTCTCGCGAGGGGATTGACCAGGAATTATTGCGCTGGCTAGACGAACAGCCCTGGCGACTTGAGCTGCAGTATGGAGATAAAACGGTCCTGATGGTGCATTCGACCGCTTGGGAGCCCTATGGTGAATACGTCTATCCTCACAGTCCGAGTCTGGCGCGGTTTGGCAAAGTTGATGCGGATTTCGTGCTGTTCGGTCACACGCATCAGCAGCTTGTAGAGCGTTTTGGTAGGGTTCTCGTGATCAATCCGGGTTCGGCGGGCGACGGCCGCGATCCGCGTAATGATCGGCAGCTGAGCTGCGCCGTACTGGACACGAAAACCGCTGAGGCAAAAATCATCAATTTTCCCGATCCGGCGCGCGCAGGTTTGGCCGTCGCTACGGGCTGATTGGTCTAACCCTAACTCTAACCCGCTGTTTACCGATGCGGTTACGCCTGCTTAAAGCAGATTAACCTTGAGCTGCAGCTTTTCGATTTTGATTAGTCCAGAAGCATTCCAGTCTAAGATAAGAAACGCCGGGACCAAGGTTTGATAGTTTAACTTAGGCAGGCCAGCGTCTCAGCGCCACCAACGAATGCCGATCGACGTGGGCTACTTGGCAAATTTTGTAGCTCGCACCTAGTTACGTGTTTTCTGAAGAATGAATGATTTTGTTTCGGCAGATCAATTGCGTAGAACGTAACTTGTTTGTCACGCTGTCAAATTACGGATTAAGATGTAACCGGTTAGTTTCGGGCAATGTGATATGGAATCGGAGATTGTCAAAGGAATGGCGTCGGAACGGTTAGTCGAGCTACCCGTTCGCTCGGTGTGTGAAGCCGCTGTGGACACGCGGATCACCTTGACGTCACCCAAACGTTTCATAAATCGAGAACTATCATGGCTCGCTTTCAACGAGCGTGTTTTACAAGCGGCGGAAAGCAAGAAGCACCCACTGCTTGAACGGCTTCGGTTCCTGTCCATCTCCGCCAACAACCTCAATGAATTTTTCATGGTCCGGGTTGCTGGATTGCGCGGTCAGGTCGAAGCTAAGGTTAATATTCCCAGCCAGGAAGGTCTGACGCCGCGACAGCAGTTGGAATTGGTGAATGCCAGGGCAATGAGCCTGATGCACAATCAGCAGAAATGCTGGCGGCAGATTGTCCGGCAATTGCACGATGAGAATATCCATGTTCTGGAGGCAAAGGAGCTGCGCACATCTGATCGGCGCTGGCTGCGGGCATTCTTTTTGGAAAAGCTGTTCTCCGTTCTGAGCCCGATTGCAGTAGATCCCGCGCATCCGTTTCCTTTTATCCCCAATCTTGGGTTCGCTTCGGTTGTTGCCCTAAAAAAAGGACGACGGAAGGAGAATTTGAACGCGCTGGTTTTACTGCCGCATTTAGTGGAACGGTTCATTCGGCTGCCCGGCAAGGAACATCGTTTTGTTGCGCTGGAGACCGTTGTTGCGATGCATGTGCAGAAGCTGTTCCCAGGCTTCAAAGTGGTGGAAGTTGGCCAATGCCGAGTTCTGCGCGACAGTGATGTTGAAATCGAGGAAGAAGCTGAAGATCTCGTGCTCCTTTACGAGAGTGTGCTTAAAGAGAGACGGCGCGGTTCGGTTATTCGGTTGACGATCAATGACGACATGTCCAGGGAATTACGCCAGTTCTTGGTCGACGGCCTCGATGCTGCGCCAGAGACGGTGTTCGCCCTTAAAGGGTTGCTTGGTTTGGCAGATACTAGCGAGCTGATCGTTNACAATCGCCCTGATCTTGTNTTTCCGCCNTANGCGCCGCGCTTTCCGGANCGGGTNCTNGACTTNGGAGGCGATTGTTTCGAAGCGATNAAGGCAAAGGACTTCGTTGTCCATCATCCTTATGAGAGTTTTGACGTNGTNGCGCAGTTTCTACGNCAGGCAGCGAGGGACCCCGATGTNATTGCCATCAAGCAGACTTTGTATCGNACCAGCGAGAATTCGCCNATAGTCGCNGCNCTGATCGACGCNGCTGAGNCCGGCAAGTCGGTAACTGCCCTGGTCGAGGTGAAGGCGCGTTTTGACGANGAACGCAACATCCGTTGGGCGCGCGATCTAGAGCGGTCAGGTGTGCAGGTTGTGTACGGTTTNATCCACCTGAAGACACACGCAAAAATTTCACTGGTCGTTCGCCGTGAGGGCGATCAGTTCCAGAGCTACTGTCATTTTGGGACCGGTAACTATCACCCGATTACAGCGCGAATTTATACAGATCTCTCCTTCTTCAGCTGCGATCCGGGACTGTGCCGCGATGCCGCAGGGCTTTTTCATTTCACTACGGGAACAGCAGGTCCGGTTAATATGGAAAAGCTGTCTGTCTCACCGGTGAATATGCGCGAAACACTTATCGAGATGATCGATGATGAGATTCGCTTCGTGTCTCAAGGCCTGCCAGGCACCATCTGGGTTAAAGTCAATTCGTTGGTCGATGGGGAGATCATCGACGCGCTTTACAAGGCGTCGCTAGCAGGCGTGAAAATTCATCTGGTAGTGCGCGGGATCTGCTGTCTCCGTCCGGGTGTCCAGGGTCTATCCGACAATATCACAGTACAGTCCATAGTTGGACGGTTCCTGGAACATGGTAGGATCGTATGCTTCGGCCGCGGCCATGATATGCTGTCGGGGAAGGCCAAAGTTTACATCACCTCTGCTGATTGGATGCCGCGCAATCTAGACCGGCGCGTGGAGATCATGGTACCGATCGAGAACCCGACAGTGCATCGGCAAATTGTCGAGCAGATCATGGATCACAACTTTAAGGACAAGGCGCAGTCGTGGATCATGCAGTCAGACGGTACCTATCGGCGGCGGTCGCGGAACTCGCACAGTTTCAACGCGCACGATTATTTCATGACCAACCCCAGTCTCTCGGGCCGAGGCTCAGCTCGAGGAACGGATGAGGCGGAAGATTCCGCTGCACTGTCGGTGCACGGGGAAGTTGAGGTCTCATAGTTGTCGGCCGAATAGTCAGCCGAGCGCCCGCTGCAGACGCGCCATATCTTCCTGGGTCCCTGGAACTCCGAAGCGCAATAGGTCCTTACGGTCGTAAAATTGCCTAACGAAAATGCCTCCTGCGCCTAGCCGTTTGAATAGGTCGGGTACTGTCTCGCTTTGAACCAGTCGGAACAGGGCAGTGCCGCCGATGACAGTCAATCCCGTATGAGAAAGGATGTTGTCCAAGGCCTTGGCTCGAGCCATCAATGCGTCGTGTGTGCGCTCGATCCATGCTGTGTCCGCCAGAGCCCGTGCACCTATTTCCAGAGCGGGGCCCGATACTGCCCAAGGTCCCAACCGCTCTCGCAGCGCAACGATGATCGGTGCCGCCCCGACGGCGAAGCCAAGCCGTAGCCCAGGCAGGCCGAAAAACTTGCCGAAAGAACGTATCGAGAGGATGGGAGCGCCTTTCATGTGCGGTAGGACTGAGCAGGAGGCATTCAGATCCGCGAAGGCTTCGTCAACGACAAGCAAGCCGTCCGGTTTCGGAAGGGTCCGCGCCAGATCAAGAAGGTCCGCTGGTGCGATGGTATGGCCGTCAGGGTTGTTTGGGTTGACTAAAACGACCGTATCTGCGCCTTCAGCTTCTGCAAACGCTGAGATCGTCCAAATTCTGCGCGCTGTCTTGGTCCAGAGCTTTTCATGTTCTTCGTAGGTTGGACCCAGGATGGCGACCTTTCGGTTAGGTAAAAGGGAAGGAAGGAGTTGCAAGAGCGATTGTGATCCCGGTGTTGCGACGATCTCGGTGTTTTCCGGTACCTTGTAATAGCGGCGCGCTGCTTCGAGTAGCGCCTCTTCAGCCGCCGCCTGCGGTAGCCGTTGCCATGCTGCTTCGCTCAGTGTTGTATGCGGGTAAGGCGTGGCATTAATGCCGGTGGAGAGATCGAGCCAACCCTCGTTTGGCCGCCCGAAACGCGTCTCGGCTTCCTGCAGGTTCCCTCCGTGATAGGCTTCGGTCGATTTCATGATGCGCTCTGATTTGATCGCACCCTAAAATTTTCTAGCAAGTGCGCTGATGTAATGACTACCATTGTGATGAAATTCAGTCGACCGAAGGAGAGAACGTCGTGACCGGCTTTGCTATCGAATTCAATACATTCACGATATTGGGGCGGTGTCCAAAGTCCGGTGCGCTTGGGGTAGCGACGTCGACCGGCGAGATGGCAGTTGGTTCGCGGGTGCCATTCGTAAAGACCGCCGTTGGTGCGGTGGCGACCCAAGCTTTGACTGATCCCCGATTGGGTCCTAAGGGAATTGACTGGCTAGAGGAAGGCGTCTCTGCAGCCGATGTGCTTGAACGACTTGCTGCGTCCGACCCTTATATCGAAGCGCGGCAAATCGGTGTGGTCGACGCACAAGGCCGCACGGCGGCACGTACTGGCAGCGAGAACCGCGATTGGAAGGGTCATTACGAGGGGGATCAATTCATCGCTATGGGCAACCGGTTGACCAGCAGAGCGACGGTCGATGCAATGGTTGAAGCATACCGAAATAATGCTGAAGAAGCTTTGGAGGAACGGCTCATGTTGGCGATCGAAGCGGGACGTGACGCTGGTGGCCAACATGGCGGCCAGCGATCGGCCGCGATCAAAGTGTGCGAAGACTTGGACTATCCCATCGTTGATCTACGTGCCGATGACTATGACGATCCCGCTGCGGAACTTCGCCGTCTTTTTGATACCTACAAACCTCGTATCCCTTATTATCGGGTCCGTGCTGCGGACCCTTCTATCGGGCCCTTCTACCTATGGAAAGAGAAGCAAGGACTTTAGAACGTATGTCGGGTTCGAAGCTTCGCGTTGGAGATATAGAGGTTTTCCATCGTTGGGATGGCGTCTCGGATGGCCCCATCGTAATGATGGCGCATGCGATGGGAACCAGCCATCGATTGTGGGATTGGCAGATGCCAGCGCTGGAAGACCGGTACCGCATCCTCCGCTACGATTGGCGCGGACATGGTGATACCACTGCGCCGTTCGGTGCTTACACGCTGGATCAATTTGTCGGCGATGCGTTAGGGCTGATGGATGCGTTGAGGCTCGACAAGGTCCACTGGGTTGGAATATCGACAGGCGGGATGATTGGTCAGGGTCTCGGTATAGAGCATCCGGACCGGATCGCGTCGCTGTCACTGTGCAATACCACCCCGCAGGCGAATCAGGCCTATAAGGATTTCGTTGCCGAACGGCAACGGGTCGTGCAAGCAGGCGGCATGGTGCCGATCTGGGAGATGACCGATCGTCGCTGGTTTACCGATGCCTTTGCGGAAGAGGCCAATGCCGATTATCAAGCGGTGCGAGAGGTTTTCATCCGCACCACGGCGCAAGGCTACATAGGTGCAACTTCGGCAACGGCTCAGCTCGACTACAAGAACCGACTGCATCTGATTACGGCTCCGACTCTAGTGTTGGGTGCCGGTGATGACCCCGCTACACCGCCGGAACATTCGTTGCAAATCCACGACCGGATCGCTGGATCAAAGCTAGTCATGCTGCCGGGCCAGCGGCATTTTTCCAACGTCGAAGTGCCAGATCAATTCAATCCGCCCCTGCGAGCTTTTCTCGATTCGGTTACTTAAATAGTTGTCGATCGATTTGGTATGCGTTGAGAACGCCATCGCGACCGAACAGCATTATTCGATCTCCGTTTCGGCCGACCTGTCGGCAAAACTAACGGTCTCAGGACTAGAGCTTGCAAGTTAGGCAGTACGGGATATTTTTGATTCATTAACGCCTGACACCCTTTGTTTCACCATTGCCGCCAGCCACCGGTGACAGTGTGTCATTGCCAAATGGAGAGAATACCTACGTATTGTGGGGATTTAACCGGTGAAAGGTGACATTCTCTCTGTTCGATAAATTCCTACGCATACCGCATGCGGTGATCCGCGGCATAGAAAATCGGTCCCTTGCTTCCGGCTACTCCAAAACGGCTCCGACCTGGCCACTAGATATAACCGTATCCAAAGTCCCAATAGACCTTAAAGCGGCTCTTTGTGCTTTTGTTAATCATATGCGCGGGCCGACTTGCTTTTGGTTCCCAAGGTTACCGCGCTGACAGACAACCAAAAGGCTATAACGGCAATTATCGCGGGCAGCTGAGCGCCCCCATTCACCCGCATACAATGTAGTGGTGGTCAAAAACAACTAAGCTAAGAAATTCGGTTTAATCCGCGATCTTCTCTTCAATGCGGTCCCGTGTGATGGCCGCCGCATCTCGATCGCTCAGCTTCCCATAACCGCCGCCGCCTGGCGTGCGCATTGTGATTGTGTCGCCAGTTTTAATGATGTGCTGTTGCTTCGGATCGACCAAATCATCGTTGATCCGCAATTCACCCTTGGCACCATCCTTGCCACCGGCAATGCCGGGAGCGGCGACCCTGGTGCGTTCCGCTAGGAAGGCGACGGCAGTTGGTGTTTTGGAAGTGCTCCTGAATTGGACTTCCTGTCCCAGCCCGCCGCGAAAACGCCCCGCGCCGCCGGAGCCAGGTCTCAGAGTTCTGTGATTGACGCGGAGCGGTGCAAGTTGCTCGATAACTTCGATCGGTGTCGTAGATATATTGCTCGGCCAGCTTAAGGTGCTTTGTCCGTCAGACTGGTTGGTGCCTCCCATTCCGCCATTGAAGAAGAACAATTTGGCGAAAGGTGCACCGCTTTCGGTCACGCCTGACTGGTTGATACACCAAAGCGGTGATCCTGCGCCGGCCATGATTTTATCTGGCACAACCTTGGCCAGCGCACCAAAGATCAACGATGGCACGAAATGGCCAATCAACGCACGCGAGCCGCCAGAGGCAGGGAACTGCGGGTTTAGAATACAGCCCTCCGGGGCCATTGCTTTGATTGGCCGGATTGAACCGTCATTGTTCGGTAGGTTTGGTGCAGCGGCGCATTTCACGGCATAGGCCGTCATCGCGTAAGTGTAACACATGGCGCAGTTTATAGCTTTGTCTACTTGCGGTGCGGAGCCAGAAAAATCAGCCATAACCTCATCGCCGTTAATGGTAAGTTTGACCTTCAAGTCAAGCGGTTCGGTTAGCCCATCCGTGCTGATGGTATTCTCGTACGTTCCATCTGGAAGCGCCGTAATCGCCGCGCGCATGGCCCGCTCGGAACGCGATTGGATTTCCGTCGCCAGGTCTTCGAGAGTATCTAGCCCGTACTCCCGCATGAAAGTATCAGTCCGGTTGTCCATCAGGTCGAGAGCGGTAATCTGCGCCCACAAATCGCCCACCACCTCGTCCGGCGCCCGGACATTTTTGCGCAGTAGATTGAAGAAGGTTTCGTCCGGTTCGCCGGCACGGATAACCTTCATGATAGGAATCTGGAACCCTTCCTCAAAGACTTCACGTGGTTCGGGTGAACGGATTTTGCCACCGATATCCGGCGCATGGGCTGTGCTACCGGCGAAGCCGACGATTTCACCATTGAAAAACAAAGGTTTGCCAACGCTAATATCCGGCAGATGGCCGGTGCCCATCCAGATATCGTTTGTGATCAATACATCGCCGGGCTGCAAGGATTCGGCAGGGAATTCATCGAGGAAGTGGCGGATCGTGCGCGGCAACGTGCCAATGAATGACGGGATACTGTCGGTTGCCTGAACTAACGAGCGACCCGCCGCGTCGGTGATGACGCAGGAAAAATCATGGCTGTCGCGGACGACTGTTGAGAAGGACGTTCGGACGAGCGCTGCTGCGGCCTCATCTACAATTGATACCAGTCGGGTCCACAAGACTTCGAGAGTTGCGGAATCAAAAGGGGCGGCAGTCATGACACGTCCTTTGGCAGTTCGACCAACAAATTGCCGTCCGGGTCGACTTCGACCGTAGCGCCGGGTCCGACGATTAGGGTCGACTCATTTTCTTCGATGACAGCCGGGCCAGCCAATCGTTCCCCTGCAGTTAGGCTCGCACGGTCATAAACGGCAGTATCGATATAGTCATCTAATTCCGGAAACCGAACCGGACGCGTTTTTTGGGCTCTGGTGTCTTTGCTGGACCCGCCAATAGCCTTGAAGCCGACGGACTCGCCTGGGACTTCGGCCCGTAGCGAGACGCGAATGTTGATGATCTCTGCGTTTACGTCCGGTGGCGTGCGCGAAAAGGTGCGGCGGTAGGTGTCTTCAAAAGCATCCAATAGCCCCTCTGCAGAACTCGCGTCGTAAGGGCCTTCTGGCAGGGTAGTTACGACCTCGAAACCTTGGCCTATATATCGCATGTCGGCGAGTCGCGTGATATGGGCCTTACTCGCGTCAAACCCGGTTTCTTCTATTACTTTTGCAGCGTCTTGCTCGAGTTCCTGATATGCCTCCTCTAGGTGTGGCCAATCCATTTCGGTGAGGCTACTGGCAATGGTCACCACCCGATCGATCCGCGCCGGAGCGATAAGCAGGCCGAGTGCTGAGGCAACCCCAGCCGCCAAAGGGCAGATCAGCCGCCGGACACCGAGCTTCTTGGCCACGTAATAGGCATGGACGGGTCCGGCACCACCGGTCGCCAGCAGCGTATATTGACGCGGGTCCTTGCCCTGCTCGGCGATATGCACACGGGCGGCGCTGGCCATATTTTCGTTGACCACGTCGTAGATGCCGCGCGCGACGTCAACTACCGAAAGCCCAGACTGGTCGGCGAGCGGTTGCATCGCACGTTTGGCAGCATCTCGGTCGATCTGCATGCTGCCGCCGGCGAAATACTCGGCGTTGAGAAAGCCGAGTAAAAGATCGGCATCGGTCACCGTCGGATCAACGCCGCCGCGGCTGTAGCAGACTGGACCTGGCTCCGAACCGGCGCTCTGCGGTCCAACTTTTAGCAGATCCATATCGTCGATATGCGCGATGCTACCACCTCCGGCACCAATTTCGATTAGCTTGATGGCGGAAATATTGAGCGGTAATCCACTACCTTCGGCGAACCGCTTTTCGCGAGCGGCCTCGAAGTGATAGTCAACATGTGGTTCGCCTTCATCCACTAGTGCTAGCTTGGCTGTCGTGCCGCCCATGTCGAATGCGAGTACATTGTCGACACCGGCCTTGCTGCCGAAATAGGCGGCGACCAACGCGCCGGCCGCGGGGCCTGATTCGAGCAGCTGTACCGGTGAACGCTTGGCTTCGGCAATATGGGTTAGGCCACCATTGGAAAGCATCATGAAATAGGGTGCGCTGATGCCCAGCGCTGCCGTTTTATCCACGAGCTGGTCGACGTAAGTGTGCGCCAGCGGTTTCACATAGGCGTTGGTCACCGTCGTAGAGGTGCGGTCGTATTCGCGAATTTCTGGTGCGACATCGTGCGACGCAGTAACAATCAGGTCAGGGTGTTTTTTGTAAATTGCCGCCAGCGCCGCATCCTCATGCGATGGATTGGCGTAAGCGTGCAAAAATACGATAGCGATTGATTCTGCGCCCGCAGCAAGCAGTGCGTCGACTTGGTGTATCAACTCATCTTCGTCCAGCGGCGTAATTACCATGCCGTCTGCTGCCATTCGTTCGGTTACTTCGAGGCGCAGATCCCGTGGCGCCAAAGGCTTTGGCATCGTGATATGGATGTCGTAAAGCTCGTATTTCCGTTCGCGGCCGATCTCGAGGACGTCGCGGAACCCTTTGGTCGTAATTAGTCCTGTGCGTGCGCCCTTGCGCTCGATCAGAGCGTTGGTGAAAAGGGTTGTCGCGTGCACGATACGATATAGTGATTCCGGCGGGATACCACCTTCAAGTAGTTTTTCGAGAGCGGTTAGGACACCGCGCGACGGATCATCGGGCGTGGTTAGCTCCTTGCCCTTGGCGATTTGACCAGTCGCGCGATCGTAAACGACGACATCAGTGAAGGTGCCGCCAATATCGATACCAAGAGCGTGTGTCTGTTCCACTGATTAGGCCCGAAGGGGTAATTCTTCGCCGTCCGGCAACGGGGTTTGGGCCACATTCAGCGTCATGGAGATGATCGTGTAATAGCCACACAGGGCGATCAACTCGACAGCGCCAGCTTCGCCCAGTTGTTCAACGACCCAGGCGTAGTTTTCGTCGCTTACGCTCTGTTTCTCATGCAACTCGTTGCAGAATTCATAGACCGCCGCTTCGTCGGACTTGATAAAGCTAGGCCTGCGGCGTTGGGCCATGGCGTTCACGATTTTCTCGTCTACCCCAACGTCCAATGCGATTTTGGCGTGTGCATACCACTCATATTGGGCGGTCCAAAAACGACCTGTTGCCAGGATCGCGATTTCGCGCAGGTTATCCGGCAGGGTGCCATCGAAACGCAAGGACGCTCCCATACGCTGGATCGCGTCGGCGACGCCTGGGTTATGCAGCAGTGCAGCAAAAGGGCCGCGCACGCTGCCACGTGGTCCCGCGGCGATCGCGTCATGCGCTTGTTTCTGGGCCGGTGTCATGGTTGCTGGATCGATTGGGGCCAAACGGCTCATGTAACTTCCCTCGTGAGATTTCTGAATTTGTGGTCCAGATTAGCGATCCGCGGCGGTGGGTAAAGGGCGCAGCATGATTGTTGCCCTTTGTGATGCGCGGTAGCGTGTAATAATGGGCCAAGGAGGTCGTGATGGCGATAAAACCGTCCCCGAAAATGGCGCGTAAGCGTCTGATCGAGATGCGTCAGGAATTTCTATCGATCTTGGAATCGAGCAAAATTTCGCGAAAACCAGTCGAGCTTGATCAAAGTAGGGTCGGTCGCCTTTCGAGGATGGACGCCTTGCAGGATCAGGCGATGGCTTTGGAAACCGAACGTCGCCGAACGATCGAGATCCGCCGAATTAATGCTGCTTTGGAGCGAGTTGAGTCTGGTGACTATGGCTACTGCTTGAACTGCGGCGAAGAGATTGAGCCAAAACGTTTGCAATTGGACCTGGCGACACCGGTTTGCATCGACTGTGCACGTTAAAATGGGGTGAGGCTTAGTCTGGTCGTTTGGTTATGTTGGCAGAGCGAATTTCACGGGCTGTTAAGCAAAACTCTCTTCATATGTTGAGCTATTGCCAATGTTTTGCCGCGATGTGTTCGCAACGTATAAGCGCAAACCATTACCTGCAAATTGCCGATAAAACTTTAAGAGAAGAAAGCTTTACGGTTTATCAGGGCATCGACTAATTCGTCCGGCGCTTACACTGTTTCAGGTTGTTACCGATTAATGAAACTTCGGCCAATATACTGCTGATGCACCTGTTTTGTGCCCTCCCAGATCTGGCAGATCTTCGCGTCGCGCATCAAACGTTCCACCCGATTTTCCTTAATGTAACCGTATCCGCCGAAAAGTTGGACGGCGTCGGTCGTGATCCGCATGGCAACGTCACCTGCTCGCATTTTAAGCATGGAGGCTTCGATGCTGAAATCTCCGGCGCCGTTATCGACCATGCGGCCGACATGCCAGAGCAGCGTCTCGCATAACGCCAGATCCGTTGCCATATCTGACAGGAGGAACTGGATTCCCTGAAAATCGATAATGGGGCGCTCGGATTGGCGGCGTTGGTTGATATAAGCCGTTGCATCCTCGAATGCGGCTCGTGCGATCCCCAGTGCGTGGGCGGCCACACTAGGGCGCGACTTGTTCAGTGATGCTAGCAGGATGCGTAACCCATCCCCCGGTTCCAGCAATAGGTTTGCGCGTGGGACGCGGCATTCGTCAAAGGTAAGCGATGTTGTCGCCGAGGCGCGCATACCCATCTTGTCTTCCGGCTTGCCTGCAGAGAAGCCCGGCGTGTCCTTTTCGATCACCAAGGCGGATATGGAGGATTTGCCATCATCAATTTCCGACCATTTTCCAAAGACCAGATAGAAATCTGAGACATTGCCGTTGGAGATAAAGGTCTTGCCACCATTGACAATAATGTCCTTCCCATCTGGTGTGAACTTCGTCACCATTCCAGTCGCATCGGAACCAGCATTGGGTTCGGTTATGCATAGAGACGCTAGTGCACCTTCGGCCAGTTTCGGTAGGAAGCGTTTTTTTTGGTCCTCGGTCGCGAAATCGATAACCGGTTTCATGGCGTGGAAATTGGTCGCCCAAATAATTCCGGTGGCCGCGCAGGCCTTGCTGATCTCGCGCGCGCAGGCGAGATAGGCGCTGAAGGACAATTCGGCACCTCCGTAGGCTTCCGGCACGAACATGGCGTTGAGCCCCAGAGTGTTTATCTCTTTTACATTGTCCCAGGGAAATTCACCGCTGGCGTCATAGGCGGTTGCGCGGGGAGCGATCTTGTCGCGCGCGACAGTTTGCACACTGCCGAGGAGTATCGCTTCGTCTTCCGTGAGCGCTGCCGTCGCGTCCAGATGGTCGAATAGCTTCATGTGAAATTCCTAAAGGGCGACCGATTGTGCGCCGTCGAGATATATGGTCTCTCCGGTCAAGAAGGGAATGTCCTCTGCGAACAGTGCAGTAACCAGGCGGGCAACATCGCCGGTCTGGCCCGGTTTCATCATCGGCGCGCGCTGGCGCAACCACTCGCGGGTCTTCTCGTCAGCAAAGAAATCGTGGTTGAAATCCGTCTCGATATAGCCTGGTGCGATATTCATGGCGCTGATGTTTTTGCGGGCCCACTCTACCGCATGGCATCGAGTTATCGCGGCAATCGCGGCTTTAGACGCGCAATAGGGTAAGTTGCGTGGCACGCCAATTTTGTCCCAGAACGATCCTATATTGATGATAGCGCCGCCGTCGGCGTCGCAGAGGTGCGGGTAGGCTTCGCGGCTAACCATCATCACTGAGGTCGCATTGTTGCGCATCACGTGATCGTAATCGGCGACAGAGAGCTCCGCACTCTTGTGCTCAACCAGAAGCCCCGCATTGTTAACGAGACCGTTGAGCCGCCCTGTCGTCTCTACCAGACTGCCGAGAGCAACGGTGACGCTTGTCTCGTCAGTCACGTCGCAGGGAAACGGCAGCAGCGTCGCGCCGTCCGGTACGTTGTCTAGCAGACTTCCTCCGCGTGACAGGCAGCCGACTATGAAACCGCGCCTGCCGAGTTCTCGAGCGATTTCGCTGCCGATGCCGCGGCTTGACCCTGTGACAGCGATGACCTTCGCGTCCTTAACCATCTTTGAATTCCGGCTTTCGTTTTGCCAGGAAGGCCGTCGTGCCCTCGACGCTGTCATCGGTCTGAAAGGACATAGTATTGAGGTCGGCCTCGATCTTCAGCCCTTCATAGATCGGGAGGTCGAGCGCACGCTTCACAGCATCGCGTGCGAAACCCAGGACCGGCAGGCTGTAGCCCGAAAATTCTCGGGCGAACGCCATGCCGGCGTCCAGTGGGTCGCCTTCCACTATCCGGCTGACGAGACCGATACGTTCTGCCTCCTCGGCTTCCACGGTGCGCCCGGTCATGATGAGCTCAAGCGCGCGGCCCTCGCCAATCAGTCTTGGTAGCCGTTGCGTGCCTCCGTAACCAGGTATCAAGCCAAGCTTGATTTCCGGCAATCCCATCTTGGCATTCGGTGTCGCAATTCGGAAGGTACAGGCCGACGCCAGCTCCATACCGCCACCAAAGGCGTAGCCGTTGATGATAGCGACGGAGGGCATCGGGAACGTGTCGAGTCTGGCGAATGTGCGTTGTCCAGCTTCTGCTCCGCGCTTCACTTCTGAAAGGGTGCGGCCGGCTAGTTCATTTATGTCGGCACCGGCGCAAAAGGCACGGTCTCCGGCACCGATTAACAGCAGCGCTCGTGCGTTGGATTCAGCGACCTCGCTGAGCGCCGCTCCTATATCCTTTACGATCTGGAAACTAAGCGCATTTAGCGCCTCCGGTCGATTCAACGTGATTATGGCGAATTCGTCTCGCCGGGTGAGTTCAACGGGCATATCTCAGTCTTTCTCGATGGGGCGTATAAACCGGACCGGTTCGGGCGCGATGATGCCGGCACGGACCCATTCGGCCAGTTCGCGTTTCAGAATCTTGCCGCTAGCTGTCAGTGGTAGCGCTTCCATGGCGATGTAATACTCCGGCATATCCTGCACAGATAGGCCAGTTTTGTGGAGATGGGACAAGAGTGCGTCGCCGTCCGGGGCTTCTGTCCCGCTGGGGATAACCGCCAGTCCAACTTTTTCGCCCAATCTCTCGTCCGGCACCGGGAAGGCGGCGGCTTTCTCAATGCCAGCGTGTTTGATCGCCAAATCTTCGATCTTGGCCGGGTGGATGTTATGGCCGCCGCGGATAATGATGTCCTTAAGCCGACCGACGATCTCCAGGCAACCCTTTTCGTTCAATCGGCCAAGATCGCCGGACAGAAACCAGCCATCACGGTTGAAGGAAGTTTCCGTTGCCGTTTGGTTGTCAAAATAACCAAGCATCAGACAGGCACCCTTTCCCCCTATATGGCCAATTTCG
Organism: Rhodospirillaceae bacterium; assembly: GCA_002717185.1. The sequence continues at coordinate 19,136 of PBDC01000057.1, forward strand.
CCAATCGGCACCTCTTTATCGGCGTTGTCCTGGCTAAAGAGTTTCACCTGGTAGCTGGGGCCGCCCCGGCCACAGGTCTCGGTAATCGTCTCCGTGTCGTCGTCTGGAAACGTGTATTGATGCGATGAATTCTCAGTCATGCCATAGATGTTTTGAGGCTTTATTCCCTGTTTAAGAAAAGCCTGCGCCGTCGAGGGCGGTATCGGCGCGCCGGCCATGTAGAAAAGTTTTACCGAACCAAGACTTTGCAGTTTGCGTTCCGCCTGATCTGCGAGAATATCCATCGCATGGGTCGGCACGCCCATGACGTAGTTGGCGTCGGTCTTGACGATCCAGTCCAGCGGTTTCATCCCGCCCGGCGGGTCGTTCACCACCAGTTCACCCCCAGAAGCTAATACCTGCCCCACCGCGACCCACGCGATGTGATGGCTAAGAGGGCTTAGAGATAGAAGAACCGTATCGTTGCCGTGGTTCCAGTCTCGTACCATGTCGCGCGGGTTGGCCAACAGCGTGTTGTGCGAATGCATCACTCCTTTTGGCTTGCCCGTAGTGCCGGAGGTGAAGGCGAGGTAGCAGATGCGGTCCGCATTATCGTCGGGTAAGTTTTCCCTGCTTCCCGCCGTTATCTGGCTTGGAAAATCGGTGCCCGGGACACGGCTCTGCGGCAGGCGATAAACGCGTCGCATCGACGGTATGCTTTGTAGTTCCGTTGCGAATTCTTCATCGGTTTCGGTGAATACTGCCTCCGCGTTGAGGTCTCTCAGAAGTTTGACAATGTCTTCATTAGTGTAGCTCTGATGCAGTGACGGGTTGCAAATATAGCCGTTGCGCGCACAGGCTAAGAAGACAATCACAGCCTCAATACGGTTAGTCAGCCAGATAGCGACCCGGTTGCCCTGCCGAAGCCCAACTTCGTGCAAACTGTGCGCTACCGCGTCGGTCCAATCTTGCACCTCGCGCCAGGTCAACCGTCGCTGGCTGTCGCGCAGAGCGAAGGCATTGGGACGGGTTGCCGCATGCCCGGCGACCAACGAATAGAAGGTGTCGTCGCACCAAAGTCCGTCATTGTAGTAGCGCTTCGCTTCGCGCGGATCGTGCCGGGTCAGCAGCGTGCTCATCGCCCTTCTTCCTGGCGCAGGGAATCATTGCCGTATAGAAACCGGTAAAGGCCCCGGTTGACCGCCCCAGCACCGCAGTCCCGGAACGTTTCGCGCGGCAATATTCTTTGGCAGGCAGAACGCACCATTGCCGGTTCAGTGCCGTCAACGAAACAGGCCCATTCTACGGTCCTATCCGGTTCGTCGCGAAGCTTGCCCTCTGTCGTGTCAGTAGCCGTTCGGTTGCGTGCACTGCATAACAACTGGGCACCTGTGATACCCGGTTCGTCGAGAATTGCCGGCAACGCGTCTTGCGTTAACCAAGTGATCAACGAGGGTAATGCCTCGGTCCCGGGATGCGGACGGAAAGATGCGACGGTTGCGCCATACCCGCGTCCGATGCGGGTCTCGACGTCCAGAACCGCGCGAATTAACCCCTGGAACCCGGGCATCACCGCTTGCGTCCAGTCCGTCGGATTATTCAATGCTTTGCGATAGGGGGCGCTCGACAAGATTTCAGAGCCGACAGTGTCGTATAGAGCCATATAACGGGGCCGTCCGGAAATAGCTCGGTAGCGACGGCCGCTCAGGAAGCCAGACACATCGCAGCGTTCATTCACGTGCTGCCGGTTGTACCATTCGTTGAAGTCGGCTTCAGCGTCTGCCTTGGCGTCTGTCCAGACCGCAAGAACGGCCCCGGCATCGTATTTCTGCACCTTCGTCTGACCTCCCAGTCCGGTTATGATGGAACAATCCCACCATGTTGGCGGACGGTTTGTCCAGCCGGGGAAGCGAGTTGAGGCTTCATGACGAAGATATTGCTGTTGCAGGGTGCGAACATGGTATGGCTTGGCAAGCGCGAGCCGGAGCTCTATGGCACGACTACGGCTGATAAGTTGGACTTGCTAATGCACGAACGTGCCAGGGTGCTGGGTGTCGAGCTCGAAATTTTCTATGCCAACATAGAGGGCGAAGTGATTTCTCGCATCTATCAAGGAGCGAAAGACGGCATTGACGGCTTGTTGATGAATCCAGCCGGCTTCACCTATTCCGGGTTTGCGCTGCGCGACTGCATCAAGGCGGTCGCATTGCCTTATGTGGAGGTACATATGACGAACATCGAGCGCAGGGGCACGCGGTCTGTACTGGCAGAAGTAGCGAACGGTGTCGTTGCCGGATTTGGAATTTCCTCCTATTTACGGGGCCTCGATGGATTACTCGATGCAATCAGGCAAAAAAGATAGACGGATTGGATGCTGTAATTAAAACGCAGCCACGTTCTTGTTTTCAAAGAGCTTGAAAAAATTCTTGCGAACGAGTGGTTGGAGCGGTGCGCAAATGGCGTGCCACTGGATATGACGGAGGCTCTCTACGTCGAGGTAGGAACCCCAGCGAGGACCATCGTGCTCCGCAATCCGGTCAATCAAATACGGACCGCAGAGATGTCGCTCAGCGTGTATTCTGAAGAGCGGTTTAACTATTCGAAGGAACTGGGACGATAGCAGGGCGGTCCACGGCTAACGCTACTTCTGGTGCATCGTTCCGAAGGCAGCTTCCCAGTTCTGGCCGTCGAAAGTCGTCATTATATATTCTGCTTTGCGTAGATCAAAATTGTCCAGGCAGCGAACATTGACGTTGAACATGTCTGGCGCTGTGCGTGGGTGAGAATAGGTATGGATGCCGCAATTTTGACAGAAAAAGTGGCTCGCAACTCTCTTGTTGAATTGATAGGCCTTGAGGGTTTCGGTGCCGGTGAGCAGCCGGAAACGGTCTTCAGAGACTCTGTGATGTACCGAACCCTTCTTGGTGCAAATCGAACAATTGCAGTCACCGAGTTTCGATAAGTCTGCATCGACTTCGAATGTTACCGCGCCGCAGTGGCAACTGCCTTGATAGGTCCGCATCGCTTATTCCTCTCGTTGGTGTGCGCTAAAGTTTGCCACAAGTGGTGCCGCACCGCAGTATCGATAACGACGATTTGAGATAAACCAATTACGGGACAGAAACCATGGGTGTTTATCGCAGCTTTCTCTTCGCGCCTGGCAACCACCCGCGGAAGGTGGAGAAGGTCTTCGACGCTGGCTCTGACGCCGTTATCCTCGATTTGGAAGATGCCGTCGCCAATGTTGAAAAGGTCGCGACGCGTGATGTCATCGTTGAGGCGCTACAGCGGCCGCGACGCAATCTTGGCTATGTTCGGGTCAACTCTTTCGAGACAGAATTCTGCTTTGGCGATATCGACGCTATCGTTGGATCCGGCTTGGACGGGATCGTGCTGCCGATGGTTGAAAGCCCAGAACAATTGCTCGCTGTGGACTGGATGGTCGGGAATTTAGAGAAGGCGCGAGGCTTAGAAGTGGGCAAGATCGATATCATGCCAATCTTAGAGACGGGGAAAGGAATTTTGGCTTTACCGGACATCGCCGGGTGCGGCAGCCGCGCACGGCGCATGGCGTTTGGAGCGGGTGACTACACCAACGATATGAATATGGATTGGACCCTAGATGAGGTGAACCTGGACGATGCGCGCTCCCGCATGGTGTTGGCGTCGCGTGCCGCTGATTTGGAGCCGCCGGTCGACACGGTATGGATTCACATCAAGTACCTTGACGGAATTCGTGCCTCCTCGTTGCGTGCGAAACAGATGGGCTTCCAGGGGAAGATGTGCATCTACCCGCCACAAGTCGCTATCGTGAACGAGGCCTATAGTCCGACCGTAGCGGAAATCGATCATGCTGAGAAGGTAGTCGCTGCCTTTGATGAAGCGGAGAGGGCGGGCTCTTCCTCGATCCAACTCGATGGATATTTTATCGATTACCCTATTGTATACAAGGCGCAACGCATTCTCGGGGCAGCAAAAGCGATCAATGCGTCACAGGTTAGGTAATCGATGGCACTTCACCCAGCAGATAGAGAGGCGCGCGACCGACTGTTTGCCGCCGCGCCATGCTGGAGCGGTGTAAGGCGCGCTAAAGAGGCGATTGGCCTCGAAAGTCATGTTCTACTGCATAGCGGTCCGCCTGCGGAGAACGGTCATGTCGTTCCAACCCTGCATTCTGCGGCGGTCGCTTGTGTGTTCGAAGGTTGGGCCGCTGATTTTGACGAAGCTGATGAGTTAATCGCTTCCGGTGATGTGAGGTTAGAACCGGCTCAGGATCGTAACGTTGCGACGCCTCTGGCGGCGGTCGTATCCGCCTCAATGCAAGTCATCGAAGTGTCAGATGGGGCTGGATCGGGCAAGCCGGCCTACGCACCACTTAATGGTGGTGGCACTGGCGGAGCGCCCGCTGCGCGTTATGGGCGTAAATCTCAGGAAGCGCTTGATCTCCTGCGTTTTTTGAATGAAGAGGTGGCGGGCATTATCGCTCCCGCGGCATCGGAGCCTATTCCTTGGCTACCGATCATCGACGCAGCGCTGACACGGGGTGACGACGTGCATCTCCGGCATCTCGAAGCGCACAAGACGTTGGTCGAGGTTTTACGGAAACGGCTCCCCTCCGCTTTCGGCGCATCAAACATTGGGACATTTGTTGCGGAGTGGCCGATTTTCCATCTTAATTTTTGGATGGCTGCGGCACGTTGCGCCCTGTCCGCCGCCGCTGGGGTCAAAGAAAGTGCTTTGGTGACGGCTATGGGCGGCAATGGTGCACAGTTCGGCCTGCAGGTGAGTGGTCTGCCTGGGCGCTGGTTTATCGCTCCAGCAGATGTGCCGCGCGGTGATGTGCGCGAACCGTACACGATGGAGAACTGCACCGGTGCTTATGGCGATAGCGCGCTGGCAGAGGGGTTCGGTCTCGGTGCCATGGCGCTGTCTTATTGCCCGGACATGAAGGCTTTGCACAGCGGCTACTATGACGACAGCATCTTTATGCTACCGGAAAAACTGTTGATAGATGCGCATCCGGGATTTCCGGCATCTGGCGCACGAGCGGGTTTGTCTGCGCGCGCAGTTGTCGAGACAGGAGAGACGCCTGTTGTTGAATTGGGACTCGTTGAGAAGTCTGGTGTCTACGGTGGGTTGGGGGCTGGGCTATACAGGCCGCCGCTGGCATCGTTTGAAGCGGCCTGCGCGGCGCTGAATGAGGACTAGCGCACCTCGAAGACGAGCTTGCCGCGGAGGTGGCGAGATTCGCTGATGCGGTGCGCCTTGGCGGCTTCCGGCAAGCGGAAGGTTGAGATTTCCGGCACGCGGATTGCGCCAGTCAAAATAAGATGGGCGATCCGATCCATATGCTCGCGGCGGCGGTTTATGGCAGGGCGTAGTGCTGTTACATCGTCGCGCGGTGAGACTGGTGCCGTGGGCCCGGAGGCGATGCAGGCAATCCGGCCGCCCGGCTTTAAGACCTCGAAGGATCGGGTGGCTACGTTGCCGCCGACGGTTTCGAACACAGCGTCACAATCGGATGCCAATTCGGTGAAATTCTGCGTCATATAGTCGATACATTTATCCGCGCCGAGATCGCGGAGATATTCGTGGTTTGTTGCGCTCGCTGTGGTGATGACACGGGCGCCGATTTGCTTTGCCAGCTGAATGGCAAAACCTGCAACGCCCCCGGCGCCACCTTGGACCAGGATTGTTTCTCCGGCCTTGAGTTCGAGCGCATCCTCGATAGATATCAACGCCGTCAGGCCAGCTGCTGCGAGTGCCGCTGCTTCGATATGTTCCAAGGTTCTCGGCTTAGGAGCCAGGATTGACGATTTGATCGCGATCTGTTCCGCATACGCACCCTCCTGGCCTATCTCGCAGACACCGAAGACTTCGTCACCCACTTCAACACACGTCACGTTGTCGCCGACCGCCCGTACAACGCCAGAAAAGTCACGGCCTAGAATGTAGGGAAATTTTGTTATCGGCCCAAGAGCGCCAGACCGGACCTTCCAGTCGGCGGCATTAACGCTGGCAGCATGAATATCGACGATCGCTTCGCGCGGACCGGCGACCGGATCTAGCACGTCGCCATATTGCAGTACGTCCGGCTCCCCTTGCGCCTCGATATAGGCTGCCTTCATGACAATATGCCTTGCGAATAAATAGCCGCTAGAAATTTATTCCGACCGTCTGAAATGCGCGTAGCTTTGGTGGTGTTTCTAGCCATTCATTTCAATTTCCCTTGTGAACGAGGCGACGATATAACCCTCTATAGGAGGAGTGAAAGCGCTTTGCAGAAATACTCGATCTTCTCGCTTGCCAGAAACGCTCTGTCACGACACGAAAACTGGCGTGAGGCGTGGCGAAGCCCGGAGCCTAAACCTGCATACGACGTCGTGATCGTTGGCGGCGGCTGGCACGGTTTAGCAACGGCTTATTACCTGGCTAAGGAGCATAAGATCACAAATGTGGCTGTAGTCGAGAAGGGATGGCTTGGCGGCGGCAACACCGGGCGTAACACGACTATCGTCCGCTCTAACTACCTGTGGGATGAGAGTGCCGGACTTTATGAACATTCGCTGAAGCTGTGGGAAGGGCTGTCCCAAAAGCTCAACTTCAATGTCATGTTTAGTCAGCGCGGTGTCCTCAACCTGGCACACAATCTACATGATCTGCGTGAACTGTCGCGCCGGGTGAACGCTAATAGGCTGAATGGTATTGATTCCGAAATTCTTGATACGGAAGGTGTGAAGGAGTTCTGCCCTCTAATTGATACGTCCGAGACGCTGCGTTACCCAGTACTGGGCGCGTCGTTGCAACGGCGCGGCGGGGTCGCTCGTCATGATGCAGTGGCCTGGGGATACGCAAGGGCTGCGGATGCGCTGGGTGTCGATATCATCCAGAACTGCGAGGTCACTGGAATTCTGCGCGACGGTGACGTGGTGCAGGGGCTGGAAACTAGCCGAGGGACTATCAAGACGAACAAGGTCGGTGTCGTCGTCGCTGGCCATTGTAGTGTACTCGCTAACATGGCCGGTTTTCGACTGCCTATCGAAAGCCATCCGTTGCAGGCTTTGGTCTCTGAACCAGTCAAACCCGTTCTGCACTGTGTCGTCATGTCGAATGCGGTGCACGCTTATATCAGTCAGTCCGACAAAGGCGAGCTGGTCATTGGCGCCGGCATTGATAGCTATGTCTCTTATTCTCAGAGCGGCGGCTTTGATGTCGTTGAGGATACCCTTCGCGCGGTAGTGGAGCTATTTCCTATGTTCAGCCGGATGCGCATGCTACGGCAATGGGGCGGCATCGTTGATATCTGCCCGGATGCCAGCCCCATCATTGGCAAGACGCCGGTGCAGGGCCTTTATTTTAACTGTGGCTGGGGTACTGGTGGCTTCAAGGCGACACCCGGCTCTGGCAACGTTTTCGCGCACACCATTGCGCACAATGAGCCGCACCCCCTGAATGCACCCTTCGCTCTTGATCGGTTCACGACTGGCGCATTGGTCGATGAACACGGCGCCGCGGCGGTAGCGCATTAGGAGGCCGACGCATGCTGCTTATACCCTGTCCCTGGTGTGGTGAGCGCGACGTGATTGAGTTTCATTGCGGCGGCGAGGCCCACATCACCCGGCCGGCAGGTGCCGATACGATCGACGATGCGGCTTGGGCTGACTATCTATTCATGCGGCAGAACCCGAAAGGGCTATATTACGAGCGCTGGAGCCATGCGCATGGCTGCCGCAAATGGTTTCACGTGGTACGCGATACGGTGAGTGATCAGATTCTCGCCGTCTATTTAATGGACGAGGTACCACCAAAAATTCCAGGATATACCTCGTGAGTCGTCAGCGATTTCGCCTCCCTGATGGTGGCCGGGTTGACCGAACTACTGGGGTCGCATTTAGCTTCAACGGCCGTCACTATTTCGGCCACAAAGGCGATACCCTGGCATCAGCATTGATGGCCAACGGTGTGCATCTAGTAGGCCGTAGCTTCAAATATCATCGACCGCGCGGCATCCTCGGCAGTGGTTCCGAAGAACCGAACGCCTTGGTTCAGCTCGGTACCGGTGCGCGGACTGACCCGAATATGCGGGCCACGACGGTGGACTTGTTCGAGGGCCTGCGCGCCGTCAGCCAGAATTGCTGGCCCTCCCTGCGCTTAGACTTGCGGAGCATCAATGATTGGCTGTCAGCTCTGTTACCGGCTGGTTTCTACTACAAAACCTTCATGCGGCCGAAACGGTTTTGGATGTTCTACGAAAAGCATATTCGCAAGGCAGCCGGCCTCGGCCATGCTCCTGCTGATCGCGATCCCGACCGATATGAACATCAATATGCCCATTGCGATGTGCTGGTGATCGGCGCGGGTCCTGCAGGGCTGGCTGCGGCGCAGACCGCAGGTGGCGCCGGAGCTCGGGTTATCCTGGCTGATGAGCAAGCTGAATGCGGCGGTAGCCTGCTTTCCGAACTGGGTCGACACGTCCAAATTGGTGAAGCCGTGCCTGCAGACTGGCTGGCCGCAATCAAATCGGTGCTGGCTGATATGGACGATGTTACGGTCCTGCCGCGAACTACAGCGTACGGCTACTACGCTGATAATTTCGTTGGCCTGTTGGAGCGGGTGGGCGACCATTTGCCCGGTGCCGACGGGGTGCTGCGCCAGCGCCTTTGGAAGGTGCGTGCGAAGCAAATTATCCTGGCGACGGGCGCCATCGAACGGTCGTTGGTCTTCGCCGAGAACGACCGACCGGGTATTATGCTTGCTAGTGCTGCGCAGACCTATGTCAACCGCTATGGGGTCGCACCTGGATCACGGATTGTCGTATTTACCAACAATGACAGTGCCTACGGGGCAGCTATAGACATGAGCGCTGCTGGGATTGTGATTGAAGCGGTGGTCGACCTGCGCAGCCAGGTCGACGGCGATTATCCCCGCCTAGCGCGTGAAACAGGTATCCCGGTGATGCAGGGGCACACAATCGTCGGCACCAACGGACGCTATCGTGTCTCTGCGGTTTCGGTGATGCGGTTGAACGACGCCGGCGACGGCGTTGTTGGCGACGCACGACGGTTAAAGTGCGACTGTGTGGCTATATCTGGGGGATGGAGCCCTGCGGTGCATCTGTTCTCGCAATCGCGTGGCGCGCTGACCTTCGGTGGCCGGGACGGTATCTTTCTGCCAGGTGACGCAATGCAGGCGGTCCGCAATGCCGGGGCGTGTGATGGGGCAACGAGTTTGGCGAGTTGCTTGTTGGCGGGGGTAGAAGCAGGCCGTGGAGCGGCGCTCGATGTCGGCTGCAAGGGGGCAGACGCCAGCGCGCCCGCAGTCATAGAACCGGCTGTAGGAAGTGTGCAGTTGGTATGGCGTGCGCCAACCGACCGCAAGAGCGCTCGCATGTTCGTTGACTTCCAGAACGACGTGACGGCGAAGGATCTCGATCTGGCTGTGCGCGAAGGCTATCACTCTATCGAGCATGTTAAACGCTACACCACCACTGGAATGGGCACCGACCAGGGCAAAACTGGCAATGTCAACGCGCTGGCCATCGTCGCCCAGCAGTTAGGCGTGAATGTTCCGGCAGTCGGCGTCACCACGTTCCGCCCGCCCTACACGCCGGTGACCTTTGGCGCGATAACCGGCAGCCATGTCCGCGGTTTATTTGATCCGGTGCGGCGCACCCCGATGCACGAGTGGCACGTCGAACAAGGGGCGAAATTTGAGGATGTCGGACAATGGAAACGCGCTTGGTTCTACCCTCGTGGCGAGGAGACGATGCGCCAGGCGATCGATCGTGAGGTTAGAGCTGCGCGCGAAGGCGTTGGAATTCTCGATTATTCAACCCTAGGTAAGATAGACATTAGAGGCCCCGATGCTGCGGATTTTCTCAACCGTGTCTACACAAATGGCTGGAAAAAGCTACGAATTGGGCGCTGTCGTTACGGAGTGATGTTACGCGACGACGGTATGGTGATGGATGACGGTGTTACCACGCGGCTGGGTGATAACCATTTCCTAATGACGACAACGACTGGAAATGCAGCCAGCGTCCTGTCCTGGCTTGAGGAATGGCTGCAGACCGAATGGCCGCATCTCAAAGTCTACTGCACCTCGGTGACAGAACAGTACGCAACGGTCAGCATCTGCGGGCCGAAGGCGCGAGACTTATTGGCCAAATTGGCGCCAGAAATGATGCTCGACCCTCAAAGTTTTCGGCACATGTCTATGCAGGAGGGGACGGTTGCGGGAATAGCAGCTAGGGTGCTGCGGGTTAGTTTCACTGGCGAAGTTGGGTTTGAGATCAACGTGCCGTCGTCTTGTGGCCGTGCCCTTTGGGACGCGCTTATCGCCGCCGGCGAACCGTATGGCATAACTCCTTACGGAACAGAAGCGATGCATGTTCTGCGGGCAGAGAAGGGCTTCTTTATCGCTGGCCAGGAATCGGATGGCACGGTCACACCAATCGATCTCGGAATGGAGTGGATAATTAACTGGACAAAGGGAGATTTTATCGGCCGTCGCTCGCTCAGCCGATCCGATACTGTGCGCGACGACCGAAAGCAGTTGGTTGGATTATTCACCCAGGATCCGGAAATCGTGCTGGACGAGGGTGCGCAGATTGTCGCCACGGTTAAGGATAAGCCGCCGATGGAAATGATCGGCTACGTTTCCTCAAGTTATTACAGCCCCAATCTTGGCCGCTCGATTGCAATGGCAATGATTCAGGGTGGCCGCGCCCGCAAGGGAGAAATTTTGTACGCGCCGATGCCGGATAAGACGATCGAAGTGACCGTGACCGATCCGGTATTTTTCGACCCGGACGGCGAGCGGCTCAATGGCTGATCGGCGCAGTCCTTTAGCCCATCTCGGCGCTGCTGTGATAGAGCGCGATGACCTACGGCTCGTAGAGGCTTCTGCGGTGGGCAAGATTAATCTGCGCGGCGACCCGAGCGATGCAGCGTGGCTTGCCGCTGTGCTGGCTGCGGTCGATATCGACTTGCCGCAAGCCCCAAACACCTCTAACGAAACGTTGTCCCTATCGGTACTGTGGCTTGCGCCCGACGAATGGATGCTGGTCTGTGCGGGTGGCAGTGAGAGTGATGTAGTCGAGACACTGGAGGGTGCTGTAGAGGACGCACACAGCGCTGCTACCGACGTAACGGACGCCCACACGGTATTCCGCCTGTCTGGCGCCGGCGCGCGCGATCTGCTGGCGAAAGGCTGCGCCCTTGACCTCCATCCGAGAGCCTTCGGATTGGGCGACGTTGTGCAGACCTTGCTGGCGAAGGCCACTGTAATTTTGCACCAGACGGCTGATGATACGGATGATGCAGTCCCAGTCTTCGATATCTATGTTCCGCGCTCTTTTGCGAATTATCTTTGGACCTGGCTTGCCGACACGATTCAGTGATATTTGCCCGCGATTAAAGACCTGACCTTAAGCCGGAAAACAGTTTGACATCGTTTGTATAACGCTTGGCTGTAGGGCGAGGTTAGTTAGGCAGAAATTATCGAGGGGTCTACCGGCAATACGCAGGGAAAGACCCCTGTCAGCTAGCATGCCCGAGGCCTATCGGAAATTTGTGACAGTCAATTAGGTACTTATGGCGGTTCTGCGGCTAGGTCCTGGATTCCGATGTGATTGAGGGATTTCTCGAAGAGATCAATATCCCCGCACTGATCGACCATCCGAGGAACTTTATCGCTAAGGCGATTTTGGAATCGAGACCAGAACAAGTTTCCCTCAGGTCGCCTCAGGCGGCCACCTGTGCTTTGCAACCTGTTTACCAATCTATTGGATGATTGAAGAAGAGTGTAAACCCGGTCCGCCCAGGGAAGTATTTGGTTTTGTGCGCATCGTCGATCTGTTCGTCAGCGTGCATTCTCAACGGGATGGTTGCGCCGGCTATGAGAGCTTGGTCGAGGTCGTTATCTGTAAAATTTACGAATACGGTCATGGCAAATTTAACGACCATCGCCGCCGCTATGAATAAACCCCCAGGTGGCAGCGATATCGGCGGTGCCTTTGGTTTTAATCGTGATTCTCATTTCCTGTAAGCATCTCCGTGAAAGAAGATTTGTATGTTGCTGCCGGTTTTAAGCGGGCAGCTGGTATAATTTCACAATCTTTCGCTTCCTGAAGTACCGTGGTGATTATTTTGTTCACGGGGAAGACGCTGTAGTGCAGATGAATAAACGCGAGATTGGGCGAACCGGGCTCAAGGTGACTGAGCTAGGTTTCGGTGGAGTTGGACTAGGACAACGTGTTTGCGCGATTAGCGAGGCTGAGGCTGAGGCAACCCTTTTTGCCGCGCTCGATGCGGGTGTCGGCTATTTCGACACCTCACCCTGGTACGGCCATTGTTTAAGCGAACACCGCACCGGGCACGTTCTGCGTCAGCAGTCCCGAGACAACTATGTGCTCTCGACTAAGGTTGGCCGCCTCTTTTTTCGGCCGCAAGACCCTGACCAATTCAAGACCGCGGTCTGGGTTGATGGGCTCCCGTTCGACTATTGTTTCGACTACACGGCTGAAGGCATTCGCCGTTCCTACGAAGATAGCCTGCACCGGCTCGGGGGTAACAGGATCGATATGCTTTTTGTGCACGATCTCGATGCACGACTGGATGGGGGCGATGCGAACGGTTTGGAGATCGGCGGCGTTGCCGGCGCGATAGAACAACTTGACAAGGGGGGCGGATGGCAGGAATTGGCCGATTTACGCACGCGCGGCGAGATTAAAGCGATCGGCTTCGGCATCAATTACACGGGCTTGATACCGCGTTTTCTGGAGCGCTTCGAACCAGACATGTTCCTGATTGCGATGCCTTATACTTTGATGGATCAAGATGCCCTGGATGTAGAACTGCAGATCTGTGCCGAGAAGGGGATCAGCGCGGTCATTGGTTCGGTTTTTTCCTCTGGTATTACCGCGACGGGTGTAGGTGATGGCGCGGTCTATGGCTATAGGCAACCACCTGACGCGGTTGTTACAAAACTTAAGGGGATCGAGACTGTCTGCTCCCGCCACGGTGTGCAGATGCGCGCGGCTGCTTTGCAGTTTCCACTGTTTCACCCTGTGGTCTCGTCGATTGTCCCGGGTGCAATGGCAGCGAAGCATGTGATCGAGAACGCTGCCCTTATAAATCAACCGATACCGTCTGATTTCTGGGCCGAGCTGAAGGCTGAGGGCCTGATGCGGCCCAACGCACCAACAGGTTGAGCCAAGGAGAAAATTTGATGATCGACTGCACAATTGAAATTGATGGGTTAAATTTCTTCGGGCGTGATCTTTCTAGGCCGGAATGCGTTTTGTGCCTAGAATCTGGTGATACTTTTGTCTCCAACTGGGACGGCGGTGTGACACGCATCGGGCCAGACGGGAGCCCTACACATATCCTGGCAACCGGGACGCCGCATCCGATCGGCGTCAATGGTTTCGCGATCACACCGGAGGGTGATTTTTTGTTGGCGGACCTGAACCCCAAGGGCGGCGGTGTTTGGCGGCTACGGACGGACGGGTCCGCGGAGCCTTTCCTGTTGGATATCGACGGTCAGCGCATCCCGCCGACTAATTTCGTTGGCGTTGACCGGGCTGGGCGTGTCTGGGTCTCTGTCAGCACCTCGCACGAGCCGCGCGACGAGGCCTACCGTAAGGATGTGGCTGACGGTTTCATCATTATGGTAGATAAGGGGGAAGCACGTGTGGTTGCCGAAGAGATCGGCTACACCAACGAGGCGATCGTCGATCCGTCTGGCGAATGGTTGGCGGTGAACGAGACGTTTGGGCGATGCACCAGCCGCTACCGCATCGGTGCTGATGGTGCGTTTGGCCCGCGTGAGACGGTTACAGAATTCGGTGCTGGTGTCTATCCGGACGGACTTGCCTATGACGAAGCGGGGGGCATTTGGATGACCAGCGTTGTATCGAACCGCCTTATCCATGTGGCTCCAAATGGTGATCAAACAGTCGTCTACGAGGATTGCGACCAAGACGCGCTGAAGACAGTCGAAAAGGCTTACCTTGCGGGTGAGCTTGGCCGATTGCACCTAGATTCCGTGGTCTCAAAGGTGGCCAAGAGCATTTCTTCGGTTGCTTTTGGGGGACCGGACCGTAAGACGGTCTATATGGGTAATCTGCTGGACGACAGGATTTACAGTTTCCGTAGCCCGGTGGTCGGAGCGGCACCCTCGCATTGGCGAGTTCGGCTCTGATCGCCTCGCCCCCATGATGGGGTTGGACATTTCAACCCTGCAAGCCCTCGGCGCAGCCTTTTTCTTTGGCACCGGTTTGGTGCTGACCAATATCGGATTTCGCTGGACCGGGGCCCTGCAGGGCGGAATGGTCAGCATATCGACGACCGCGATTCTATTTTTGGTATTGTCGCCATTCGTGGTTGATTGGCAACGGTGGGATGCGACAGGCGCGATGATATTTGCTGCCATCGGCCTGTTCTACCCGGCGATCGTGAACCTGCTGACCTTTGAAGGGAACCAGCGGGTCGGACCCAGTATAACCGGCGCTGTGGGCAATATGACGCCGCTCTTCGCGGTGCTGGCGGCTATCGCCTTTCTGGGTGAGGCGCCGGGCCTGGTCCAAGTAATTGCGATAGCCGTGATTTTGATCGGCGTTAGCCTAATGACTATTTCGCGCGGTCGGGGTGCCGCCGCTGGATGGGCGCTGGTCGCCATGCTGTTTCCGTTGGTGGCCGCGGTAATCCGAGGCTTGGCCCAGCCCTTTGTCAAGGTAGGTCTTGAATTCTGGGCCAGTCCCTTCGCGGCGATCACTATTAGTTATATCGTTTCTGCGCTGTTGCTATTTACCGTTTGCAGCGTTTCGACAGCAAAACCCCTGAAGGGGCTCGAACGCCGCGGAATCGCCTGGTTCGTGTTGGTTGGTCTGTGCCATTCGGCCGCCAATTTACTATTCTATCGAGCACTGGTGGATGCGTCGGTCACGGTGGTGGCACCGCTGGTCGCTAGCTATCCGATCGCGACCCTAATCCTAAGCCGCCTGCTCATCCGCGGCACACAGATCCCCTGGAGCGTTGTACTGGGCGTTGTGGTCACAGTTGGGGGCGTGGTTCTTCTTCTGGTTGGCTGATTCCACTATTTAGCAAGGGATGATTCGTGCCTTTTTTTTGAACTCTTTAGCGGCCGTCATTGCGACAGCTTTTGCCCGTTATCAATGGAACCGTTTTCGTCATGCAACTTTGCCACTGAGCGATTGGATGCTGGCGGATATCGGTGTTAATCGAACCGAACTTTACAAAGCTTCGACAGCCGAGGAGTACATTTCCAGAAATGGGGCGTGGTAGAGCCACGCCCTAATGCACCTGCAGTTCCGAACTCAAGGCAACGCCTAACGTTCGCTTCGTTTCCGGGTCGACTCGCGTTGCCCCGTGAGTTCCACATCCAAGGTCTGATCGCGCCACCAGCGCAGCAGGTCTGCCCGTTCCTTCCTTTGCGATGGCGTCATAGGAACTTTGCGTTGCCGGGAAGGCTTGATCCAATCCGCTTTCCACTCGGCCCACCACCGGTAGGCCGCCCAGCGGCGCTTCTGGGCGTCGCTGATGCGCTTCTTTCCTTCCGGGGTGCGTGGGCCCGTCGAAAGGCCACCGTGACGACGACAACGCGTCCTACCAGGTACAATAGGCGCCTAGCATGGCTTTCCGGTGGATCGAGCGTGGGTACCACAAATTCGTTTCATCCTTAAGACCCCATGACGACGCGCGCGCGTAATGCTGCCGGCAGTATACCGTGGAAACACGTTCCCGCGGGGACACGGATTAGCAATCCGCTACGTTACCATTACAATACGGGATGGCGTGGGCCTATGGAGGGGCAGGTTTTCGAGTTTGATGATTATTA
>PBDC01000001.1 GCA_002717185.1 Rhodospirillaceae bacterium
TGGTCGCGGTGCGGGTGCCGCAGCTAGGTATGCCGCGGGAGTTGCGCCTGGTCTACAGGAAGGCTGGCGAGCTCTCGCATGCCGCCGAGGCGTTCCTCCGGGCAGCCCAAGCCCACGTCGACGGAAGCAAAACGTAGGAAGAGCCTCAACGAAAGACCTTACTCGTTCGCTGCCAGAGTCGGTCGGAAACTGGACCCTGTTCAGTCCACGCTACTTCGAGACCGCAATCGTCGTCTGGCACCGCGACCTGAGCCTGTAGTGCGGGGCTTCAGACCGCAGCTCAGAACCCGCGGATATAGGGGACCCGCTCGGCCACGCCGCGGACGACGTCGAAGTCGTCGAGCAGCATGCCGGTCGCGTCCCAGGTGCCGTTGAGCAACGCGTCGCGCACCGAGTTATCAACGCCGATCTCCACCCGCAGATCGTCAGCCGAGAGGCTCCGATCCTGAAGCGACAGAGAGAAGGGCGTGTCCGGGGCCGTCTCGACCAGTGACATCAGTTGCTCCACGGCCTCGCGCGACACGGTGACGCACGCCAGCCCGATGGCGAGCGAGTTCCCCCGGAAGATCTCTGAGAATGACTCGCCGACACAGGCTTCGATTCCCCACCGTTTCAGCGCCTGCGGCGCATGCTCCCGAGACGAGCCAGACCCGAAGTTCTCGTTCGCAAGTAGCACCTTAGCCTGACGGTAAGCCGGGTTCGAGAACGGGTGATCGGCCATCGCCGCCCGGTCATCTTCGAATACGTGGTCGCCCAGGCCGTCGAACGTGATCGCCTTGAGGAATCGCGCTGGAATGATTCGGTCGGTGTCGATGTTGTCGCCGCGGAGCGGCATCCCCGAACCCTCGATCCGGTCAATCTGGCTAGACATGGCTCATCACCGTCCTGACATCGACCACCTCACCAGCCAGCGCCGCGGCCGCAACCATGGCAGGGCTCATCAGCAGCGTGCGTCCGGTCGGGCTCCCCTGTCGGCCCTTGAAGTTACGATTCGACGATGAGGCGCACACCTGCTCACCATTGAGACGATCAGGATTCATCGCCAGGCACATCGAGCAGCCGGCGCCACGCCATTCGAACCCGGCGTCGCGGAACACCTGGTCGAGTCCTTCCTGCTCGGCGGCCGCCCGCACCGCCTGCGACCCAGGGACAACCAGCGCGTTCACATGCGACGCCACCCACTGGCCTCTCGCAATGCGCGCCGCCTCCCGCAGATCCGAGAGCCGTGAATTCGTGCAGGACCCGACGAAGGCCACGTCGATCTTGGTGCCCTGGATCGGGGCACCGCCGCTCAACCCCATGAACGCGAGCGCCTCGTCCACCCCGGCGCCGGTCGCCGGAATCGTGTCGCTAATACCAACCGACTGGCCAGGATTGATCCCCCAAGTCACCCGCGGCTCGATCTCGGAGGCCGGAATCTCGACGACGTCGTCGTAGGCGGCATCCGGATCCGAAGCGGTCGAACCCCACCAGGAGACGGCCCGATCAAACGCCTCACCTTGCGGCGCGAAGGGCCGCCCGCGGAGGTAGTCGAACGTGGTCTGGTCCGGATTGACGTAGCCAACCCGGGCGCCCCCCTCGATAGACATGTTGCAAATGGTCAGCCGCTCGTCGATACCCATCGCCTCGATGGCGGAGCCGCCGTACTCATAGGCGTGACCGACGCCACCCTTGACCCCCAGCCGCGCGATGATCTCAAGGATGACGTCCTTGGCGAACACGCCGGAGGCGAGCTGTCCATCGACCGTGATCCGGCGCACCTTGAGCGGGTCGAACGCGAGCGACTGCGAGGCTAGGACGTCGCGCACCTGCGAGGTGCCGATCCCGAACGCCACGGCTCCGAGCGCTCCGTGAGTCGAGGTGTGGCTGTCGCCGCACGCGATGGTCATGCCGGGCTGGGTTAGTCCAAGCTCCGGCCCGATCACATGCACTATGCCCTGACGGTCGCTATCCAGATTCCAGAACGGGATGCTGTACTCGGCGCAGTTCTTTTCGAGCGCTGCAAGCATCGTCTCGGCGAGCGGGTCCTCGAAGGGCCGGCTCTGGTCCAGCGTCGGGATGATGTGATCGGTCGTCGCGAAGGTCCGGCCGGGGAATGCCACCCCAATGCCGCGGGCGCGGAGCATGTCGAAGGCCTGCGGCGTCGTCACCTCATGGATGAGGTGAAGCCCTATGAACAGCTGCGTCTGTCCGGTGGGGAGCTTTCGAACCGTGTGGAGATCCCAGACTTTCTGCAGAAGGGTCCTGCCCATCCGATCACTGTACCAGATCCCCAACGGGTGGGGCCGTACCCCGCTCGAGCTCCTTCAGGGCCAGTATGAGACCGGTGCCGGCGGCGCGACGGGCGGGCAAGCACGCAGGCCAGCTTTGCGCCAAGCATCAGCGTCACACCGACCACGACCAGCGTCGGCGAACCGGGGGGAGGCTTGGATTGATGCTATAGATAGCATCCTGCACCGCGGTCTCGGTGGCTCCAGATCCGCGCTGGCTAGATCAGGGTCGGACGGCGGTTAGAGCGGGACCGCGGGCACCGGCCGGGTCAGTCTCGGCTTCCTCGATGTCCTTGAGCAGCTCGTCCCGGGTCTTGTGGAGCCGGGTGTAGCTGCCAGCTGAGACCACGTAGTACCAGTTGGCGAACCGGGTGGCCAGGTCTTCGGCGCGCGCCTGGCCGGCTTCAACGCGCTGTTGCCACTGGTCGTGCAAGTCGGCCAACCGCTTGTTCTCACGGTCCGCGTCACTCCACTGGTCTTCCGGCTTGCCGTCGAAGTCGCGATTAGCCGGCATGGCCGGCTCGGGCAGCGCGGTAGGATCGAACTCGGCATTGATCATGACGTAGCGATTCTCGCCACCGCCAGTCTGTTCGTCGTCGCTCGTGTCGTCGCCGACCGAGATGGCATTACCGCTCCCGTAAAGAATCTCTCCCCACCTCATGGTGTAGAGCACGCCGAGATCGGTCCGGACCAGCAGCTCGCCCTCGTTCGATAGCAGGTCGCCTTCCTGAGTGGGGTAGAACCCGCGCGACTGCATGGACTGCAGGTCGGCGTTGGTGATCTCGCGCGCCTCGAAGGCCGCACGCAAATTACCGGTGAGTCCTGCGGGCTTGGGGCGGACGCCGACGATCTCGACGGTCATCAACGAACCGACCAGCAGGTTCATCTGGACATAGTCGACCTCCTTGCCAGCCGGCACCTCGCTGCCTTCCCAGACATCCTGCTCGATCCAGTTGACGGCAAACTCGCCGCGGCGCCGCACCATGCCAGTGCGCTCGTCGACCTGATACTCGTTGAGCACCACCCGCTTGACGTCGTCTCGTTCGACTCCGAGCAGGTTGGTCTCGATCCAGTCCTTGAAGTCGGTGGAGATGCCGATGTCGGTCCGTGCGGCATAGACCCGGCTCTGATCCGGCACCCGGACGAAGTTGTAGCCAGGCCGTCCCTCGACCGCGTCGCCAATGATGAGATCCGCGAGCACCTGCTCGCTGGCCCCCTTGAAGGTCACGCGTCGACCGCGCCCCTGCAAGGTACTCACCCCTTCATCGAGCGGGTCGATCACGCCGAATGCCTCATGGTCGGTAACGCTGTCAGATCGGAAGTCGTCCTTAGTGATGGAGATCATGCCGGCCGCGGTGTTCGCCAGCCGCTCTGCGCCGTCGGCCGGGTAGTCGTGGTGAGACGGGATCGTCCAAAGCCCGTTACGGTTCAGCACCCTGAAAGTCGCCGCGGCGGCGGTCTCATCGTCGAACGCAATGACCTCCAACGACGTCGCCAACTCGGGGTCGGTGAACTCCGAAAAGAACGTCTCGCCCACGTCGAAGAACGCATCCGGCGCCGCCCGCCGAGGCCCCGTCACCAGCGCCAGCACCACCAGCACCAACGCCGCGCCACCAAACACCGTCGTTTTCTTCAGTTCGCTCATCGTGCTGGTCCTACCTGGTCGGCCCCTTCACCGGTCCTGAGGGGTTGCCACGTCGATCACGTTGATGGGCCTGAAGGCCCGTCCTACGGTCCTACTCACGGAGCCGCCGGGCCGCAGCAGCACCTTCCCGCTCCCGCCGCTGTCGGCGGGCGAAGGTTACCAGACCCAGCACCACCACCGGGACCGGCGGCAGCAGGATCGCAAAGGTTTTGATGGTGCTCTGAATCCGGCGGATCTGGGTTTCCATCCGCTCGAGGCTCGCCCGGACCTTGGTCTGCTTCTCAGTCTCGATGTTGGTCGAGAGTACCTGCAAGCGACGGTTCTCCACCTCTTGGAGGTTGCGGGCCATGATCTGCTTGGCCTGCGCGTCGATGTCAGTGCGGTCCTGCACCTCAGCCACTCGCTCGTCGAGACGGGTCTGCGCCTCGGTCAGCGCCTCCTCGGCCTCGGCCTCGGCCTGCTGCTCGTCCAACGTCCGCTGCTCGACAAACTCGGCGGTCTGGGCCTCGACCCGCGCGAGGGTCCGATGGCGGGCGCGCCGGCTCCGGAGGGCGATGAACGAATCGTCCTCGAGCAGTTCGTCTATAGCGTTCAGGAAGAACGTGATGTTGTCGAAGTTCAGATTGCCGGGCGCCGTCTCGCGGATCTGGAAGAACTGCTCGCCGATGAAGTCGAGGTCGGCGACCACCACAAGATCGAGCGGACCCTCGGTCGTCCAGGAGGCTCCAGCGTCGGCGGGATCCACCTCCTCGGCGCTCTCCTCGCCGGCGGCGGCCGGCGCCGCGACCGGTTGATCCGAACGGATGCGGGCCGCGACGACGTAGTCGCCTTCGTTCTGCTCGCGCACCGGGTTCGGGTTGATCTGGGGCCCGAAGAAGCTCTGCTGCACGAGGGTAAAGTAGCCGCTGTCGCCCGACACTGCGCCGGTGCGCAGGAGCGGCTCGAAGGTCACATCCGGGTCCTCGCCAGAACCGAGTGAGCCGGCATACAGGAAGACCAGCTCCTGCAGGTCCTTGGCGATGTCGGCTGCGGAGCTGAAGGTGTCCGGGTTCTCGTTTCCGGCGCCGAGGAACACTACTTCCTGGGGCATGTAGGACAGGTCGGGATGCGGGTTGTAGGCATCCCACACGATCCGCGTCGGCTCCCAGTCCACCCCGAGGTCGGCAATCCACTGCCGCACGTTCCCCCGGGGGCCGGGGCGCGCCTGTCCGGGCGGATAGGTAAACGGGTTCCCTTCGCCGACCCACTCGGTCGGCGCCAGGGTCGGGTTGACCGCCGGCAGTGGATCCACGAGCACCATAGCCGGCTTCCCCGAGCGGATGTAGTCGGTGACGTTCACCATCTGATCCGTCTGCATCGAGGAGGGCAATGCCACCAGCAGTGCGTCGATGTCGGGCGGCACCGGGAACTCGGCGTTGACCTCCACCACTTCGTATTGCTTCTGGAGCTCACCGACCACCGACCAGCGCGGCATCTGCTGCTGGTTGGTCAGATTCTGGCCGCCAAAGATCTTGACCATCGTGTCGACGACGCCCACGCGCTTCCGCTCGCTGCCGGCCACCACGCGAATGGTCCGCATGATCTCGTATTCGGTCGGGAGCCCCCGGTCGAAGAACCGGATAACCTGTTGTTCGGCGCCGGAGGTGAACGCCACCCCCATGAACACCTCGGCCACCTCCGCCCGACCGGCGGCCACGTCACGCATGGCGCGCGGCAGAATACCGAACTTCTCTCGCGCATTGACCGCGGCGTCGGTGAACGGCTCGGTGTCCTCAATCAGCACCTGCACCTTGCCGCCCGCCAGGGCGTCGATCTCTTCGAGAATGCCGATCAGGTTCGAGCGCGCCTGCACGAACGGCTCGGGCACAGTGGGACTCAGAAACGCCTGGATGAACACCGGTCGATCGTCGGGCAACTCGGCCAGCAGACGCTGGGTCTCGGAGCTGACCGACGACAGCCGCTCGGCCGTGACATCGAGCCGCAGCGTCGCACGGGCAACCACCGTGTTGGCGGCGATAAGCGCGACCGCCAGCGCCACGGCTCGCACGGTGTGGTGCGACCACATCGGCATACCATCCGCTTCGCGGGGCCAGTGCCGGCGGCTAACCAACAGCGTGTTCAGGTAGATGAAGAAGCCAGCCACGGAACTAAACGCCACGAACCCGGACAGAGTGAGCACACCTTTGGAGAAATCCCAGAACGGGCTGAAGACGCTGAGCGGAGCCAGCGCTCGCCCTGCATCCACGCTGATGGCGCCCGCCGCCGTGTCGATGAAGATGACCGCCCCGCAGAAAAGCGCGCCCAGGATGAAGGCGACAGTCGTGTTCACAGTCAACAACGATGCCAGCATGCCCACCGGGATGAGCGCCGCGCCGACCAGCCAGAACCCGACATAGTTGCCAAACATCAGCCCGAGATCGGGGCTGCCGAGGAAGAACAGCACCAGCACGTGGCTGAGCGACAGCACCAGCGACGCGGTGTAGATGCCGAGGGTGGCGATGTACTTGCCGAGTACGACCTCGAAGTCGGTCGCCGGCAAGGTGAAGAGCAGCTCGGAGGTGCCCAGTCGACGCTCTTCGGACCACACCGACATGGTCAGCGCGGGAATGAACGCCAGCAGCAGGAACGGGAACACCTGGTTCAACTGATCGAGGTTGGCCAGGTTGTCGAGGAAGAACCGGTCCTGCCAGAACGCGGCCGCCGCGCTCAGGAAGATGAAGAGCGTGAGGAACACATAGCCGGCGGGGCTGCTGAAGTAGAGGCGCAGATCCCGGCGGGCCAGCGCCTTGACGATCGTGAGGTTCACCTTGAGTCCCATCGTCGTTCGCCCCTCACCCCGCGTCACTCGTCCGGACCGGCTCGCCAGTCGGAGGCTGAGCCGTCAACCTGTAGGCTGAGCCGTCAACCTGTAGAAGGGTTCCTCGAGCGAACCGTTCTCGGCCAGTTCGTCCCCCGGGCCGTCAAACACCAGCCGCCCGTTGTTGATCAGCAGCACCCGATCGGCGACCGCCTCCACCTCCTGCAGAATGTGCGTCGAGATCAGCAGCGTCTTGGTGCGGCCGAGCCGCTGAATGTTGTCTCGGAATTGCTTGATCTGGTTCGGATCGAGACCGGCAGTCGGCTCGTCCATGATCAGCACCTCCGGATCGTGGAGCAGCGCCTGCGACAGCCCGACCCGCTGCTTGTACCCCTTCGACAGCTTGCCGATCGGCTTCTCGAGCACCAGTTCCAGCGCGCAGATCTCCACCACCGCATCGATGCGCCGCTTCAGCGTGGACGGGGTAAGCTCGCGGGCTTCGCCAAAAAACTGCAACAACTCGAGCGGGGTCATGTCCGGATAGAGCGGCCCGCTCTCCGGCAGATAGCCGAGCCGCCTCGACGCCTCAAGCCGTTCGGCCCGGACATCGAACCCCGCTAAGGCCGCGCGTCCCGCGCTCGGCGCCAGGAACCCGGTGAGCATCCGCATCAGCGTCGTCTTCCCGGCCCCGTTCGGTCCCAAGAAGGCCACGATCTGGCCCTTAGGAATCGAAAAGGTCGCATCGTGCACAGCCACGAACGGACCGTAGTACTTGCTCAGGCCGTGCGCCTCGATCATGGTGGCCGAGGCGTCGGCCGGCGGAACTGGCGCCGCCGGCGAATCGCCTGGCACCGGGTCCTGAGAGACGGTGGTTTCCTGCTCCACGGCGGCTGTTCCCCTGCTGGCTTCCCGGCTCCGTGTTAGACGCACTAGAAGCACGAATGGCCGGATGATCTCGATAACCCCAGGCCTCGGTGGCACCCGACCGTGCCTGCGGTGACCAAGGGAGACCTCAAAGGTTAGCCAATCCCCCAGACCCTCTTCAAGTCACCCGGACCAGATTCCCATCATCTGTCACGTGGTAGCATCCGCCGCGACTGCCTAAATGACACAGCTTTTGATGGTCGGCCTCGGCGGCTTCCTGGGTGCCGTGTCCCGCTTCCTGCTCGCGGGCCTGGTGCAGGGGGCAGCGGGAGACCGCGTTCCCTACGGCACCCTGGTCGTCAACGTGGTGGGGTGTGCCGTCATCGGCGCCGTCACCGCGCTCGCCGAGACGCGGGGCGGGCTCTCTGACGGGCTCCGGCTTTTCCTGGTCGTCGGACTTCTGGGTGGATTCACGACCTTCTCGGCCTTCGGCAACGAGACCTTGGCTCTGCTCCGCGCCGGCGAGGGCGGTCCGGCAGCTGCCAATGTCCTAGCGAATGTACTGCTGGCGATCGGTGCCGTCTGGGTGGGGCGCCTGGTCGCCCAAACGGTGGTGTCGGGATGACGGCGCCCGGCGAGCTCACTGACGAGTTCGGCCGGATCGACATCTATCTGTTCGATCAACTCCTGCGCGAGCACGTCAAACCGGGCATGCGGGTTCTCGACGCCGGCTGCGGACACGGTCGCAACCTCGTCTACCTGCTACAACACGGGTTCGACGTGTCGGCCGTCGACCGCTCGCCCGAGGCGGTGGCGAAGACTGCAGCGCTGGCGGCCCGACTGGCCCCTGAGCTCCCGCCAACCCAGTTCCGGATCGAGACGCTGGAGTCACTCTCGTTCCCTGACGCCTCGTTCGATCTGGTGGTCTGCTCGGCAGTGCTCCACTTCGCCGAAGACCCCGCCCACTTCAATGCGATGGTGACCGAGCTCTGGCGGGTGCTCGCCCCGGCCGGACTGTTCTTCGCGCGTCTCGCGTCGTCGATCGGCATCGAGACCCAGGTGGTCTCGCTGGGTAGCGGTCGCTACCATCTGCCAGACGGGTCAGACCGTTATCTCGTAGACGAATCGCAGCTGCTGACCCTGACCGAGCGACTGGGCGGAGCCCTGGCGGACCCGATCAAGACAACCAACGTCCAAGGCCAGCGCTGCATGACCACGTGGGTCGTAAAGAGGCCGAGGGGGTAAGGGTTAAGACCTAGTGACCGTCGCCGTGCTTTGGGCCATGGGCCTTGGAAAGGCTATGAAGAGAGTCGGAACGGCGGTGGCAATAGTGCTAACTGGCGTCAGTGTGAGTCTGGGACAGGCGCAAACCGGAGCGCAAATGAACGAACTGGCTGAACGCTACGTGAAGCTCGTGCTGGCCATGGGGCAGCACGACGCCGACTACGTGGACGCGTACTACGGCCCCGAAGAGTGGCGCGAGACGTCCAAGGGATGGGACCTCAGCCAGATCGAGGAGGGGGCCGGCGCGCTGATCGGCGCCCTCCGCGAGGTCGAGCCGCCCGCCGACGCGGACCAGCTCACACGGCTCCGCCACCAGTATCTGCGGCGCCAGCTGATCTCACTCCAGTCTCGCGTCCGCATCCTGAACGGCCAGGCGCTGGCCTTCGACGACGAGTCGCGCGCGCTCTACGACGCAGTGGCACCCACACACTCTGAGGCGTACTTCGAGGAAGCGCTGGCCTCCCTCGACCGCGCGCTGCCTGGGAACGGGACCGTCTTCGACCGCTACCAGCTATTTCGACGCGAATTCGCGATTCCTCTCGACCGACTGGATAACGTGTTTGAAGCGGCCATCGCCGAGTGCCGGCGCAGGACGCTTGAGCATATCGAGCTTCCCGAGGAGGAGAGCTTCACCGTCGAGTACGTCACCGACAAGTCCTGGAGCGGCTACAACTGGTATCAGGGCGGGTTCCGGAGTCTGATCCAGGTCAACACCGACCTGCCGATCTACATCGACCGCGCCATCGACCTGGCGTGTCACGAAGGCTACCCCGGACACCACGTCTACAACGTGCTGCTCGAGCGACATCTGGTGAGAGAGCGCGGATGGCCCGAGTTCTCGGTCTATGCCCTGTTCTCCCCGCAGTCGCTAATCGCCGAAGGCACCGCCAACTACGGCATCGATGTGGCGTTCAGCGAGACCGAGCGTCTGGCGTTCGAGCAAGACGTGCTGTTCCCAGCAGCCGGCCTGGATGTCTCGCGGGTCGAAGAGTACTACGGAGTCCAGGCGCTGGTAGCCCAACTCGACTACGCCGGCAACGAAGCGGCGCGCCGTTACCTGAATGACGAAATCGACCGAGCGGCCGCGGCCGACTGGCTCAGCCGCTACGCCATGATGGCGCCGGAACGGGCCGAACAGCGGACACGCTTCTTCGACAAGTACCGGAGCTACGTCATTAACTACAACCTGGGAAAGGACCTGGTCGCCGACTACGTGGAACGTCAGAGCGCCGGGACCCCGGGCGGCCACTGGGAGACGTTCGCGGAGCTTCTAGCCTCGCCGCGACTCCCGTCCGGCTTGCGAGAGGACAACCGATGACCCGCATGACGTCGAGCGAAGCCTTCGTCGAAACCCTTGTCGCCCACGGCGTGAACACTGCGTTCGGTATCGCCGGATCCGCCTACATGGACGCGATGGATCTGTTTCCACTAGCCGGAATCCGGCTCGTGTCGGTGGCCCACGAGCAGAACGCCGCCCACATGGCCGATGGCTACTCCCGGATCACCAACCGCCACGGCGTCTGCATCGCGCAGAACGGTCCGGGCGTTACCAACTTCGTAACGGCAATCGCCGCCGCCTACTGGGCCCATTCCCCCGTCGTGGCCATCACACCAGAGGCTGGCAGCACGACGGCAGGACTGGGTGGCTTTCAGGAAACAGACCAGATGCCGATCTTCTCGAAGATCACGCGGTATCAGGTGCATGTGAACAGCCCGACGCGGATTGCCGAGCTGACCCATCGGGCGATGACGATCGCGCTCGACGAACGTGGCCCGGTGCAGGTGAACATCCCACGGGACTATTTCTACGGCGAGCTCGAAACGACGATCCCCTCACCCCAGCCGATCGAGCGAAGCGCCGGCGGGGCGGCCTCGCTCGACCGCGCAGCGGAGTTGCTGGCCGGTAGTACGCGCCCCGTGATCATCGCTGGCGGCGGTCTGGTGATGGGCGACGGCATCGAGGCGACTCGCCGGCTGGCTGAGCGCCTCGGGTGTCCGGTCGTCACCAGCTACCTGCACAACGACGCGTTCCCGGCCAGTCATCCGCTCGCCTGCGGACCGCTCGGCTATCAAGGCTCGAAGGCGGCCATGCAATGTCTGGCCGAGGCCGATGTGGTGCTGGCTCTCGGCAGCCGACTCGGCCCCTTCGGGACGCTGCCCCAGCACGGCATCGACTACTGGACCTGCGAGGCCCAGGTCATTCAGGTCGACGCCGATCCCCGTGTGCTGGGCCTGGTCAAGCCGATCGCGCTGGGCATCCGGGCCGACGCCGGGCTCGCCGCCGAGGCGCTGCTCACCCGACTTAATCAGGCGGATGCACCGCGCCCCGACGACGACCGACTGGCCCGGCTCGCAGCCACGAAAGGGGGCTGGGCGGCCGAGCTCGCCGCCGAGACCGGCCCATCCGAAGGGGGCCGGATCGACCCGCGAGCGGCGCTGAGCGAACTACAGAAGGCGATGCCGGCCGACGCGATGGTCTCGACCGACATCGGCAACGTTTGTTCCACGGCCAACAGCTATCTGACATTCGACCACGCCCCCAGCTTCCTGGCCGCTATGAGCTGGGGCAACTGCGGCTACGCCTTCCCAGCCGCCATCGGGGCCAAAGTGGCCGCGCCCGACCGGCCGGCTGTCGCCTATGTCGGTGAGGGCGCCTGGGGTATGAGCCTTGCCGAGACGATGACGTGTGTTCGAGAACGGATACCGGTCGTCGCAGTCGTCTTCGACAATCAGCAGTGGGGCGCCGAGAAGCGGAACCAGCTGGACTTCTTCGATGGACGCGAAGTGGCCACCAACCTCGAGAACCCCGACTTCTCCGCCGTCGCCCGAGCCATGGGCGCCGATGGCGTTCGGGTGGAACATCTGGATCAGGTTGGAGACGCGCTGCGGGCCGCCATCGCGTCGAACCGCCCCACGGTGCTCACCCTGCGACTGAGTCAGACGCTTGCGGCGCCGTTCCGTCGCGATGCATTCAAGCCGAAGCCAACCAGGCTGCTAGAGAAGTACCGTGCGTTGAGCGGATGAGAGCCAGGTGCTCGTCGCGCGGTCCAGGCCTATGACCACCCGCCCCGAGTTGAGCCGCGTCCTCAAGCCGCTCGAGGTCGGCGCGCTCGCGCTCGGGTGCATTATCGGGTTCGGCTGCTTCGTGCTGCCCGGCGATTTTCTCTCAGACGCCGGACCCCTCGGTGCGATGCTGGGCGTCGGACTGGGTGGCCTCGCGATGCTCGTCATCACCCGAAGCTACGGGGTGATGGTCCGTAACTTCCCCGTAGCCGGCGCCGAATTCGCCTACGCCTATCAGACGGCCGGGCGCTATCACGCTTATCTCTGTGGCTGGTTCCTAGCACTCGGGTATCTGAGCATCGTCCCACTCAATGCCACCGCGCTCGGTATGCTGGGTAAGTTCGTGGCTCCGCAGCTCTTCGCGCGCGGGTACCTGTACACCGTGGCCGGCTTCGACGTATTCGCGGGCGAGGTGCTGCTCGCCAGCGCGGCAATCGGTGGCATCGCGTTTCTCCAGACGCGAGGGGCGCACGACGTCGGACGACTCCAGGTCGGGCTGACGGCCGTACTCGTGGGAGCGGTGCTACTGATCGGCATAGGCACACCGTTGTCGGCGACAGCGTCGGTCGACAACCTAACGCCGGTCTTCTCACTAGAGCGGGCTCCGCTCGCCGGAGTGCTCGCGATGCTGGCCATCGCCCCGTTCCTTTATGTCGGCTTCGACACGTTGCCCCAGGCGGCTGAGGAGTTCGACTTTGCCCCGAGGCAAGGATTCCGGCTGATGGCCTGGTCGATCGGCGCCGGAGCAGTGATGTACGCCCTGATGATCCTGGCCACCGCCAGCGTGTCACCGTGGCAGACGCTCGTGAGCAGCGCTCCGCTCTGGGCGACGGGAGACGCCGTGCGGACAAGCCTGGGCACTCCAGGGCTGGCCATCCTGGCATTGTCTGTCACGATGGCGGTGTTCACCGGAATCAACGGGTTCTTCATGGCGTCGAGCCGGCTGCTGTTCGGCATGGCGCGCGCCAGGCTTCTCCCACTCTGGTTCGCCCAGATCCACCCGACCCATCACACTCCGGTCAACGCCGTGTTGTTCGTAGGGACGGTGTCACTGGTCGCCCCCTGGTTCGGACGCGAGGTGATCGTCTGGGTGGTGGACATGGCGGCGCTGGGTACGGCCTTCGGCTACGGCTATACGTGCCTGGCCGCGGCCCGTCTCCGGGACGGGGCGTCCAGTGTGACCCAGGCAGACCGTGGCTGGGCGTGGGCCGGCCTGCTGCTCTCGGTTGGATTCGTACTGCTGCTGACAGTGCCGGCGATGCCGGGGTTCATGGGCGCGCCCTCCTGGGCCGCGCTAGCCGCCTGGCTGGCACTCGGGCTGCTGTTCTTCCTGGTCCGGGCCGCCAGCTACCGGGAGGTGACCTCGGACGAACTCGACCGCCTGATTCTGCGGCGCTAGGGCATCATCGGGCGATGACCAGGGCAAACTCGGCGGAGAAATCCTCGGCGGTATCCGGACGCAGGTCTTCGAGCACGCCCATCCTGAGGCTGTAGCGGTCGGACAGCTTCCACAGGAATCCGGCGCCGAGCTGCACGGGTCCGTCCGCCAGCATCCGCAGCTTCCCCCGATAGAGTGGACCGCTGCCCGCCACATCGGCGAGTAACTCGAACGAGTCGGCCACGCGCCAGCTAAAGGCCACATCGAGGTAGGGCACAGTCGACACGGTGCTGAGCCCATCGATGGCAACGTCGCCCGGGACCACGACGCCGGCATCGAGCCACCAACGCAGTCGGCTGGTCGACCGGGCCGGAGACCCGGTCCTGAGACCAAGACCGTAGTCGAACTCCTCGTTGCCAGTGAGGGTCGAGAGCCGGCCGGTCGGAACGTCCACCGACAACACGAGCGTCCAGGACCACCGCCCGAGCCCATCACCGCTGCCGTCGACTAGTCTCAGGCCCGCCTGGACCCCCACGTCGCCCAGGGCCGACGTGGGCTCGCCGAAGCTCAGCCGGTCCATATCCTCGACCACGTAGACGTAGTGCAGCTGGCCCTGCGGCATGTCGGGTCGGATGCTCTCCCGCAGGTTGAAGAAGTCGTGCCACCCATCGATGAGCGGGTCGAGAAAGCCGCCGCTGTGCGTGACCCACGGCACCTCGACGCCGATGCTCAAGCGTCCGCTGAGACGTCCGCGCCACCGGGCGAAGACTGTGTGGGTCTCGCCGTCGAGCAAAAGCGTCTCCCGGTCGTTGGACTCACCGTAGGCATGACTGGAGAGCCGCCAAGTGAGATCCCACCCGGTATCGGACGACGTCGCCCAGCGTCCCGGGGTTCCGATAAGGGCCGACAGCGGCGAGCTGTTGCCCATCACGAACCCCGGGTAGGACGCCTCCTGCGCCACCGCCATGGGAACACCGACCACCGAGACGAAGAGGGCCAGCAGCCAGCGATACTCCGCACGCGACGACAAGGACATCAGCACCAACAGTGTCGTGGAAGCAGTGTCTCACGGGCCGGCGCGTACAATGACCGTCTTGGCAGGGGCAACCGCGGACACGAGGAGCGAGATGCATAGACCACGATCAAGCTGGACGCTTACCCTCGGATTGATCTGGATGGGACTCGGAGTCCCCGCCGTGACCCAGGAACCGGCGGCGCAGGAGCCGTTGGTGATGAACTGGCAAGATGCCGAGTGGGGTCCGCCGAGCAACCAGCCGCGGTTTCCAGCCGGTCTACGGAACGCACCGGTGGCCACTGACCCAGCCACCGACGGACCGACCTACCTCGCCCGATTTCCGGCTGGTAGCGAATTCGAGATGCACTGGCACACGCATACCGAGACCGTAATGATCCTCGAAGGCTCGGTCTTCCTTATCATGGCCGGCGAACGGTACACCGCGACGGCCGGGAGCTACATCATCATCCCCGGCAAGATCCATCACACCTGGATTGTGCCGCCGGAAGATGATGTCGTGCTGCTAGCTCGGCGCGACGGCCCAGCCGACTTTCACTTCGTCGAACCATAACCCCCTGGATGGATCGGCAGGCTACTAAACGACCAGCCTCACTGATGCGCAGGGCCAAACCGAGAGATCAAGGTTTGGCTCAAGCCAACGCTGCGCTTATTGGTGCTGGTCTACGGGGTGGCGTGGAGCAGTCCGGACACATGCCGCAGGGCTGCCAAGTAGTCCTATAAAGCGGAACTGCCGGCGACGGGGGCCACTCTCCTCCCGTAGGGTTTGGGGCGACGCCCCGTGGAAGCGCTAGACTTGCGGAGAGCTATTGTCTATAGTCCGCCGTTCACTCAGATACTCCTTACTTGCGGAGGTTCGTTGTGGCTCAGATCACTCTAAAAGGTAACCCTATCAATACGGTCGGCTCACTCCCCGACGTTGGTTCGGACGCGCCTGCGTTCACCCTCGTGAAGACCGATCTTTCGGAGACCAACCTGTCCGACTACGCGGGTAAGACGGTCGTGCTCAACATCTACCCCAGCGTGGATACTGGGATCTGCGCCCTCTCGACCAAGCATTTCAACGCCGATCTGAACGGCATGGAGAACACGGTTGTGCTCTGCGTCTCGGCCGATCTGCCGTTCGCACATGGGCGGTTCTGCGAAGCCGAGGGCTTGGAAAACGTGACCTCCTGTTCTGTCTTCCGCAACGACAGCTTCGGGAGTGACTACGGCGTGACCATCACCGACGGTCCCCTGACGGGTCTGCTCGCGCGCGCAGTGGTCGTGATCAACGGCGACGGCAAGGTCACCTACACCGAACAGGTGCCCGAGATCGTGCAGGAACCGAACTACGACGCGGCGAAGGCCGTGGTGAACAGCTAGCCAGCCAGGGCTACTGGAGACCACCTCGGACGGATGTGATGCGCTGGGTGTTGAAGCCCAGCCAGTGCATCCGTCCGACGTAGCGGGCGTGCTCGACCTTGATGCAGCGGTCCATCACCACCGAGACGCCGCCATCCTCGGCGATTCCAGCCCCCTCTTCGTTGACCACACCGAATTGGCACCAGAGATTGCCAGCACCGATCGCCACCGCGTCACGGGCAATCGCGGGCAACGCGTCTGGTGCCCGGAACACATTCACGATGTCGACCTGACTAGGCACCTCAGTTAGGCTGGCGTAGCTGGTCTCACCGAGGATCTTCTGCTCGCGCGGGTTGACAGGAATCACAGTGTAGCCATGCCGGCGCAGATAAAAGCCCACGAAATAGCTGGCGCGCAGCTCCTTCTTCGAGAGCCCCACAATGGCCACCGTTCTGGCGTTGTTGAGCACCCGCTGGATGGTCGCCGGATCCTGATAGCGCTCGAGATCAAACCCGTTCATAGGTTCACCTCCGACCCGGCGGCGGCCGTCACCGCGGCAAACCCCTGTTCCAGGTCCCAGATCAGATCGTCCGCATCTTCGATACCGACCGAGAGCCGGATGGTCCCCGGGCCAACTCCCGCGGCCTGCAGCTCGTCGTCACTGAGCTGCCGGTGCGTGGTGCTGGCCGGATGGATGATCAGGCTCTTGACGTCGCCCACGTTCGCCAGATGCGACCAGAGCGAGACCCCTCGGATGAACGCCTGACCAGCCTCGCGACCACCCGGCAGATCGAACGAAAACACGGCGCCGCAGCCGCCGGGCAGATACTTCTCTACCAATCGCCGATAGCGGCTGGCATCGAGCCCCGGGTAGGTGATGTTGGACGCCTCGGTATGCCCCTCCAGGAAGGCAGCTACCGCCCGCGCGTTCTCGACGTGCCGGTTCATCCGGAGCGACAAAGTCTCGAGCCCCTGAAGAAAGAGAAACGCGTTGAACGGACTCATCGCGGCGCCCAGGTCGCGGAGCGTCTCAGCACGCAGCTTCATCAGATAGCCGTAGGTCCCGAACGTCTCGTGAAATTGCAGCCCGTGATAGGCCGGTGACGGGTCGGCGATCACGGGAAATCGCCCGTTGGACCAGTTGAAATCTCCCGACTCCACCACGACCCCGCCGATGCTGGTGCCATGCCCCCCGATGAACTTCGTGGCCGAGTGCAGCACGATATCCGCCCCCCACTCGATCGGACGGCAGAGATACGGCGTGGCAAAGGTGTTGTCCACGAGCAGCGGCGCACCATGTTCGTGGGCGATACCGGCGATAGTCTCGATGTCGAGGACGTTGCCACCGGGGTTGCCGATGGTCTCCCCGTAGAACGCCTTGGTGTTGTCCCGCACGGCGCCCCGCCAGGCGTCCGGATCATCTGGATCGACCCAGGTCAACTCCACCGACATCTTCTGCAGGTAGTGCTTGAGCTGGTTTACGGATCCTCCGTAGAGGGCAGATGACGAGACGACGTGATCGCCCGGCTGGAGGAGCGTGAACAACGCCGCCGCCTGGCCCGCGATGCCACTCGCGAAGGCCACCGCGCCGCACCCTCCCTCGAGACTGGCCATCCGCTCTTCGAAGACCGCCACCGTCGGGTTCATGATGCGGGAGTAAGTGTTGCCGTACTCTTGCAGGTTGAAGTACGCGGCCGCCGACTCGGGATCCTCGAACACGTAGCTCGTGGTCTGGTAGATCGGCACCGCCCGAGCGCCGGTGTTGGGGTCTGGACGCTGGCCGGCGTGTACTTGCCGGGTGACGAACCCAAACTCGCGAGACTCTTCCATTTGGATTACTCCTGGTCAGCAGCCGAGAAAGGCCCTGACCATGGGGATCTGGCGGGCCTCTTCAAGCAAGAAGCAGTCGTGGCCGTAGGGCGCGTCGATGACGTGCAACTCGACGGATCGCCCATGACTCCCCAATGCATTGGCCAGCTGCTCGGACCCGGATGGCGGATACAACCAGTCTGAGCTGAATGCGATCAGCAACGTCCGCGCCGAGATGCCGGAGACAGCTCTTTCGAGGCTGCCGTTCCCGTGCTGGCGGGCAAGGTCGAAGTAAGTCAGGGCTCGGGAGAGATACAGGTAGGTGTTCGCGTCGAACCGCTTGACGAAGGTGCTGGCCTGATACCGCAGGTAGCTCTCCACCTCGAAGTCGGCGCGCGTGAGGTCGAACGACACCTCGTCAGTGTCCTGCAGCCGGCGCCCGAACTTCTGGTGCATCGAGTCCGCCGACAGGTAGGTGATATGACCCACCATCCGTGCGATACCCATCCCATCATCGGGGTGCTGGCCAGTGCCATAGTAGTGACCGCCCTGCCAGGCGGGATCGCTGGTGATGGCGTTACGCGCGATCGCGTTCCAGGCCACACCCTGCGGCGCCAGCGCGTGGGTGCTGGCGATCGGGATGATGGCGTCCACGTCCTCCGGATACCGCACCGCCCACTCGAGTGCCTGCATGCCGCCCAGCGAGCCGCCGGCCACGGCCGCCAGACGCGGAATTCCCAGGGCATCGAGCATGGACCGCTGCACCCGCACCATGTCGCCAACGGTAATCACAGGAAAATCAGCGCCAAAGGGCCGGCCGGTCTCGGCATTCGTCGACCCGGGACCAGTCGTGCCCTGGCAGCCCCCGAGCAGATTCGAGCTAACAACGTAAAAACGATCGGTGTCGAACGCCTTACCCGGACCGATCATTCCGTCCCACCAGCCGAGACCTCGCCCCGCGGCGCCGTCACGCTCCTCGGCCCGGAATCCATCCCGCGTGCTCTCTGACGACGGGACTGCCGCCTGCCCCGCGGCGTGAGCATCGCCGCTGAGCGCATGGCACACCAGAATAACGTTGTCACGATCGGGTGACAGGGTGCCGTAGGTCTCGTAGGCGACCTGGAGCGGGGCCACGGTGGCGCCGCAGTCGAGCCGCACTCCGGCCGGAAGCTCCAGATACCTGGTCTCGACAACCCCGACCGAACCGGGCACGGGCCCGCTCACTGACCTCGCCATCCCAAAGATCATAATTCCGTACACGAGATCGCCGGGACCGGCGTCTCGATGTATGCTGTCGGCCTGCCCCGGCGGCTACCACAAGACACATTCAGGGAACGAGGAGAAAACCGATGTCCGAGACCACGGTTAACAATGGCGTCAACGTCCAAGCACTGCTCGACGCCCGCGAGGCGCTGAAGGACGCCCCCGCGGCCACAAAGTTCAACTGGCGAGCCTCCTGCAAATGGCAGAACGGCACACATAGCACTACCAGCGTCCAGGGCTTCCACGGCCTCGGCGAAGAGCAGCAGCACAAGACCGAGTTCAGCTTCGACGCCGACCATCCGGAGATCTTTGCCTCCGAAGACCTGGGCGCCACGCCGATCGAATACATCCTCGTCGGGCTGGCCAGCTGCCTGACCGCGGGAGTGGCAGCGGTCGCCCAAAACCGTGAGATCCAGCTCCGCTCGGTCGAGTCGAAGCTCGAGGGGTCGATGGACATCCAGGGCATCCTGGGGATGGACAGCGACATCCGCAACGGTTACGACGACATCAAGGTGACCTTCAACATCGACGCCGACGCACCCCAAGCCGACATCGAAGCCCTGGTGGCGCAGTCGCAGAAGCGGTCGGCCGTCTACGATGTGATCACCAACCCGACCAACGTCTCCGTCGCCGTCAACAAGGCCTGACGCCAGGCGTGAATCAGCAAGTAACCACTGTCGTCGTCGGCGCTGGGCATGCCGGTCTCGCAGCCAGTACATGCCTGAGTGAGCGATCGATCGACCACGTCGTCCTCGAACGTGGCGAGGTGGCGAACTCGTGGCGTCGCGAACGCTGGGACTCCATGCGCCTGCTGACGCCCAACTGGCAGACGCGGCTGCCGGGTCAGAAGTACCAGGGCTCCAACCCCGACGGCTTCATGACCAGCGCGGAATTGGTCGAGTTTATCGCTGACTACGCGGCAGCGCGCTCGGCCCCCGTGCGTACCCACACGACCGTCACGTCGGTGCAGCCCGCCGACGACGGCTATCACGTGGCGACCGACACTGGCGACCTGCGGTGCCGCAGCCTCATCCTGGCCAGTGGCGCCTGTAATCTACCGACGGTGCCATCCTTCTGCCACGCCGTGCCCTCGTCGATCGAGTGCGTGACGCCGATGAATTACCGGTCGCCGGCTCAACTGCCCGAGGGCGGAGTACTGGTAGTAGGGGCCTCGGCCACCGGGGTGCAGTTGACGGACGAGATCCAGCGATCGGGCCGGCCGGTGAGCCTATCGGTTGGCGAGCACGTCCGCCTGCCTCGTACCTACCGGGGCCGTGACGTGCTCTGGTGGATGGCTGCCTCGGGCGTATGGGATGAGCGCTATGACGAGATCGACGATCTAACCCGAGCCCGCAAGCTACCATCACCGCAGCTGGTGGGGACGCCGAGCCGCGCCACCCTCGACCTCAACACGCTGACCGACGCCGGAGTGGAACTAGTCGGACGCTGGGCGACCATCCGGGATGGCCGGGCACTTTTCTCGGGCGGCTTAGGAAACCAGTTCGCCCTGGCCGATCTCAAGATGAACCGGCTGCTCGACACCTTCGACGAGTGGGCCGACCACGCGGAACCACCCGTCGAATGTGCTCCCCCCGAGCGCTTCGAAGCGACCCGCGCACCGGAATCCCATCGCCTGGATCTAGACCTGAACAGTGGCGAGATCCGGTCCATTATCTGGGCGACCGGTTTCAGACCGGACTATTCTTGGCTGGACTTACCAGTGCTCGATCGCAAGGGCCACCTGCGACATGACGGCGGGGCCGTCGATGCCCCCGGACTCTACGCCATCGGCCTGCCGGTTCTACGCCGACGGAAATCGAGCTTCATCCACGGCGCCGAGGACGACGCGCGCGACCTGATCGCGCACCTCGCGGGTTACCTCAACGGCACGCCGGCCAACGGATCCCGGGCCGCCGCCACCCCATAAACCGTCGCCTACCAGCGCCGGCCTGCCGCGGGCGATGGTGTAGAGCACCTCGGAGGTGGGAATCTTCCTTTCGGGGATGGGCAGGATGTTCTTCGACAGCACGACAATGTCGGCCAGCTTGCCCAGCCGGAGCGAGCCCTTAAGGTCTTCTTCGAAGGCGGCATAGGGTAAGCTGGCGGAGCCGGTTAGGCATGGTCGATGGATCGCTATGAAGACTCTCGCCCACGGCTCCCTAGTCGTCTTCGCCGCCAGCCTTGGGCTGACCGGGCTGGCCTCCGCTCCATCCCCGCCGCCGTCCGGACCGGACGTCGATGTCCGCCAGATCATCGACCGGGCGCTTGAGCGGTCAACCTGGGCTCGAGAGCAGAACTTCGGAGCCCGCTACCGCTATCAGATGCGACAGCGGAACCGGGAGTTCGATGGCGATGGCGCGGTCAAACTCGACGAGTTCTTCCACTATGCTGTCGCGCCGTACAAGGGCGTGCCCTTCGCGAGCCTCCTGTCCAAGAATGGCGAACCGCTCACTGAAAAGGATCAGGAAGAGGAGGCCAAACGCTGGGAAAAATTCCTCGGATCGCTCGAGAAGCCTGAGGAAGAGGACGACGACGAGATCGCAATGGTGTTCGACGACGAGCTGATCGAACGCTACACCGCGACCTACGACGGCATCCAGGAACTGCACGGACGACCAACCTTCGTGCTGTCGTTCGAGCCCAGGCCCGGCAAACTCCCGGTGCGTCGGCGCACCGACCACGCCCTGAACAACTCTCGGGGCCTGATCTGGATCGACCAGTCCACCTATGAAGTGGCGCGAGTCAGCTTCAAGCTGACCGAGCGAGTCCGACTCTGGTGGGGTATCCTCGGCAGCATCTCGGACGCCACCGGTTACCTCGAACGGCGACCGGCTGAACCGGGCGGGCCGTGGCTGCTGTCCGAGCTGGACCTCTACTACCACGTACGCGTGCTCCTCAGCACCACCCGCAAGGGTGAGACCACTACCTGGAACGATTTCGAACCCGTCGGATAGTTGTCGAAAAACGCTACTTGCGCCACCAGGGCGTTGCGGCGGGAAATCGGTTGCGACCGCGCTCGACCAGAGCGTACGATCCCGACGCTAGGAGGCTCTCGAAATGCGCACCCGTTCCTTCGTCGCGACCATACTGCTGTCGGCGCTCATACTTGCTGCCTGTGGCGCCCCCCCCCCGTCATCCGAACCAATCGAGTCGGCGCAGCCCGCCCAAACCCCGATAGACACCAGCTCGGGGCAGTTCGTCCGCTACTCCCAGGGTGGGGAAACGTCGTGGGGGGTCCTCGAGGGCGAGACCATTCGCCAGCTGACCGACGCGCCGTATCTCGAGCCGTCCTTGACCGGTGTGGAGGTTCAGCGCGCCGACGTGAGACTAGAAGCGCCGGTCGACCCGAAGCTGGTCCTGATGACGGCGTTCAACTTCCACAGTCACATCACCGGTGAACCAGCCGAAGAGCCCGGCATGTTCATCGTCCCGGCCAACTCGATCGTGGGGCCCGAGGACCCGATCGTCCGTCCTGCCGAGTCGACCGACCTGCATTACGAGGCGGAACTCGTCTCGGTGGTCGGTAAGCGGGCCGAGAACGTGCCGCTCGAAGAGGCGGTCGACTACATCTTCGGTGTCACCGCCGGCAACGATGTCAGCGAGCGGGTATGGCAGGCCAACGACATCCAGTGGGTGCGCGCCAAGGGCTCGCGCAGCTTCAACGCGGTTGGACCCGTCCTCGTCTCTGGCCTCGACCGGACGGACCTGGAAATCGTCGGACGCCTCAACGGCGAGGAGCGTCAACGCGGCAACAGCAGCGACCTCATCTTCAACATGGCCCACATGCTGAGCTACATCTCGCGCTACGTAACCCTCGAGCCTGGCGACCTGATCTGGTCCGGCACCATGGGCACGACCCAGGCGATGAACGCTGGCGACACCTACGAGGTCGAGGTGGTGGGTGTCGGTGTACTCAGCAACGAGGTGGTGCAAGGCAAGTAGCGGTCAGCGGACATCAGGCGCCGGAGTTGGTTCCGGACTACCGCCGGTCCCGACCGCACGCCTCTACGATCACGGCCGTTCTACAACCGTGAAGTCAAGGTAGGTCGCGTCGTCGACCGAAGAGGTCGCCGCAGTGACCGCGTAGGCGCCGTCCTCGCGCGACATCCGCACCTGGGTGACATCGACGGCCACCATCTCCGGATCGGGCCCGGCGTCAAGCGCTTCGAGCAACACGCGACCGTCCATGCTTACCGGAGCCTCGATGCCCCGGAGATGCAGTAGCGTTGGCGCGAGATCGACGTTACTGCTCGGCACATCCACGATGACGCCGCTCTTCAGGTCTGGCCCAGCCGCCACCAGCGGGTTGTGAATGTCAAAGGGACTCGTCGTGCCATGGCCAGCCACGCCCCCCTGCGCGGACGTCCCGGGAAACCCGTAGGCTCCGGGCTGGTTGGTCCAATCCGCAGAGTAGAGCACCTGTGCCGCCCGCGGATGGCCCCAGCGGGCGACATCGAACGACAGGGTGCCTGGCATGGCGCCCGCGTCGTCACCCGGGGTCACTGGCGCGGTGAACAGAGCCCCGACGCCTTCAGTCCTCTGCAGAACATCGACAATCTCCCGTACGGTCGCGTCGTCTCCGTCGCGGACATAGACCGCGCCCGCCCCGGACACGATGCGTGGAGTCCCATCGTCGAGCACTCCCTGGAAGGGCGCAAGCAGCGCGTCGAGATCCACGGCGCCGGTGTGCTCGGAAAACCCGTGATCGGACGTTACCCAGATGTTTGTCGTGTCGAGCCGTCCCTCCGCCGACAGCCGGGCCTGGATGCGATCGAGCTCGGCGTCCAGATAGAACAGAGCCTCGCTGGTGAGCTGATGTCCGATGCCGTGACGGTGAGCGGTCGTGTCGGGATCGCTCAGCCAGAGCATCACAACATCGGGGTCAACCTCTCCCATCGCGACATCCAGAAAGGCGTCGACCACCCAACGGTTACGGCGCCAGTTGGGCGCATCCGCCTCCGGCACCGGTCCAACTACCTCGAGTGCCTGCGCATGGAGTGAAGCCGGGCGGGCGTAGTCGTAGTGAATGATTGCGCCACCTTCCGGCGTGTGGCTTAGCAGATACGACGACCCCGCCGAGCCGGCGCTTGCCACGAGCAGCCGGGCACCGCCCCCCGTCAGCACCTCACCCAGCGTAGTAGCTGTCAACAGCGGCT
This sequence comes from Rhodospirillaceae bacterium, assembly GCA_002717185.1. Next base: position 23,907 of record PBDC01000001.1, read on the forward strand.
CGCCTGCGGCCTCGATTCGCAACAAATTGCCGCGGTCGCTAGTGTCGAGGAAGGCAGTGTCGTCCACTGCGGGGAAGTAGACGGCGTTGCCGAGCAAACCGTGACGCTGGGGATAGGCTCCGGTTGACAGCGAGGCGGCGTTCACCCGGGTCACCGTCGGGTACACGGCGTGATGACTCCGCATCACAACCCCGCGCCGCCCGAGGGCGGTCAGAGTCGGCATGGCCTGACCGATGTAATCAGGCCGCAGTCCGTCCAGGATGATGACGAGATCGAGGCGTCGGGGGGCGTTGCTCGAAGGGCTGGACTCGCCGCAGCCAGCGAGCATGGCCGCCAGCAGGAGCACGGCGGCCGAGGTCAAACGTCTCATGGCTCGCCCTCTCCAGCAGCGTCCCGGGGAAGGAAAGGACCGTTCAGCGCTTGATCAGACCGATCACGGCGCACACGACGATCACGGTGAACGGGATCACGGCGCCGGCGATAAACATCACCGTGGCTATGGTCGGTGGCGCGGGCATTGCTCTTCTCCTTCTCGGCGCCGGTCACGGACGCCAGACAAACCCCGGGGATTATAGCCGGTCCTAGCCGGCCGCGTCTGCTACAAGCGGCTCCCACGGCCTCGAGTTAATGGGTACCGAACGGAAACGCCGTCAACCAGGCTCGCGCATGAGCCAGATCATCGGTGCGCAGCGCGTCCGGATTGTGTCCTCGCTGCGCGCCGAGATAGTACCCCAGCAGCTGAAAGGCAATCGTGGCCAGCGACGGCATCACCAGTTCGTCGAGCGGATCCGGCAATGCAATAACGAAGTTCGCCGCCGGCGCAATCGTGCCATCGCCCTCAACCACTAGCGCCAGACAGGGCGCACCGGCGGCTAGGCTGGTCCGCACGGCGTCGTGGGAGCGCGCGTAGGAACGTCCCTCGGCGCCGATGATGACCGTGCCCACAGTTTCCGCGATCACCGGTATGGCGCAGTGGAGGAACTCGGCGGGGCGATACGCCTTGGACAGCAGGCAGGACTGTTCCTCGACCTTGAGCGCACCTTCCCGGGCCGAGAGCCAGTTCGGACCGCCTCCCACGAACAGCAGCGCCTCCTGGTCCTTTAGCTCGTTGGCGATCTGGGAAATGTTCAGATCCTCCTCCTGGAGGAACTCGGCCGCCGCATCCGGGAGATGCGCCAGGGCCAAGCTCAATTCGTCAGCCTCGCGGGCGTGGAGTCGCCCGGTGGTGATACCAACCTCGAGCGCCAGCAGGTAGAGCATCATCAACCGGGTCGTGAGCACCGAGACCGCCGGACCGCTCCGTTGCCCGGTGGGGAACGCGACGCACTCGTGACACAGCTCTTCGATCGCACTGTCGGAGCTGTTGGTCAACGCCGCCGTCAACAAACCGTGGTGGGTCGCATGCGCGGCCGCGTCGAGTGTCTCGGCAGTAAAACCCGTCGCCGACTGGGCAATGAGTGCAGTCGGCTCGTGCGAGGGTGTCCAGTGGCTGGTGAACTCTAGGGACTCGTAGCACTCGGTCGTCCAGGGTGTCCACTGTCGGAACAGGAAGGCCGCGAACTGGGACGCGTGGAACGCCGACCCACAGCCGGTGAACACCAGGTGCCGGGTACCCTGGTCCACGAGGCGGTGAGCCAGATCGGCCAACGCCGGCCGGAGGTCGAGTACCTGACGCATCAGATCAGGCTGCGATCGAACGTCCTCGATCAGGAGGTACGGATGACGCTGCCGGACGTCATCCGTGCCCCGGATGCGGGCCCACAAAGGGACCTGAGCAAGCTCGTCCTCAAGCCAGACCGGCAGCGGCTGGTCGGTCGTGGGTGGCACGGAACCGGGGTAACGGTCAAGCAGCTTCCGGGCCCATGGCGGTAGTCGACGTGGGGACATCTGGACTTTGTTGGGCGTGCGGCCAGGACACGCCGGCGAAACGAGCACCGGAGCGCTAGCCGACGTAGCCGAGCGCTCGCAGGCGCTCGAGCATCTCCTCGGAAATCTCGGTGATCTCGCTCATTAGGGCGCCGTTGGCCGGCGAGTCCCCGAGGTGGGTGATCATCATTGTCCAGAATACTACGGAGTTTGACCTGCTACCGCCTGGCTCGGCGCGCATTGTCCGAGGGAAGTCTCTGTCCAGGCGCCGGTCGGGGGAACCGCACTTAGGGGGCCAGCGCCTGAGCCCGCTTCAGTAGCCCCGGGGCGTTCAGCCGGGCACAATACTCGAAGAAGGCGGGGTGAGGCCCTCGCCACCGAAGTTCGTCGAGCGACTCGTACACTGGGGCATCGGTTCGCAGGGTCGCCAGGTCGCGAAACAGATCGGCCTGATCGCGATGGCCGGCAAGCTCGGTAGCCAGACGTCCGGCACCGCGCACGTCGACGTCCCACGCTGAAGCCGCGTCCGGAATCGCCTCGAGCCGTTCGTACCGGGCCAGCACCCGTGCGGCCGACTTTGCGCCCCATCCCTTGAGACCAGGAAAACCGTCAGCGGTGTCACCAACCAGCGCCAGATAGTCGGGAATCGACTCGGGGGAGACACCGAATTTCGCCCGGATCCCATCGGCGTCCCGCATCACCCCGGCGCGTCGGTCGAACTGGACCACGCGCCGTCCTCGCACGCATTGCGCCAGATCCTTGTCCGGAGTGCAGATGAACACCTGTTCGACCTGTGGGTCATCGTGGGCCTTCGCTGCGGCTGACGCGAGGGCGTCGTCGGCCTCGAACTCAATCATCGGCCAGACGCACACGCCGAGCGCCTCAAGTGCCGCTTCGAGTGGATGGAACTGCTCGGCCAGCGCCGGCTCGATGCCTTCGCCCGTCTTGTAGCCTTCCCACAGATGGTTGCGGAACGACTCGACCACGTGGTCAGTAGCGACGCCCAGGTGTGACGCGCCTTCTTCGACCATCGACAGCAGCGAACCGAGCACCCCTCGGACCGCGCCGACCTCCCGGTCCTCAGCGTCCTTGGCCGAAGGCATGGCAAAAAAATGTCGGAAGAGCTCGTAGGTACCGTCAACCAGGAAGACATTCATCGGCTCCCGCCTTGCGGCGTCAGCCGCAGTGCCCGTACCGAGATGCCCAGATCCCGCTGATCATCGCTGACACCCAGTGCGGCCGGCCTGGCCGCGGCGGAGAGTTGCCAAGTCAAGTGGTTCATACCGACCCGCCAACGCGTAATCGGCACCTCCCAGCGATAGACGCCCTCACCACCTTCCATCCCATACTCCCCGACGGGGACACCATTGACGGACAGCTCGACCGTGACCGACTTCCCTGTCAGATTAGTGACCGCAGCGGTCGCCCGCAGCTCCACCGTCAGCGGGCTGGGGCTCACCAGCTGGACGAGGACTCCGGCTTCGGTGCCGCGGGTCCAGCGAAACGGACCGGCGCCGTCGCGCTCGAGGTCATGCCACCCCCACCCTCGGGTTGCCACCTCCTCCAGTGGCACCGACCAAGACCCAGTATCACCCCGATCCAGCCGCCGTGGCCCCCAGAGAGCACCGCAGATCTCTAGGCTCTCGCCGGGGACGCCTCCGCCCCAATGGGCGACCGCGTAACCCGGAACCTCGCCAAGCGTCAACACGTGGGGACCGACTGTGTCGGCTACCACGCGCCGCACGAACGGCGCCGCGAGCAGGTCGTCGACAAAAGGGGGGGCATCCCGGCCAAGCAGCGGATCAAGCTGGCGGCGATCCCCCTCATCTTCAGGTCGATAGACCGCGTCCGACACTCGCCGCGTGGCTCCACCAGACACCCGACTCCGCGTGGTGACATACAGCGTGAGGGCTCCGGTCCCGGGGGACGGCAACAACATACCGACTGCACCGGACCGAGCCGCCGACGAGATGTCAACCCAGTCGCCAGAAGGAAGCGGGACGCACGCCTCGGCGCCGACGAGTCGCCCCAGTCCGGCGATCGCTGACACCGGCGGGACAACAACGTGGTCGGGGGCACCGCCAAAGCGATATCGCACCGCGCCATCAGGCGCCACGGCGACCAAGGCCAGACCGGAGCCAGTCGCCGCCATGACCTCGCCATTGACTGAGACCTCGACCCCATCAGGCCCNCTCGAGGCGGCTAGCCCNGCTGCCGCCCGGACCGGNAAGGTTCCGACATCCTGGCCAACGTCAACCGTCNCGGTGACCTCGCCCTCGCCCCCCACGCGCACCGCCTCACCNGCAAGCCCGGCCACTCCAACCACGACCNGAAAGGGNGTCCCGNGCGCGGCCGNTCCCACGCCAAGNGNCCGNAGCGCGGCCCCGTTCACGCCCGAGTCCGGTCCCAACGCAACCGCCACGACCGTACGACGAGGCAGCGCCCGCAGCACCCGCTCGAACGACGTAGTCTGTGGGAGCGGGTCGATAGACTCGAACTGCAGACCACGAGCGGCCAGGGTCGCGCGCGCCTCCGACAACGCATAGGTCGGCTGGACGCGCTCGAGCCGCGCCCGAAGCGCGGGAGGATCGAGCGCCAGTCGACGCCGCGCCAAGCCGCCCAGCGCCAGCGCCCGATCGAGCAACGGACGCTCCGCCACGAGCCCCGCCTCGGTCGACAGCGTTCGCCGAAGACGCTCGGACACGTCCGGCGTGGCGAGACGTCGCTCCCAGGTGCTGCCCGCCAGGTGGTCCGCCAGACCGGTTCCGGCCAGCCCCAGGCCAAGGGCGACCACCCCGGCACGTCCGCCCGCGCTGGCGCTCGTCCGCCAGAGCCAGTCGAGGCCGACCCCGACCACCAGCCAGGACATCAGAGCTCGCACGCGTTCCGCCTCCGCCGGGACGGCTGACACCCAGAGCACCGGCATCAGCGCCGCAAGCACCCAAAGCACGGCCAACGGGCGCCGGTCTCCCTTCCAGAGGGCCCCAACTCCGATCAGCAGCAGCAATGCTCCCAGGAAGCCGAATTCCCCGGCCACCACGGCGGCGAGGGCCTCGACCGCCGGCATGCCGCGGGCGACCCCGAAGACCGGAAGGGTGCCTCCCTCCGGTACCGACAGCCCGGCGGCGACGAACCGATGAAGCAAGCCCAATCCGGCACCGGCCAGTACCGCCCACGCCGGCCGGCGGGCGGCACCCTCCAGACGCCATAGCGAAAATGCCGCGCATCCCGCCACGGGAGCCAGCGCCGGATAGCTGCCGACGGTCAGCGCGGCGACGGCGGCCGGCGCCGCCAGCGCCGCCCACCTCCGCGTGGGTGGCATGACAGTGCCGAGCAGGAGCAGGCCTGGCAGACAGGGGAGAAGCAGCGCATCGACACTACCGGTCGTCACGAGCGACAGAGTGGTACCACCGGTCGCCGCCACCAGTGCCGCCGCGGCGGCGGTCACGTGCGCGAGTCCCAAGCGACGGAAGAGCAGGAAGGTCAACGCCACTCCCAGCACCCCGGCCAGCAGCGCAAGCGCCCCCAGGCGCTGGGCCTCGGTCCCGGCCGGCACCACGAGCGCCAGGCGCGACAGTAGGGTCGTACCCAGCCAGCCGGCTCCATCCGGCGCACCCAGCACCGGCCTGGAGAGCTGCTCGGCAGCCGGGTCACCGGGTGAGAAGGGCAGGTCGCTGGCGAGACCTATCCCCAGATCCGGCGCCGCAAGGGCGACGAACGTCGCCGCTGTCACGAGCGCGACCACCAGGAGTTCTGTGCGTTCCTGCATCGAGATCAGCCACGTCCGCACGTGACACCAGAGGATGCGGTAGCATCGCCCGGATGCACGCCGACGACGCGCTCCGGGACGAACCGACGCGCCCGGAGGATACTCCTCGCCAGCTCGGGAGTCTACAGCGGCTCCGGGAGTGGTGGCGCACCCTCCCCCGGCCTCGCGAGCGGCGGCTGGCCATGACCCTGGCCGTCTCGCTTGTGCTGCTACGCAGCTCGATCTTCGTGTTCTTCGACGCCGTTTTCGATTCCGACCAGGCGATCGTCGGCCTCATGGCCAAGCATCTCGGAGAAGGCCGGGCCCTGCCGGTCTTTACCTACGGGCAGGACTATCAACTGGCCATCGAGGCGTGGCTCGCCGCACCCCTCTTCTGGTTGTTCGGAACCTCGATCTTCGCGCTGAAGTTCCCGCTGCTCGTCATCAATGTGGTGATGGCGGCACTTCTGGTCCGGATCCTCGAGCGGGAGCTGACGCTGCGTCCGCTCGTGGCACTTGTGGTGGCAAGCCCATTTGTGCTGGCGCCTCCCGGCACCACGGTCTACTTTTTGGAGGCGAGCGGCGGGCAGGTAGAGCCGTTGTTCATCGCTTTGCTACTCTGGCTCACGCGCCGCAGCCCACTCACCTTCGGCGTCATCTTCGCGCTCGGCTTTCTGCAGCGAGTCTTCACCGTGTACGCTGTCGGGGCGCTGCTACTAGTTGAACTCCTCGACCGGTCGCTGCTGACCACCGACGGCCTCAAGCGAAAACTCCAAGCCGCAGTGTCCTTCGCCGCTGTCTGGCACGTCGTGGGCCTGGCGCGGGAATACGCGGGCACCGCCTGGGGACCGGCCACTTCTGGGAACTATGCGGGCCTCCCGGTGACGACCTCCGACAGCGCGTCACTGAACGTCAGCCTCCTCCTGGACCGGTTCTGTTTCGATCCCGTCTCGCTCCCGGCGAGCCTGGTCAAGTTCTCGGGCCCGTTCCTGTCCACGATGTTCGGGGGACATCGTGAGCCGCTGGCCGACCTGGCCATCCCCAGCCTCGGCACCCAGGGGGTAGACGGACTCTGGTGGCTGCTGGGCGCAACCGTACTGCTGGCCGCCGGGCGTATCGGCTGGACGGCGGTGACCGGCCCTACCCGGCCGTGGCATCCCCAGCTGCAGTTTGCGACCTATCTGATCTTTATCGGGCTCCAATCGAGCGTGGTGTATGTCGTCTCGCAGTGCGGTCTGGTGGCCGCAGGGACGATGCGTTACACCCTAATGACGGTGCTGGGAGTCATCGGTATCCTGGCGTATCACGTCGCGGTCGAACCCAACCGCCACATCAGGCGCATCACGACCGGAGTCGTGGCTCTGTGGGCAGTCGTAACCCTCGGCGGGCACACCCGGCTGCTGGCGGAGTTCGTCGAGTCCCCACCCTCGAACAACCGTCGCGTCCTGGCCGACTATCTTACGGAGCGTGACATCCGCTATGGGCACGCCTATGATTTCTGGGACGTGTACAGCACCATGTTCTTCGCCGACGAACGGGTTATCCTCTCATCGCCCCGGCGCTGGTTCATCCAGGAGTACGAGTGGCTGGTGCAACGCAACCGAGACGAGGCGGTCTGGATCCTGCGCGAACCGTGCGACGGCGGAGAACAGGTCACCGACACCCACTGGGTGTGTCCGCCCGAACCGGGCGGATAACCTCGGAAGACCCCAGGCAGCAGAAAAATCAGGTCTACCTAGACAATCCAACATCCGCAATGAGTGGTCCGCTGCCCAGAAGGTGTGACGTCGGCGCAGAACCGCGCTGGCTCAGCTCTCGCGTCTCGTGACCGCGGTGGCGGTGGGACAGGCTTCCCACCCGAGGCTGCTCAGATCCTTGCCGAGCTTTTTGGCCGCGTCGATCAGCTCGGTAGGGTCCTCGAAGCGCTCCGCTTCCTCCGACCCATCTGGATACAGCACCACCAGCTTGTAGTCGTCGGGGCGCTTGTCGCAGTGAATGCCGATGAACCTGGGCGGACCGGCGGTACGGTTGAAGAACCAGAGCATCACCCGGTTGTATCGGGAGATGCCCGAAGGACCCGATAGTCCCTGAAGACAATTACCGTGCAATCCTGAGACAAATAGGGCGCTGGTAGGTATGCAAATCAGTGCAGGCAAGTTCCTTCCAGTGTTGTTCGGGGCTTCCAGGGTCCCCAGCGCTTGATCGGCCCGCTGTCGTCGTCGGGCGAATAAACCCGAACGACCGGCGTATCTGAAATCATGGACGAGGGTCGTATGACATCGGCGGTTGCCCGGGACGATGAGGCGACCGACCGGGAGCTCATCGACCAGGCGCACGCTGGCCAGCGGGATGCCCAGGACGCGTTGGCGCGCCGGCACCGTCAGGGCGCCTTCCTACTAGCGTTGCAGATGCTCGGGAACCGGGATGACGCGATGGACGTGGCCCAGGACGCGATGCTCCGCTTCTTCACCACGCTCGACAGCTTCGACCGAGAGCACCGGGTCCAGCCCTGGCTGTTCACCATCGTCCGGAACCAGGTTCGCGACCTTTGGCGCCGCCGCCAGCGACGCCCGGGTGACGGCCTCGTAGACGGAGAAGCGCTCGCGGGTCAGCTCGTCGACCACTCGGCCAACCCCGAGGCCGACCTTCGGCGCCAGCAGCTGCGCAAGAGCGTGTGGCGGGCGGTCGCCACCCTGTCTGAGACGAAGCGGGAGATCATTGTGCTCCGCGACTTCCACGACCTGTCATACAACGACATCGCCGACGTGCTGAAGATTCCTATTGGCACCGTGATGTCTCGGCTCCATGGAGCCCGAAAACAACTCAAGGCCAAACTCAAAGAAGGAGGGCGTGATGTCTGAACCCTGTGGACGGACGTTCGACGAGGCCCTGATCTCCGGATACGTCGACGGCGCCCTAGTGCAGGGCGACGCGCAACGCGTGCAGATACATTTGGAGGATTGTGCGTCGTGTCGCGCGCTTGTCGACGAGATCACCTCGGTGCGCAAGGTAACCATCTCGTCCGCGTTCGCCACGCCGGCCGACCACGAGTGGCCTGCTGAAGCGCCGCGGAGCACTGCCTCCAGAACGGCACGCCGGCTGGGATGGCCCGTGCTCGCGGCATGGGCTATTCTCGTAGCCGGCGTCGGACTCCTGGAGGCCTGGCGGGACGCCGACGACCTGCTCGAACGATTAATCCTGGTGGCCGGCGTGTCCGGCCTGTCACTACTGTTTCTGAGCGTGCTGCTCGACCGGCTGAAGGCCAGCAAGAGCGACCGCTATCAAGAGGTGCACAAATGATCGTGGTCACAACGGATCGAGTCGGCGGAAAGCGCGTGGTTCGCACCCTGGGTCTGGTTCGCGGCAACACGATCAGAGCGCGCCACGTCGGCAAGGACATCATGGCCGCTCTCCGCAACCTCGTAGGCGGCGAGTTGGCGGAATACACGAAGCTACTGGCGGAGTCGCGCGAACAGGCGCTCGACCGGATGATAGAGGAGGCCAAGGGGTTGGGTGCCAACGGTGTCATCTCGACCCGGTTCTCGACCTCGATGATCATGGCCTCCACCGCCGAGCTGCTCGCCTATGGCACGGCGGTCGTGCTCGAGGACGGCGACACGGCGCCCGACTGACCCTCCGTTTTTTGTTCCCGGGTTCGCGCCGAGACAGGCTGACGCAAGATCGGACGTTTCGGTTCCCGCCGATTCATCCGCTCACGGCAGTGCCAACGCGACCAGTTCCGCAGGAGTCTCCGGTGTGGCGGCCGCCGCGACGATGTACTGCTTACCGTCCAGCATGTAGGACATCGGCCCGCCGGTGGGATTGGCGGGCAGAGTAAGCTCGGCGACCACCTCCCCGGGCCAGTCTCCGAAGCAGGGAGCGTAATCCAGCCGTGTGCCTACGGACCGGCACGGCGGGCAACTAGTTTTGCCAAGACTCAGGGCGCAACGAGCGCCCCTCATTCCGCGCATACAGCAGTTGCTCGGCTAACCATGCGTCGTGCGGAGACTTGATCTGAAAACCATCGCTCGGTGGGACCACGATGTGCCCCACCTTGGGGCAGTACGCCTCCGGCTCGTCCAGGGTATCGCGCCAGTACACTCGAACGGCGCCGTTGCCTTCAAACAGCCCTTCGCGCTCGACGCGCACGCGGCGATGCATCGCGGGGTTGAGCGGCTCCAATCCACGCTCGCCGTGGACGTAGTAGAGGTGATGGTTCTCGTGCACGCTGAGCACGAGGTCAACGTCGTAGAGAAGCAGGGTGTCCACAGCCTTCTGCACCTCGGACGGTGTCCTCAGCGGATTGTGGACGCCAAGTGACACCACGATATCCGACGCGTAGCCTTCATCCTCGAGCGTGCCGATGGCATCAAGAATGATCGCCTCTTCGCGCACGGTCAGCGCGGACAACTCCGAGGGGCGGAGACGCGCCTCGACCGTGGGATAGTGCTCCTCGCAATAGCGGATCACGGCCTCGTCGTCCGTTGAAACCACAATTCGATCGAGCGTCTGGACCGCCAGTGCCGCGTCCAAGGTGTAGTCAATGAGCGGCCTCCCCGCAAGGGGGTTGAGCACGACGTTGGGCATGTCCTCGTAGGTATTCTTGGTACCGATCACCGCGACAGCCCTTGGTGTCACCGAACCCTCCGTCCGCTCTACTAGCGCCCGCTTGATGCGCGCCCGTGCCTCGAGCAGTTCAGTCCTGTCAGAGCTGAGCGACCTAGCGTGCTGTCGATAGTAGAACAACGGCGTGCTGATCTGGGCGACCTTGTACCGATTGACCACCTTAATCCAGAGCTCGTGGCCGTCTTGGCGGTCGTGGGCTTCGTCGTAGCCACCGATCGCCTTCAGCACACGCTTGCGGACCATCGTACAAGCGCCGTGGGCAGGTTGGTCCAGCACGAGGGTGTCCACCCCGATGCGCATACGGTGCTCGACGCCTAAGTGATTGCCCTGCTCATCCACGTAAACGTAGGAGGGGTAGACCAACGCGTCCTCCGGATGAGCTTCGAGATGATGGGCCATGACCAGCAACGCGTTGTCGTCCAGATAGTCGTCAGCGTCCAGGCGCATGAAGTACTTGCCGCGTGCCAACTCCAGGGCCTCGTTGGCGCTGGACTGAAGTCCTTTGGGTTCAGGATGAAGCACGACGCGAATGCGGCCCGGATCGCGCGCTCTCAGGGATTCTGCGATCGCGGCCGAATCGTCCGACGAACCGTCGTCGACGATGATCAATTCCCAGTCGTCCCAAGTCTGAGTGAACACACTCTCGACGGCCTGGGTCAGGTAGTGCCCGTAGTTATGGGACACGACGTAGACGGTGACGGTCGGCTTGGTCATAGCTCGCCGAAGGGCTCAACCCGGCGCTGGAACTTTCGCCTCTCCTCGATCGACGCAGTCAAGTCCTCGGTGGCGTAGTCTAACGCATCGGCAAGCGCCGCCTGCTGGACGCTTCCTTGGTTGAGTTGGCGCAAGGCGTGCGCGGTGCCAATGCGGCCGCACCCTGTGACTGCGGCACGATAGGAGAGCGCGGGCACGCCGGTCAGATCTCGACGGCGAGCGCCAGGTGCCGGTTCTCTTTGTACCAATCGACCGCTGCTCCGATGCCTTCTTCGAGCGGCGTCTGCGGTTGCCAGCCGAGGATGTCACGCGCCTTCGCCACGTTGGCCCACGTGGCCGGCACGTCCAGGGGGTTTGGCGCCTCATGCACAACGTTCGCCTTCCTGCTCAACTGGTCTTCGATAATGCCGATGGCGTCGAGTAGTTGAACCGGTCTATCGCCACCGAGGTTAATGATCTCGTAGCCGACGTCAGCGAGCCCCGTAACGGTCCCTCGCGCGACGTCTTGCACAAAGGTGAAGTCCCTCTGCTGCGTGCCATCACCGAACACCTTCACCGGCAGACCCTCGTCGACCCACCGGATGAAGCGAAACACGCTCATGTCAGGACGGCCGGCAGGGCCGTACACGGTGAAGTAGCGGAACACGGTGACGTCGATGTCGTAGAGGTCATGGTAGGTGTAGGCGAGCACCTCGGCTGCCTTTTTCGACGCAGCGTATGGCGACAATGGCCGGTCCGTGGGCATGTCCTCGGTGAAAGGCTGCTGAGGCTGGGCCCCGTACACGCTGGAGGTGGACGCCAGCACGAACTTCCTAATACCGATCTCTCTAGAAATCTCCAGCAGATTCAGCGTCCCAACCGTGTTGGTCTCGTAGTACAGCCAGGGGTTCTCCACGCTTTGCCGCACCCCCGCCCTTGCGGCAAGGTTAATGATTGCTTCCGGCTGCGCTCCGGCAACCAACGTAGTCAGCGCCTCACGGTCGCAGATGTCGGCGCGGTGGAACGTGAATCCCGGGCGGTCCTTCAGCCTCGCGAGACGCCAGTCCTTCAACTTCGGGTCGTACGCGTTGTTGAGCACGTCGATTCCAACGACGTCGTGGCCCTGGTCGAGAAGGATGGCCGCAACATGCGAGCCTATGAAACCAGCAGCACCGGTAAGCCATATCGTCATCAGTGTTCCTTACGGTCCCAGCGGCGAAGCACAGTGTTCAGAACGGACATGAGCATCAGCCGAGTGTCCAAGGTGGGGCTCACGGTCCGCATGTACTGGAGGTTGTAACGCACCTTGTCGGCCGGCGGGAGCGTAGACCTGCGCAACAACAGTAAGCCAGGGACTCACTCTGATGCGCTGAGCAAACAACGATTCGTCGTGCACGCATTGCTCGTGCAGTTCTGGCCGTTCCGCGCGGAAGCCGACATAGCTCATGTCGCCACGAAGGATGTTAATGAGCTTCGGAAGACGACAGGCCGCATTAGGCCCACCTCTCGTCTCGAACATGCCCGCTCGTCATGGCGAGGTCAAGCCCAGCCGGTCCGGAGGCGTTTCTGCGGGCTCGGAGCAGCGTTGTGGTCTGGCTACGGGACCGGCTCCGGGTTCAGGGTGGTATCCGAGAAGGGGAGCGGCACCCCACCGTGACCCGCCGGAGATGAAATGGCAAGGCCCCACCAGCTTGAGTCCGGTCACTGCCGACAGGGAGCAGACTACCCCGCGCGCCTGCAGCGCACTGACCACCCGAGCATCGTAGTGCGTCGGTTGCCCTTCCGGATACGAGTGATGACCGCTCGAATCATGCAAAACCCGCCTCAACGGCTTATCAGAGGTTTTGGCGGAACTCGTTTTCCGTCGATGAGGTGGCGGCGTCGGCTAGTTCACTTGGCATCGGAGAAAACCGGTGCGCCGCCAACTCTGCCTCACTGAGTCGACCGCGATTCTCCTCGAGAAATTGGCGCTGCTGCTCAAGGAAGTACAGGCGCTGGTCGTCCGGCGGATACAGCCGCTGCGACATCTCGCGGAAACGGTCAGTGTAGAGAATTCCGGCCGAGTCCTTGTGGTAGAAGAGCTTGTTGCGCTCTACATACTCTGAGTCCTCGCTCCGGGGTTGGGCCAGAAACGCGAACCGGTCGACCGCGAACGGCTCGACCTCCGCCAAGAACTCCTCGGTCTCAGCGAGACCTTCCTCGGTCTCGGTCGGCGTTCCCATGCAGAGGGTAGCGTAGACGTTGATGCTGAACTTTTTGGCAAGGGTGAAGAAGATCCGCATGGTCTCGGGGGTCAGATCCTTCTTCTTCTTCTTGAGACCGCTCGTGGACCCGCTCTCGATCCCGCAGTACAGACCGATGCAGCCGGAACGAGCCATCTTCTCAAGCACTCGCTCGCTGGTGATGTCGGCTCTCGACTCGCAGGCCCAGACCACGTCGTAGGGGCGCTCGATCAGCAGGTCGCACATCCGCTCCACCCGTCGGAGGTCCGTCGTGAAGAGATCCTCCCTGAAATATACGCCCTGGCACCCGTATCGCTCCACGTAGGCATCGATCTCTTCGACGATCCGGTCGGCGGAGAAGGCGGTCCATTTCCGGGTCCAGATGGCCGCCACTCCACAGAAAGTGCACCGGTAGGGACAGGATCGGCTGGTATGCATGGTGAAGACCGGCGACTCACTCCGGCCGTAGATATCGAACCCCCAGTTGTACGCCTTGTCGACGAAATGGTCGTAATTGGGGAACGGGTAGTCGTCGAGCTCCTTGATCCGCTGTGTCTTAGCGTTGTCGATGACGCGCTCGGTCGGCCGCCACCCCTCGGCCAGGTCGAGCATGACGTGCTCACCCTCTCCGGTACAGACGTAGTCCACACCGGCCGGAACGTTGTGCGGCAGCAGCGACGCGTGCGGCCCGCCCGCCACGAGCGGCACTTCGGGAGCGATCTGTTTCAGTTCGTCGATCAGGTCGCAGGCCATGTAGTAGCCCGGGGTATGCATGTACAACCCCATGATGTCCGGCCGGAACTCCTCGATCTCACTCTCCATCGACAGTGGCGCGAGATAGTTGTCGCAGATCCTGACCTCATGTCCGTGTCGTTCGAGGAACGAGGCGATGAAGCCCAGCCCCATCGGTGGGCGCAGGTCACCATAGTGCAGGGCAGTCGTCCCCATCGGCGGCATCGCCGCCGCCGTGAGAAGGACGCGACGCCGGTCTGCCCGCGGTGCATGCACCAAAGGTGCAGGCCGGTCAGTCTTCCGTTGCTCGCTCATCGTTCGAGATCCTTCCACTCGAGTTGGGCCTCCGACGCCAGATCCCGTACCAGCCGACGCCCCACGATGTCGTCGATGTGCTCCGGGCCAATCCCCGTGCCGGGCCTCTTGACTCCAAGCATCTCGCGGCTCAGCAGCGTGCCCGCTACGAGATCCGACTGCGCGACAAGGCTCCGTCTGGCGCTCCGGCGGGTCTCTTCTTCGGCCGCATAGACCTTCACCTCGTCCGATCCGAGCGATTCTTCGGCCCGGCGCACATTCGCGACATAGGCCCTCAGATCCTCCGGGGTCATCGAGACGGCACTGCCACCCCCCATGTCGCGGGCCAGCGCGAAGTGCTTCTCCAGCATCACAGCGCCAAGGGCCACACAGACGGCCCCGGTGATCATGTGCGGGTCCGGCTCGACGTGGTCCGAGACACCCACCAAACACTCCGGAAATTCCTGCCGCAGCGTCAGTATTCTTCGGTAGTGGGCATCCTCGGTCCGTGTCGGGTAGGCCATCGTGCAGGCCAGCACCACGATCTCGCTGGCCCCGGCGGTACCCAAAATGTCGAGAGCCCGCCGGATCTCATCGAGGCTCGCGCCTCCTGAGGAGATCACGACCGGCTTGTTGAAGCACGCTACCTCTCTAAGCAAGTCGGTGTAGAGGAGATCGCACGACGCAATCTTGAACAGATCGACTTGCACGCTGTTCAGCATCTGGGCGTTCTCTGGGTCGAACGGGGTCGAGAACGGCACCAGCCCTTTCTCGCGGGCATGGTCGAACAACTCATCGTACTCGCTACGGCCGAACCGATCGAACTGACGGTAGTATTCGTACTGCGACTGAGTGCCGATGTTGCCGTAACCTTCCGCAGTCTTCGAGGTCAGCTTCTCCGCTGTGTAACTCTGGAACTTGATGGCGTCGGCCCCCGCCTCAGCGGCGGCATCGACGAGCTGGACGGCATAGTCCATCCGGCTCATATGGTTGCAGGCTGCCTCCGCCACCACGAACGCAGGCGAGGTCTGCGAAATCGCTTTCCCTCCCACCCGAATGACCGGCCCCGAATCTGTTGTCATTGTCATCTGCATTGGCCGGCAGCCAACTGAAACGCATAATCCCATCTCAATTCTATAACACGCGTTCGGACGCGTCGCGACGCCCGAGCCGCCAGACACTCGCGCTGGTCACCGAGACGGCACTCAGGGTTCGGGGCACCCTCACGCCGCTGGTGGGGTGGGCGACGAACCAGCATTGGTCCGAGGCTCGGACTCAGCCGTGAACTGCGGCTCGATCCAGGTGCGATAGCACGAGCGCCACCGTGCGGGCCACCGAATGCCGCAAGGCACTGCGCATCTGGCGGAGCCCCGTGTCGACCACCGCCGGATGACGAACGTCGGCAAGCACGTCAGGGAAGCGCACGAGCTCGGTCAGACGGCAACCGTACTCGTAAGGAACACGGGCGTCGGTCGTGGAAGCCAGCTCCGGCAAGTCGAGGATGATGGTCCGCATTCCGCGTAACGCCCCTTCGAGCATCAGCATCGAGTCGACCCCGACGAGCCAGTCGTATCGGCGGCCGATCTCGGCGATGCTGTCAGTATCGACCTCGATCTCGGCAGGTAAGGTTGCCAGCTTCTCCTTCGGGTGCGGCCGATAGGTCAGGCTCGCGGTGTCAGGCGCCAGGTCGGCGAGTCGGTCGATCAGTCGCCTACCCTCCCATGATTTCAGGAAGATCCCGTCAAAACTACCGTCACGGTCATTTGGCTGTGACACTAGCAACACACGCGAATGCCACCCGGGTCGCGGCTCGTCAAGGGAGTCCGGCCGCACCCGCTCGAGAGCAGGCTGCCCCACCGCGAACAGCCGATCCGCCCCACCGAAACGTCGATCCAGCTCACCGCACATGTGCTCGTCGATACATCCGATCCAGTCAGGCCGATACCGCGCGTTGCCACCTTCGTCACAGAACCGATCGAACCCCTTCCAGTGGTCCATGATGCCCAGCGAAGGAAGTTTGCTCGCCCGGCAGGCCGCGATCAGCCACCCATTGGTCCGATCCATGTGCGGCGAGGCGATGGTGCAGAGCACGTGGGTCACCCCGGAGCGTTCCAGTCGGCTCCTCCACACGGGCTCGTCG
>PBDC01000058.1 GCA_002717185.1 Rhodospirillaceae bacterium
ATAATCCGACTGCCCTAAGAATCGCACTTATCGGTGCTAACATTCGGCGAGGTTTCTGCTAGCCCTAGGAGCATCGTTGATCAGCACCTCCGTTAGGCGACAGAATTTTCAGAAATCGGAAGAATTAACGCCGATCGTATCGCATGTCGTGTATATGAGGAGCTTGGTGAACTTTCTATGACGTGCCAATGCTGAGCAGGTTGACCACAGGCTTGTAGGGCTCTTCCATGTAATTGATCTCGTCTTCCGGTAGGTCAATCTCAGTCGCGGCGACGAGTTGATCGAGCTGACTAATCTTAGAAACGCCGACAACGGGCGCGGTTACTTCGGGCTTGCTGAGCAGCCATGCAACAGCAACTTGGGCCGGCGTGTGGCCGAGCCGCTCCGCGACCTCGACGACCCGCTCTGCAATGACAAAATCCATCTCACCAAGATAAAGACCCTCCGTACGCTCGCGATCCTTGCCCTTGCTGCGTGCCGTACTGCCAGCGTCAAAGCTACCATTATAGTTCCCCGTCAGGATGCCGCGCGCTAACGGTGACCAAGGCATCAACGCGACGCCAGTTGCCGCGCAATAGGGGTTCATCTCGCGCTCTTCCTCGCGGTATATCAAATTGTAGTGATTTTGCATCGAGACAAACTTGGTCCAACCATGCTGTTCCGCTGCCATCTGTAATTCGGTGAACTGCCAGGCGAACATTGACGAAGCGCCGAGATATAGTGCTTTACCCGCCTTCACCACATCATGCAGCGCCTCCATCGTCTCCTCGATTGGTGTCGTGGTTGCGCCAAGCCGCCCATGTGGGTGACGGTGGATGATCAGCTGGTCGACATAGTCAAGGCCAAGACGCTGTAGGCAGGCATCAACACCTTCTATCACATGTTTGCGCGACAGCCCGACCTGGTTGGGACCCGGCCCCATTGCCGCAGAGACCTTAGTCGACAGCACGAACTGGTCTCGTGGTGCCAACTCGCGCAGCAACGATCCAACGACTTCCTCGCAGGCACCCAGCCCATAAACATCAGCACAGTCAAAGGTGAACAACCCATGATCGAGGGCTGCCTTAAAAATCGGCCGTGCCTCGTCGAGTGTCAGCGTCCAGTCACCCTGATGACCACGTCCCGGCTGGCCAAAATTCATGGTCCCCAGCGCCAACCGTGAGACGCTTAACCCGCAATTGCCGAGCTGCACCGCTTCCAGCATAAACTCTCTCCTTAATCTGAACTGGCGCGAAGCTACGGCCCCACGCAGGCCTGCACAATGGCAAGTCTTGGCGTAGAGAGAAATATTTAGGAAACTAGGCCAAGAAAGGGCAGCAATGACAACACTACAACCCCATCATGGCGAAGTAGCTTGGCTGGGTCCGGCGATAGCCAAAAGCAAGGATTGGACCCACACCCTCACGGCAGGCGAAATTCATGAACTGGAAAGCATCGCGGACGCGGTCGATGGTCAGGACATTGCAACACTGGGGGCGAACGATTTCAGCTTGCCGGCGCTCGATCCGGTCTTGTCACACATCCGACGGGATATTGTCGATGGTCGCGGATTCGCTTTGTTGCGCGGTCTACCGGTTGCCGATTGGTCCCTAGAGCGAACGGCTGCGGCCTATTGGGCCATCGGCACTCGCATTGGAGTGCCAGTCGCACAGAACAAGGTCGGTAGTATTCTAGGGCACGTAACAGATATGGGCGGCGATGCGAATCATCCCAACCAACGCGGTCATCAATCCGCCGACTCCCTGCCGTTTCATAACGATATAGGGGCAGAAATCGTCACGCTGCTCTGTCTACGCGGTGCCAAGTCTGGCGGCGAGTCTGGGATCGTGAGTGCTGCGGCGCTGTGGAATGAGTTGCTCGCAACCCGACCAGACCTAGCAAACGCCCTCACTCATCCGTTTTATTTCGACCGCCGCAACGAGGAAGTCGCAGGGCAAAATCCTTGGTACGAATTGCCCATTTTCATGCCAGTGGATGGACGGGTTGTTGTCAGCTACGTGCCGCGCTTCATTCGCAGCGCTCAGCGGTTCGAACAATTGCCGCGCCTGACCAAAATTCAGCACGAAGCTATTGATCTAGTGCAAACCCTTGCGGACGGCTCGCGCTTCAAACTGGAGATGGATTTCCAGCCAGGCGATATCCAACTGGTCAACAATCTGGTGCTACTACATAGCCGCACGGAATATGAGGACTGGCCAGAGCCCGAGCATCGGCGCCACCTGCTCCGCCTGTGGCTTAGTATACCAGACGGTTGGCCTATGCCCGATGCTTTTCACGCCCGCTACGGTACCGACCCAAAGACTGGCCGGCCACAGGGCATCAATTTACCGCCAGGAGTAACGTTCAACGCACCACTGATACCGCCAGATTTGCGAACCTAGCTCGGTCTGGCGTATTGGCGGCAGCAGCCAAACGACCCCAAATTAACCGGGTGTTTTTCCTGCCGAAGTTTATCTGTCCTATCACCACTGTCGCAGCAGCGATGGGAAGGAAACGACATGTCCGTTAGTAACGCGGAGCGCGAACAGCGCCTGAAACGCCAGAATATGTACAAACAGGAATTCCACGAAAAAACGCCAAGCTGGTATCGTGGCGAGTATCACCTGGGTGTGATCCTAGCAGTCACGTTGGGGACAATTTGGTTCTGCGTAGCGCGAATCTATGAAATAACCGTCTGGGAGTGGTTACTGTTCGTTCCGATGTTTTTTGTCGGCAACTGGGTCGAATGGGCAGCGCACCGTTATATCCTACATCGACCTTGCCCAGGACTGCGCATGGCCTACAAGCGGCACTGTTCGGTGCATCACCAATTTTTCATTGATGCGGATTTGACGTACAACGGCCAGAAGGAGTGGCGGGCCCTACTGTTCCCACCCTTTGCATCGGTCGGTTTCATCCTAGTCGCCATCCCACCGGCGCTAATCCTCGGTTGGCTGTGGAGCCCCAATGCCGGGTATCTGATCGTCGCTCAGATGTCGGGATATTACCTAATGTATGAGGGACTGCATACGATGTCGCATCTAGACGATGCAAAACACACCTATCTGACACGTTTGCCGCTGATCAATACGGTGCGCCGGATGCATCGCGAGCATCACAATCTCTCGAAGATGCAGACCACAAACTTCAATCTCACTTTCCCGATCTGCGACGCGTTGTTTGGTACCAGCGACCTCGATCGCAGTTTCTTTGGTACGCTGTTCAACGGTGCCAGCGACCGGCACGAAAGCGCCCTGGACGGCGATGCGCTAGAGGCGCCACCACAAGAATTTTACGGCGATCTCGAAGACTATTACGGACAGGTGGACAAGGCTTCAGCTGGCGTATGAGGGACACTTTACGAGGGATATGTTTCTGAAAAAATTGACGCTAGGCCGCACTATGGTCCCAGGATCCAGAAGATACTCCTCTAAGCCATATCTTGTTGAACGAGTCCGTTGTGCTGTTCTGGCAAGCGGATGCTGCGCCCGCCGACCTCACTTACCGCCATTGCCATCACGCGGCACCGTTGTCGCGCGGCCGGTGTATCGGCAACTATCTGGAATACAGCCATCACGGTCTGCAGTTCGATGCCAACCGCACTCGCGCAATAATCCCAGGACAAAGCGTGGTTCCACCTGATGCCAAGTTGAGAAGCTACACGGACCACCAAACGCAGAAGACGGCTTAGATTTGCATGCTGCGACCGTTGGCACCCGCGCACCAGAAGGCGCGCGCAGTCAGGGTCTTCCAATCTGGTCGACGGAGTTGTTGACCCCAGAAACCGATCGCAGGACCTGCTACCATTGTGGTACGCACAAAATTTCTACCTTGGTGGTAACGTCCCGATCGAGACGCTCTACAAAGGCTCCCGCGACACATTCTAAAAAATGTGACAATGGTTGATACGCAACAGATAACCCTGGAAAAATTCTCGCTCGGCAGGTTGATCCATTTCACCGGCGACGGCCCACAATTACAGGTACGCTGAATGAGCGAGCGATTAATCACCGCAGAGACAGTGGCTTAGGCCATTAAAGTTCCGACAGCCGCGGCAGAACTTCTTGGCTGAATAAGGTCAGGTTCCCTACCGTATCCTCGTGGCTGATATGGCCGCCCTGGCCCATCATCAGCAAATGGCCAAGGCCACCGACATGGTGGTTGAACTCCTTGATCTGTTTAAAGACCGTATCGGGATTACCAGCAAAAGCGACGCCGGCATTCACGAACTCATCGACTTTGCCGGTTTGCATCACGAATTCACCGCCATCCCGAAACGGAATCATTAGCGGCCCGCGGTTTTGCAGCTTCTGCGCCGTCACCTCGTTCGCCGTATAGCCTGGCGGAAACCAAAACTGGGCCGCCGCGCGCGGCGTGGTGCGGCTGTAGTCGAGGATCTGATGCGCCCGTCGCTTGCCCTCCTCGTCCGTCTGGCCAACCCCGACAATGGCAAGGTAGGCGAAGCGATCCTTAGTCGCTTCCTTGCCCGCCCCAATAGCCGCTTTTCGGTAGCTTTCAAAAATTTCCGGCGTCCGTAGATAGCCTGTATTGAGCGACGCTATCACATGACCTCGCGCACCCCCTTCTGCCGCGGAACCCGGGCTCGCCACCGTCATCCAAACCGGCGGATGCGGCTGCTGATAAGGTCGTGGCCATACATTCACCTGACGGTACTGAAAATGCTGACCCTCCCAGTTAAACGGCCCGTCATGGGTCGTCAGCGCCTTGAGGATTAGATCATGCGCTTCCCAAAACCGTTCCACCAAGGTTGCCGGATTGCTGTTAGCCGGCGACACCTCGAAAGGTGCCCCCTTCACAAAACCCATTTCCAGCCGGCCACGCGAGATTACGTCAATCATAGCGTATTCTTCCGCAACTCGGACCGCGTCCATTCGATTGGCAATTGGCATACCGAGACACAGTAAGCGCGCCGTCTTGGTCTCCCGAGCTAAGATTGCCATCGGGATCGTGCAAACAGAGGTCGTGCAGGTCGCCGTGGTGTGATGCTCGTTCACCATGATGTTGAGACCGATTTCATCGCACAACGCCCACTCGTCCAAATAGCGGTGATAGAGGTCGGCGCCGATCTCCGGGTCGTATACACGGCTTGGGATCACGTTGCGCAAAGAGTTACCTAGTTCCTCCCATCCTGGATGGTAGGCCATCTCACTGAAATGCCAGACTTTCATTGCATTATTCTCCTATGCCGGCGCAGGGCCCAGCGGCCAGCGCGGCGATTGTCTCGTCCAGACACTCAATCTGCGGATAATGACCCGCGCCATCCAAAATATCGATCCTGGCATCTGGGAGGCGTTGCAACAGGCCCTCACCTAGTGCCGGCGCGGTGAACCCGTCCACAGCCCCCCAAATCAGATGCACGGGCATCGTCACCCGATGCAGCCAGAGTGCTAGGGAAGGGTTGTGTAGATAGGGTTTCCAACCAAAATAAGCTAAAAACTGCCGATCGCGCGCGACGGCGATGAGTTCTTCTTCAGAAAAAGCGCCGAGATCCGGTTGCACGCCCGTGAACAAGCAGCTCACAGCTTGATCGTCGGGCAGAGCCGAAAGGTCAGCAAAATCACGATCGTCACGTCCACCGAGCTTTACACCCAACGGCGCAATTAGACCCAGCGCACGCAGCCGTGCCCGATCGCGCACCGCCATCTCAAGCGCGATCCAACCGCCAAAGGACGCGCCAAGAAGTACCACGGATTCGAGATCCAGCCGCTCGAGCAAATCGTGATACAGGTAAGCGATATCACCAACTTTCCTGAACTCCGCTGGCGGACGCCGACCGTCGAAGCCCGGATGCCGCGGCGCGTAAACCGTCCACCTCTCGGCAAGCTTGGCCACAAACGGCTTGTGGCATTGCCAATAATGTTCTGGATGCAGATAGAGCAGTGGAGGACCATCGCCGATCACGTCAACCCCGAGGTCGACCCCGGCGATTTCAAAATGTTCCATAGAGCCTACGCCCTCCTACTTGCCGCGCGCCTTCCAAACCAGCCTATAATGCGTCATGCGCACCGGACCAGCCTTTGAACGCCTCCAATTCCTCTCCTTTAAGGTTAGAATGTCAGACCCACTCGCGCCAATCCAAGACACGTTTGACGAATAAATAGGCAGTCACCAACGAGGTTCCGCAGAAACAAATTTAAATTTTATGAAAAAAAGGAAACGCCACCTTTAATGTCGGCGCGCGTTATATCGGAATATCCAAGCGCCTAATTTGCATTCGGAAAAAGTGGGCTCACTACTTGCTTTAACAGTTGGATATCACAGAGCGGCCCCCCAACACTTCATTCAGAAATTTATACTCTCCAGCTACGCCGCGCCGTTCACCGAATCAAGCAATCGTTGTAAATGCCGGTCTCCAATTCCAAGATCGTCCAGATGCGCGACCGTATTCTCTAGATACGAACGGTTAGTACCGGAAATGCCAACACCATGGCGTATCATACGAACGATCCGATCTTCGGGAAGACGGCCAGCATAATCTTCATGCGCCGGGTTGGCGACGAAGGTATGACAAGTAACGTTGCCCAGCGCAGTGCGGGCCACGAGTACACGCAGCTTGTAAACCAACAAAATCGCGTCCCGGTCCCAGGTAAGCATCTCGCGATCCCAGAGATATTCTAGAATCTCGTGCACCTGGCCCGCCGGTAGCCGGAAAGCTAGCCCCCGGCAGGAACCACCGCGATCGAGGCCGAGAACCATGCCTAGCTGTTCGGTGGTGCCTCGGTAGTAATTGGAGTAAATGCAAAACGCGCGGTGATATCCATGCAGTAGCGCGGGGCGTTTCTCAATATAGTCAAAACTAGGGTTCCACATCAGCGAGCCATAACCAAACACCCAAACGTCGCCCTCAATCGCGTGTAGTAAGGTACGTTGCGCTGCGACATCGCGCGCAATTCGCTGCTCCTCAAGTACCTGCCCGACCATCGCTCCACCTATTCCCCTCGTCCAGCCATACGCCTATAACAGGACGCAAAGCGAAACGCGAAACGGTGACCTAACAGATTTTCCCAACCCCGGGACAGGAATATTTTCCACTGCATGTGATTATGAAAAAAACGGATCGATCCCGTCATGATCTCGCGTAAATTGGCCATCATTTTAACGGCTATCGCCTTGGCGGCAGCCTATACTGGATACTGGTTCTACGCCCGCGCCGTTGCAGTAGAAATTATCGAAAATTGGACAGAACAACGCCGTGCCGAAGGATATACGGTCGCCTATAACGGGCCTACGATTGGCGGTTTTCCGCTGCTCATTCGAGGTGTTCTGGAAGATCTACATCTGCAGCGCGAAGCGTTCACTTGGCGCGGCGAGCGGATGCTAATCGAATTGCAGCCATGGAACTTCAGACGCATCCGCGTCGATCTGAACGGTAAACAACTGATCACCGCGAAAGCGGGCAAAGAGCAAATGACATTGGCTCCCATGGAAATGGCCGTCGTGGTAACCCTATCTGAAACGAACCGTTTGGCCGATGCGACGCTGCTCGTACGCGACCTGAACGTCTCAGACCCTGCTGGGATGTCATTGATGCAAACGGCGGAAATATGGATGGAAGCCACGACACCGGATGTTCTAACTGCGTCCCACGAAGACACAAGCTTAATGCTCTCCATATCCGCGGCCGACGTCCGGCTGCCGCAAGCTGTCGACGGGCCGCTTGGGCAAACGATGTCAAAGCTGCGCGCCGACCTACAGATAAGAGGTAACGTGCCAGGCGGCGCGCTGGGCAAAGCGTTGGAAGCTTGGCGACACAGCGGCGGCACAGTGGATGTCAACTGGCTCCAGGTCAATTGGGGGGAATTCGACCTGCGTGCCAAAGGAACCCTCGCACTTGACGCCGAAGCGCGACCGCTGGGTGCTTTTTCAACGGATATTCGCGGCTACAACCAAGCGCTCGATACACTCGTTGCATACGCAGCGCTTGAGCAAAGCGCAGCGACGATGGCGAAGGTCGGCTTGTCGTTGCTGACAAAATCACCGGCAGAAGGTGGCCCACCGGTCTTACCTCTGCCGCTAACTGCCCAGGATGGGCATCTCTATGCGGGCCCGCTCAAGATTTTAGATCTGGATCCGATCCGCCTTCCGGAATTTCGTTAGATTGCGCGCCTTCCAGCTCCACTGCACTGAAGCTTCCCGCTTGCTTCATCTCGATTATCTCACGACGAATAGCGCGCGTCCGTTCGAACCAGGATTCGAGCTTGTCACCCTCACCCCAGCGAATAGCTCGCTGTAATGCGATCAGATCTTCGCTGAACCGTCCAAGCACCTCGAGCACAGCTTCCTTATTGTTGAGGAATATGTCACGCCACATTACTGGATCGGAAGCCGCAATCCTGGTGAAGTCCCGAAAACCGCCGGCGGAGAACTTAATAACCTCACTGGTACGGATCAATTCACCATTGTGCGCCGACTCGCGGCGCAAATGTTCTTCCAAGTCGCTTGCCGTGCCGACTATAGTGTAAGCAATGAGGTGCGGCAGGTGAGAGGTAATAGCAAGAACTCGATCGTGATGATCAGCGTCCATGATCTCAACTATACTGCCAACTTTCTTCCACATCTCGACGACCTTGGCTACAGCAGCCTGATTGGCGTCCGCCGGTGGCGTAATGATGCAGTAGCGGCCCNCGTAAAGCTCCGGGAAGCCCGCTTCGGGACCTGAATTTTCCGTCCCAGCAACCGGGTGACCNGGCACCAGAAATACGCCTTCGGGCAAATANGGCCCGACATCGCGAANCACCGCCTTCTTCACCGACCCCACATCAGTNACAATGCAGCCATTCTTAAGNCCTGGCGCTATTTGCTCTGCAATCGCAGCATAGGCGCCCACCGGCGCACAGATCACCACCAGNTCTGCGTCCGCAACGACTTCAAACGCTGTCTCGTGCGCTGAGTCGATGAAACCAATCTCCATGGCCTTGTCGCGCGTTGAAGCGCTGCGCGCAGTCCCGGCAATATGGCCTACCAGCCCATCACGTTTTAGTGCATGACCTAGCGAGGAACCAATCAACCCCAAGCCAATCAGGGCGATCCGATCAAATAGGACGGTGTCACTCATACGCTTCCTAGATGCTGGCGCAACGCATCAACAACGATGCGGTTCTCGTCTTCTAGCCCGACCGTGATGCGAATGCATTCCGGTAGACCGTAACCGGCGACCATACGGGCAATGCAACCGGCTGCCATCAAAGCTTCATAGCCGGCGACCGCTTCGACTGTACTTGGAAAGCGGACCAGGACGAAGTTCCCGACCGAGGGATGTACTGTGAGTCCAAGCGCCGTTAATTCGTTGGTGAGCCAGGGCA
Source organism: Rhodospirillaceae bacterium (assembly GCA_002717185.1). The sequence goes on from PBDC01000058.1 coordinate 9,303, forward strand.
GCCAGGTGTCATTATGGGTCCGGCTTTGGTCAGTATGCGCTTCGTCGCCAAGTGCGGCAATTCCAGCTGCCTGCGCCGTCGCTGTCACGTTGAAAGGGCCGCGGATGCGGTTTAGCACATCAGCTACTGCCGGCGGGCAATAGGCCCAGCCAAGACGCAGAGCCGCAAGGCCGAAGATCTTCGAAAATGTCCGGGTCATTACCACATTGTCGAAAGCCTCTACAAGTTCGACCCCCGCCGAATAGTCGTTACGACTTACATACTCCGCATAGGCGGAGTCGATGACTAGCAGCACATCATCAGGCAGTCCTTCACGCAACCGCAACATTTCGTCGGTCGAGATATAGCTGCCCGTTGGATTATTCGGATTGGCGACAAAAGCGATGCGTGTCTTGTCACTGACGTTGGACAACATTGCATCGACATCAACGGTGCAGTTGGCTTCCCGGCTTGCCACTGGTGTGGCCCCAACCGAACGGGTTGCGATCGGGTACATCAGGAAGCCATGCCGGCTATATAGAACTTCGTCGCCCTGCCCTGCATAAGCCCGAACTAGTAGGGCGATAAGCTCGTCCGACCCGTTGCCGCAGACGATACGGTCCGCATCGCAGCCAAAGCGCTCGGCAATCGCTTGCCGCAGATCCGTTGATCCGCCTTCCGGATACCGGTGCAGTGAATTCGCGAGATCACAATAGGCACTTACCGCCTTCGCGCTCGGACCAAGCGGCGTTTCGTTCGCCGACAAAACAACGACCCTATCAACACCAGGCACCTCGTGCCCGCCGCCGACATAGGCCTGGATATCCATGATCCCCGGTTGCGGTTTTAGCGCGCTCATGCCTCGACCTCATTTGCTTGGACGGGAACGCCATAAGCACCAATCACCCGCACAGAACGCACCTCGTCAAGCTCGGCAAGTTTCCAGACCGGCGCGTCACTCTCTTGGACAAAACCAACCACTTCGATCAGATGCGCTGCACTGTCATGCAGGTCAGTCACAACAAGTCGCGGCTTCAAATCAGCCTTTTGGACCAGGCTGCACAGTTCAGCTCGGCTCAGTTCAGATGTCATTTCAACAACCAAAATGGTCCGGTCGTCGCCAGTCGGATCAAAATCCAGCTTCGCAAAAGCGTACGCCCCGACACCGTCAGACCGCGCATTGCTGCCTTCGATGAACGGCAACCGGGCCACAATACGCGGTGCGCCCGTTCCACCCAAGGTGCGCCACCATGCATCCTGGTTGCCCTCCGCCGGCACCGGCACAACACCTATCGCCGCCTCGTTGCTAGACACCCGGGCCACCACTTCCCGTGGCGTCGCCAAGGTCGACATCTTGCCGTGGGAGCCAAAATAGTCACGCGCCAGATCCCAGCAGCCCTGATCACCCTCTGCGGCCCAGGCCACAACATGAAATGGCCCCTGCATGGCAGCGAAGACGGAAATCATTTCGCGCCACATCCGGACCAGCGCGTGGCGCGGAAAGGCGCCTTCATGCCGGCTCATCAAACCACGCAGCACCTTGATCTCACGACCGGGAATAAAATTGCCCGTATTTGTGGTCCCTTTCGCCGCCATGACCTGCTCAACCACGCGGGTCCGCTCCATGATTAGGCCATGCAGCGCCGCATCGATCTCATCGATTTTGCGGCGCACCTCTTCTAGCGGCTTGATCGCTTCGCTCATATCCTTGACGAGAACCGGTTTTGTAAGCCGGGTACTACTAGAGTTTCAGGCCCAAAAAATCAAAGAAAACGTGACATTACCCTTTCTCACCGCCGTCGATCCGATCACTAGTCGGACTCGCCGTCCATTTGATCTTCTCCAGCTGACCGCCGTCCAGTCGGGGAGGATTGTGGTTGGGGGGCACTCGACGATGGGGTCGGCATGGTTGGCTGTTTCATTTTCGAGGCATCGCTCAGCATCCGGATTGGCGCTGCCGGCGCGTTGCCATCGCGATCTTCACCAAAATAGATTGTCTGGTGCGGGAACGGTATCTCGATGCCAAGTTCGTCGAAACGTCGCTTCATGCGCAGGTTGAAGGCGCGCCGTACACCCCATTGCTGCAAGGGTTTTGTCTTTATGCGAGCACGGATGACGACCGCAGAATCATCAAAGCGGTCGAGGCCTTGCACCTGAATATCTTCCAGGATCATGTCACTGAAAGTGGAATCTGCGCGTAACTCAGCGCCCAGTTCTTCGATCACTGCGATGACAGCATCGATATCTTCACGATAGCCAACGCCGATTTCCATGAACGCATAGGAAAAGTCTCGGGTCAGGTTCTTGATTGAGCTAACATCGCTGAAGGGCACGGTGTGGATGGAACCGCTCACGTCGCGCAAACGGATTGTTCGAATCGTCACGGCTTCGACGACACCAGAATGACCTGCGACCTCGACCACGTCGCCGGCATGTATCGAATCTTCTAGCAAGATGAATATACCAGTGATCACATCCTTGACTAAGGTCTGCGCCCCAAATCCAACGGCAAGCCCGACTACGCCAGCACCGGCCAACAATGGCCCAATATTGAGGCCAAACTCCGACAGCACTGTCATTGCCACCACAATGGCTAATACCACGGTGAAAACATTGCGCAGCAGGGGAAGCAGGGTGCGAGCCCGCTGGCTGCGGGTGACCGCGTTACCGTCCGCATCAGTCGCGGCAAGATAGCGCTCAATCAGGGCCCCAATTATCTCCCACACCAAAACAGCAACGCCGACTATTAGTACTATCATGATTAATCGGCCGAGCACGAAACGGCCCAACTCCGACGCAAACCAAGAAAAGATGTCGAGACCCCAGGCCTGCAGCAATGCGAATAGCACCATTACATAGAGCACGCCCCGCGCCGCCGACTGGACCAACGGCAGATAACGGTTCGCCCGCTCTTCCAGCCCCGGCAAACGTGCATTGAGCTCCTGGCCCAAAGCGAAAGCACGTTGTACGGCTTTACGCAGAAACAGCTCAATTAGGCGGCCGAAAACCAAGATGAATATCGAAACCACGGAGGCACGCAACACGAATTCAAACCCGCCCGTAATTTCCAGCGCCCAGACCGTATAGCTGACCGCGACATAAACAATTATCAAGATATGCCAGATATCTGCGAAGCGCCTCCGCATAACTGGAAGAAAACCATGACTATCACCGCGGAACCAGGCCGCCACCGCCATTCGATTCTGCAGTACCAACATGACCAACAGCAGGCTGACCGCGAGGCCAAGGACCTTGAGCAACGCATTGTTCGTCGATGAAGGCAACCCCAGTAGCTGCGAGGCATCCAAGATGAAAAACCCGTATATCGAGAGATTAGCCAGTCGTTTGACCCAAACAAATAGGTAGTTCGCTGTCTCATCGCCGACCGGGAACACCCGAAGATCAGTCACCTTTGGCGCCAAAAGCATACGGGCTACCGCGATAATGCTACGCGCCAACACACTGGCATTGATCACGGTGATCGCGGCAAGCCGCCCGCTCTCTTGTTCCGGCCCGAATAGTGTCAGCCCACCATAGGCCGCTGCAGCGAACACCGCGATGGGCGCCAAGTCCATCACCGTGCGAGCCACCAGCAAAACCACCGTAAGCCAGAAATCATCATCGGCCCGCGCCTCAATTGCCGATCGCGGTCGGCGCAGCGTAATCCGTGCGAGCCATTCCACAACGATGCCCGCGGCTAGAACAAACGCCAACCGGCCCAGAATGCCAAGCCAATTGGATCTCGTGTCCTTATCCGATAGCCCGTCTCGTAAGGCCTCTACGGCTGCCGGAAGATCGAATACAACCGCGGCAGCCAGCACTAACTGCTCGCTGACAGCACCAACGCGATGCGTCAATTCGGCTAGAACCCGTGTCCCAAATCCCAGCTGTTCTTCGTCCATCGAGGGATCACGCTGTACCTCTATCAACGCCTTCAGGTCGCGCACCAAACCTTTTCGCCGATCCTTGTCCTCCAGGGTCTCGACGAGCTTTTCAAGGTGTTCCTGCGATGTGGCGGCAGACGGTGATGGCGATTGCCCGACGGCCGGTAACGCCATCGCGACCAAAAAAGCAGTTAGCAGCAGGAATTGGCGCACCACCGTCATTGTTCCTTTTTTAGCTTGTGTAAACCGCAATCTACCGTCGTTATCGGCAGGATCAAGCGATTGTGCGCCACCTCACCCCTGCACTACCATTTTGCGTCTCTGCGTGCGCACGACGCTGATACCAATGGCGAAAAGACCAACTAAGATCGGAACGAGACCTATATTAAGGAATCGCAGAGTGGAGTCGAGCGCTTCAATATCCTTGCGCAATTCGAGTTGAACCGAACGCAGTTCCTTGCGGATCGCCAGTAGGTCTGTGCGTAAAACGGCCATTTTATCGTCCAGCGCCTCCTGTTTTTCTGGCGTCAACACAGGCTCCCCTTCCTGCGGTGTACTACTTGCCTTGCTCTGCAGTTCTTCAAAATTTTTCTGCACATCGGCCAGGCGTTTGACCAAAACCTGCTCGCGGGAACGGAATTTAGCGTCCGCCTTCACCCGTAACGCTTCCACCTTGACGAAGGGGCGCTGCGCTGTACCGCGGCTGCGCAGGGTGATCAGGTCGCCGGAACCGGCCAAGTTTTCCAACGCATTAACAACGAAATCACCATTGTTCGCAAAGGGCAGCGCAACGCGCTGGCCGAAGAAGTCCTGCACGCGAACCCAGAAATGTTCCTTCAGCATGTCGGAGTCAGTCACCAGAATGATATTAACTGGTTCCTTAGATTTAGAGACATGTGGCGGCCATTCGTTGCCTTTAAGCTCTTTTGCCACTTTTTTCTCGGCCTCGTCTAGCTTCCCGTCTTTGTCGTTTTCAGCACCCGGCGCTTTAACTTCTTTCGGCTTCTGGGGCTCCGGCGGGCCCTCCGGAAAGGTGCTGTCGATAGCACCGGTCAAACGCGCAGCCAGCAACAGCGGCTTGCCGGACGGTTTGAACCTCTCAACGAAGTCCAGCACATTGGGCTTACGCACATTAATCAGATCCGTTGCAAAAGATTGGCTTTGCGCCGTGGTGCTCAGCAACGGCTCGACTTTGACCTTGGCGGCGGAAGAAACATCAATGACGCCAGCGCTACCCAAATTGACCGCGTTGATGTCGCGCGTTACCGCATCGTCCCGGTTGATGGCGTCATCCTTAACGGTCAACCACAACAGATACGGCGCAGGCTTCATATCTTGCTCGGTGCCGGCGTTAACGATGCGAGCGAGACTGATGTCCCCGGCCGTCTGGCCTTCGACGACCTTCACGCCCCACTTTTCGGTCAGCTTGTTGATATTCGATTCTTTCGGTGCCATCGGTCGGCCGGACATGGCCGCACCTTGTGCCAGTTCGCTAAACGGGTCGGAGAACACCAACAGTCGGCCTTTACGCATCAGGAACTGATCGATCGCGTAGAGGTCTTCGTCATCCAGGGTTGGGTGAACAAGCATCAGCACATCGATATCGTCCGTCATATCTTCTTTCAGATCAAAGATATTTCGAACGTCAAAACCGTCCTTTAACGCATCGACGATAAACCAGGCCTTCGGCCCACCGGGCTGCGGCATAAAGGGACCGAACAACGGTAAACTGGTGACGACGCCGATCACTGGCCTCTTCGGGTTAATCAGCCCCTCCAACATGCGCGCAAGGTCATACTCTAGGAAAGCCTCACGCTGGGGCTGGAAAAAGCCGATGACGCCGGCACGGTCGCGGACCCGCGCCGCGAGGCCGAAATAGACCTTCTCGCCACTGGCGTCGAGCGGTACACCGGTCACACCGGCACCAACCGCCGCATCCTCGATCTCCGAAAACGGCTCCGGATCCCGCTCTACCACTTTGAGCTTACCGTTCGAGTTAGCCGCGAATTCGTTCACTACGTCGCGTACTCGACCAGCATAGTTGCCATAGATTGCAACCTCTTTGATCAACCGTTGCGAGACGTAGAGCTCAAAAGTGACCGGCTCGGTCATCTTGTCGAGGATACGTTGCGTGCCATCCGACAATGTGTAGAGCCGGTCCTCGGTCAGGTCTATCCTTACACCCGTAAGGCCGGATAAAGCGGTATTCAGCGCAACAAATAGGCCGACCGCCACCGCGATACCAATGACCCAGCCACCTTTACGATTAAGCAATTGTCTGCTCATGGCTGCCTCCTACTCCGCCTTCAACCGATCGACCGCAAGCATGTTAGCGAACAGGAACACCGCGATGAGCGAGAGAAAGTAGATTAGATCGCGCAAATCGAGTACGCCCTTGGAAATGTCCGCGTAATGGGTCAGGAAGCTGAGTGAGGAAATGAACTCGACGACGATTTTCGGCGCCCAGTCAGAGAAGAAGCTGAGCACAATCGGTGTGCCACTGGCAATCAGCAAGAAACAGACCGCCGTGGTCATCACAAAGGCAACCACTTGGTTCTTAGTGAGAGCAGAAATAAATGCCCCCACCGCCAGGAATCCAGCTGCCATAAGCAAACTACCAACATAGCCAGCGAGGATGATCCCATTATCTGGATTGCCCAGATAATTAACGGTGATCCAGAACGGAAAAGTCAGCGCAAGCGTGATCGCGGTGAAGATCACGGCGGCGAGATACTTACCAATGACAACCTGTTTCAATGACAGTGGCAGGGTCATCAGCAGTTCGATAGTGCCGGACTTGCGCTCCTCCGCCCAAATGCGCATCGAAATCGCCGGGATCAGGAGCATGTAGACCCAAGCGTGGAATTGGAAAAACGCCGAGAGGTCAGCCTGTCCACGGCCAAAAAAGCTGCCCATGAAAAAAGTAAGAGAGCCCAGCAACGCTAAGAAGATGACGATGAAGACATAGGCAACCGGCGTCGCAAAGTAATCGGCGAGTTCACGCCGGATAACGAACATTGTATTGGTCATTTATGGCACCGTGGTGATTGTGCGGAACACCTGATCCAGATGGCCGCGCGCGATGTGGATCTCATCGATAGTGATGTTATGACTGCGCATCGCGATCCCTACTTCGTGCAGGATCTGCGCACCGTCCTTAGGTCGGACGAGTAGTCTGTTGCGCTGCCCAACCTCGACAGACGAAACCGTGGGGAGACCCTGCAGCAACCGCCGCGCCACGTCGATGTCACCGTCGATCTGCAGGGAGACTGCGTTGTGCTGGTCGGAACGAGCCAACAACTCGGCTGGAGTCGCATCGGCGACGATACGCCCGTTGGCGATGATGATTGCCCTCGTGCAAACTGCTTCGACCTCTTCCAGGATATGGGTCGAGATAACGATAGCCTTTTCCTCAGACATTTCGGCAATCAACTGCCGCACCTCGTGTTTCTGGTTTGGGTCGAGGCCATCGGTGGGCTCGTCTAGGATCAGTACATCCGGGTTGTGCAGCAAAGCTTGCGCCAAGCCTACGCGGCGTTTGAAGCCCTTCGACAAAGTATCGATCGGTTGTTCCAGGACCGAACCGATCTGAGTCTTTGCAACTACGTCGCGTATTCGGTCAATCCGCGCGGCGCCGGATAGGCCGCGTACACCGGCGATGAATTCAAGAAAACGACCTGCCGACATATCTGCCCATAGCGGCGCGCCTTCTGGCAGGTAACCTATATTTTTCTTGACCGCGATTGGATCTCGCTGCACGTCGTGACCGTCTACACGTACCGAGCCCGAGGTGGGTGTCAAGAAACCGGTTATCATTTTCATGGTGGTCGATTTTCCGGCCCCGTTCGGACCGAGGAACCCAAGAACTTCGCCACGTTCCACCGAGAAGCTGATATGGTCTACCGCAATGAATGCGCCAAACCGCCGCGTCAGGTTTTCGATTTCGATCTTACTCATAAGCACAAAGCCCTAATCGCCGTGTTTGCAAGCCCCGCATCAATGCGGAGCTATTTTTGTCGCGATTTATGATTTGTAAAGCATTTTGAACGGGTATCAGGCTCTAAAATGTAACCAAAATTATACCAGCTTGCCGCCGTCACCCTCGTGCCCAGCGCAAACGCCAAGTTCAAGGATTAGTCCACCGCGGCCTGAACCTCCCCCACCATCGCTAAGAGCGCGTCACGATCGATAACATCCCCGCAGCGGATACAGACGATATAGCCAATAGCTTCGACAGGTTGCGACATCGCTGCAGCGGCACAACGCTGGCCAACAGTCTGCACCATATAGGTGCGGCCATCCAAACCGGTAACGAAACCTTTCGTGCGGACAAGACCGAACGTCGTGTCGGAGAGGCGCTCCGCCAAAATATGCGGGTCGATGGGACGGCCAATACTCAGTACTACTGAATGATGATCCGCATGAGGCAGGTTGTGATCAGAATTTAGTAGTAGTGGCTCAACCCTCGTCCCTAGCAAAGCCGGCAACGAAATTTTCGACTTCACCGTTTCTACGATGTGCGTATCCTTACAGACATCGCCAAGCCAATGTCGGATTTCTTGAATTGCGCCTGGACACGAAAGATCGACCTTGTTAAGCAGAACAATGTCTGCCGCGCCTAGCTGATGGATGATTGTCCCCGCTAGATATTTGTCCGTGCCGTGGCGTCTCACCAGATCCGCATCAGCAAGAACAACGATACCGTCAACCGTGTAGCGAGTGATTAAGGTTGTCGACTGAGCGATCACATCCGGTAGCGCCACACCGCTGGCTTCTATCAATAGGTGATCTGGTGCCGGGTCCAATTTCTCCAGCGTCCGTAGCGCTTCAATCAGATCGCTGCCGTAGGAACAGCAGATGCAACCGCCGGCGATGTTGATGACGTTTTCATCCCGGCTTTCAATCAAGTCGGCGTCAATTGGCAGCTCGCCGAACTCGTTTACCAAGACCGCGAGACGTAGCCCGTCTGCCTGGCGTAACAGATTGTTGACCAAAGTTGTCTTGCCAGCGCCAAGATAGCCGCCAATAACAGTAACGGGTATTGGCGCCGGAGTGTCCTTCACGCTCAAAAATCCTCTACCGCAAAGATTCGGCCTGCCTGCACAGTACCCCATACCCGCACATTCTTGAGTTTATCAGGCCCAATCTCAAAGGGATCATCCTCCAACACAGCAAAGTCCGCCCGCTTACCAGTCTCGATGGACCCGACCTCGTCATCCATCTTCAGGGTATAGGCAGCGCCAAGGGTAATCGTCCGCAAGGCATCCGCGATGCTAATCTTTTCCGCCTCTCCCAAAGTTCGGCCACTCGGCGTCAACCGGTTGACCGCACACCAGGCAGTGAAGAATGGCCCGAGCGGGGTCACCGGCGCATCCGAGTGGATCGCAAGCGGCACACCTTCGCGCAAAGCGGTGGCGCAGGCGTTCATGCGGTTGGCGCGTTCCGGGCCCACGGTGCTCTCGTAATGTTGGTCGCCCCAATAGTAATGGTGATTGGCAAACAAGTTCACGCATAGACCTAACATTTTCATACGGCGAAATTGGGCGGTATCAGCGAGTTGGCAATGCTGCAAAGTGTAGCGGTGATCCAGCCTCGGTACTTTGTGCACCGCACGTTCAAAGGTATCGAGCATCATTTCAATCGCCTCATCGCCATTCGCGTGGGTGTGGACCAGCAAATCGTTTTCCAAGGCTCTTTCGTAGATCTCCTGCATCTGCTCCGGTGTGGCGTACCACAAACCGTTCGACGAGCCGTTATAGTAGCCGGGCCAGCGCAACCGAGCAGTGAAGCCCTGGATCGACCCGTCTGCATGGATTTTGACACGCCCAAGGCGCAGCCGCTCCGTACTCATCGCGCGAAGTTCGACGCAACGTTCGATCAGCTGTTTCGGCGTCACACCCTGGAACCGCCGTAATGATACCATACACACGGGAAAGTCCACCGCACCCGTGACATCCAACATCATCTTGACTGTTTCCGGCGGCAATGGGTTGGCAAGATCTGTCGCCGTCGTCACACCCTGACGCACACATAGTCGGCCGAACTGCCGCAAGCCCCAAGCGTCCGCCGACATTACCTTGCGGTCGAGACCTACATAACCCGCCGCCAGTTCCATCGCATCTGGCCCCTTCAACTCGCCCGTCGGCAACCCGTCATCGCCGAGTGGCACGCCCGGATGGTTGATGCGCTCACGCATAAGGCCCGCCAGCTCCAGCGCCTTGGTATTTACATTCATAATGTGGCCGCTGGCATGCCGGATTCCGATGGGCCTCACTGTCGACACTTCGTCGAGCTCAGCTCGAGACATCCGGGCGTCGCCGTAGTAAATCGGATCGAGTGACCAGCCTGAGATAGGACCATCACCCGGCGGCATCTCCTCATCTTTCTCGCGCAATCGGTCGAAGATCGCGTCGAATGACTCCAAACCTGGCCAAATCGTTCCATCCGGGTCCATTCGATCAAAGTACCCACAATAAACCGCACGCCAACACGACCCCTCATGCGCGTGACTATGGCCCTCCACCAGACCTGGCATCAGCACCTTATCAACAAAGCGGCCGTCGAGCGTGTAATCGCCCCACTCGGACAGGTCTTCAAGTGAACCAGCGCCCAATATGCGGCCATCGCGCACCGCGACATGCGTAGCCTCCGGATTAGAGCGGTTCATGGTGATGATACGGTGGGCTGGGTAGATGACGGTCATGATGTCGAGCTCCAGATCAGCGTTCATATATGATTGGAAAATTAATTTTCTTTGAAAATTCTAGAACCGAACACTTCGTTGTTCCGGCGTTTGATGGCGACCCACTCTTCGTCATCTGTACAGATTGAATGCGCCAATTCGACAAAGAAAGGTGTGAAATCCTTGGCCTGCTCACAATTCCGGACATTATGGTCAATCTGCCAAAAGGTCTCGTTAACGGTTTGTAGACCATAAAATATATCGGCAGCGCCGTATTCTTCCAGCATCGCCTGGGCATTTTCTAGACTAAAAGCCGCATGCTCTCGCTCGACATTGGCCCGCTGCGCCAGATTGCTAAACCGGTAACCCTTGTTCTCCAGAATCGAAATCTTGTCAAACAGTCTGGCCCCAAACACTGAGGAAATTACAGGCATGTCTCCTTCCCACACTCGTGCTAAACAAGCTGTAATGGGCATTTGGTAGGATACCGCATAGCCGATCGTTCGGGGACCGTATGTTTCTTAGAAATCTCTGGTATTTCGCGCAGCGCAGCGACCAGCTTAAACGGGGGTCGATGTTAGCGAAAACGTTGTTAGGCGAACCGATCCTAATTGCACGCGATGCCGGAGGGGTGCCCTTTGCGGTGCGCGATATCTGTCCGCATCGAGGCGTACCACTGTCTAAGGGCAGTTTTGACGGCCACGAGATCGAGTGCCGCTATCACGGATGGCGCTTCAACCAGGAGGGTCGCTGCACCGCGATCCCATCCTTGGTCGAGGGTCAAAAATTCAATGTCGAGCGGGTCGGGGTTCAGAGGTACCCCTGCCGCGAGATGCAAGGCAATATTTGGATCTATTTCGGCGACGAGACAGACGAATTGATCGACCCGCCAGTCATTCCCGATATCGGCAATCGTTGCCCAAACATTTCCTTCACGATGCCCTTTCCCTGTCATGTCGACCACGCAGTCATAGGCCTGATGGATCCGGCGCACGGCCCATTCGTGCACCGCGCATGGTGGTGGCGTTCGGGCAGTTCAATCCATGAAAAAACCAAGGCCTTCGCCCCGGTCGAACGCGGCTTCAAGATGGTGCGCCATCCGCCGTCCTCCAATTCGGTGGCCTATAAATTACTCGGCGGCGACATGACAACCGAGATCTCGTTCCAACTACCGAGCGTGCGTATTGAACATATCTGCGCCGGAAAACATTCATTGTGCGGCCTGACAGCGGTGACGCCGATCAGCGAAACCGAGACTGAGCTGAACCACCAGATCTACTGGACACAACCGTGGCTGACACCGCTAAGCCTGCTGTTACGGCCCTTCGTCCTCGCTTTCCTGAGACAGGATCGCGATATCGTTACCATGCAGCAAGAAGGGCTGAAACACGGCCCCAAACTTATGTTGATCAACGATGCTGACATGCAGGCAAAGTGGTACTATCGATTGAAGGAGGCTTGGGTGAAAGCGGCCGATACGAGCAAGCCGTTCGTGAACCCCATAAAGGCGCAGGACCTGCGCTGGCGAAGTTGACTACAGCTGATTATGCGTTGGGGATTTGGGTATCGAACCTTTTATGCTACCCCGAGATGGAAGCTAATTAGATGGGACGATCGCCCTTCACCGTAACTCGGTGACCGCTGCGCACATGCGGACGATAATCCCATAACGCACGGTGCTGAACGCAGCGATTGTCCCAGAACGCTATGGAATTGTTGCGCCAGCGGAAGCGGCAATGGAACTCCGGCATCTCGATATGTTTGAAGAGGAAGTCGAGAATTGCGCGGCTTTCCTTCGTCGAGAGCCCCTCAACCCGCGTTGTAAAGCCGGAATTTACGTAGATTCCTTTGCGTCCAGTCACTGGGTGAGTGCGAACAATTGGATGCAGTGCCGCTGGGTAGACATTCTCGCCATCGCGAAGACCACCTGACCGGCTGACATAGCCGCGGCTATGCACATGTTCGGATTCATGATGCGCCTTGAGGCCACCGAGGAATTTTTTCATATCGTCGGACAGCGCCTCATAGGCCGCGTACATACTGGCGAACATAGTATCACCGCCAGCCTCCGGCACCTGATGCAGATGCAGGATGCTTCCCATAGGCGGTGCTTCATCAGCGCTGACATCGGTGTGCCAGGCCTGACCCGCCGCGTGTTTGGAACTTTCGTCTGTATGAATGACAAGGATTTCAGGGTGGCCTTCCGGGCCCGGCATCGCCGGATGGATATGCAGTTCGCCGAAGCGGCGGCCAAATTCTTTATGCTGCTCTAGCGTTAGTTTCTGATCACGAAAGAAGATCACCTGATGTTCCATCAGAGCATTGTGGATCTCCGAGAATGCCTGATTGCCAAGAGGTTCGGCGAGATTCACACCGGAAATCTCTGCCCCGAGGGCAGGACTGATCGATGACACCTCAATGGTTTTATTCGGCATTGAATTCTCTCTAGCCTAGACCGGGCGGTCGCCCTGAACCGTCACCCGGTAGCCATGCCGCGTCTTGGGATAATAGTCCCACAGGGCCTTATGCTGGGTGCAACGATTATCCCAGAAGGCGACAGAATTATCGCGCCAGGCGAAGCGGCAGTGGAACTCCGGCGTGTCTATATGGTCGCAAAGCATGCCCAGAATGACGTCGCTCTCCTTCTCTGTTAGCCCCTCGATCAGGGTCGTAAAATTAGCATTTACATAAAGAGCTTTCTTGCCGGTAACCGGGTGGGTGCGCACGATCGGGTGTAGTGCTTTGGGGAACGGGCTTTCATCACCGTCGCGCATACCGCCCTTATGCCCGTAGCGTTTACCATGCACATGTTCCGATTCATGCCAGGCACATTTGTCAGCCAAGAACTCCTTCATACTGTCCGATAGCGCCTCGTAAGCGGCATACATACTAGCAAACATGGTGTCGCCGCCCGGAACTGGCACCTCGTGCAAGTGCAAGATACTGCCCATCGGCGGTTCTTCATCGCAGCTGACATCGGTGTGCCAGTGCTGACCAGCAACCCGCTTTGACTTGGCATCGCCGCGTATCGTGAGGATCTCCGGATGGCCTTCTGGTGACGGAGCGGTAGGGTGCACATGCAGCTCGCCGAAGCGGCGGCCAAACGCCTTGTGCTGCTCCCAATCCATCAACTGGTCACGGAAGAAGATGACCTGATGTTCCATCAGAGCGTCGTGGATTTCCGAAAAGGTCTGGTTGCCAAGCCGTTGCGACAGATCCACACCGGAGATCTCAGCCCCAATATTGGCGCTGAGCGGTGCAACTTCGATGGTCTCATAGGACATGTAAGTACCCGTTTTCTATGGAATACGTTAGGCTAAGATTTCGCTGACACCGTACTTTTCCGCCAGCGCGACCAGCTTTTCCCAGGTAGCATCCTCGACCTCTATGCCTTCCACAAGGCGCTTCTGCATGCGCTGATGCTCGATCTCACCCGGATAGAGGACCGAGTCGAACCCCTCCGCCGTCGGTGTCGCGTTCAGGTATTCGGCGAATTCCGTCACTTCTTGTTTGAAGGTCTCAAGCGGCCGGAAGGCCTCAACGTTGAAGACGGCCATGAAAACACCGTCATTATGTTTGCCAGTCGGCTCGACGCCGAAGCCGAGACCAGTCAACAGACCGGAAAAAATCTCGACCATCGCGGCCAGCCCCGTCCCCTTGAAGCCCTGCGCCCCACCGAGCGGCTGGATCGCACCGCCATCGCCTAGAGCAGCCGGATCGGTCGTGCGACGGCCGTCCTTATCGACCACCCAATCGTCGGGGATCGAGTTGCCGCGCGCCTGTGCCAGCTTGACCTTACCGGCCGCCGCCGCAGAAGTCGCCATGTCGATGAAGAACGGCCCTTCTAGATTGGACGGCATGGCGATCGAAATTGGGTTAGTGCCGAGCCTAGCCGCGCGCCCGCCGAATGGCGCCACCGCCTTGGGGGAGCGGCCAGAGTCAGCGGTCATCATGGCGATCATGCCTTGATCGGCGGCCATAATTGGATAGGAGGCCGCGCGGCCGACATGGCTCTGATGGTAAACAGTCGCGGCCGCCACGTTGGCCTTCTTCGCCTTCTCGATAGTGATGTTCATGGCCCGTTCGTTGACCACGTAGCCGAAGCCCCAATTGCCGTTGATCACTGTCGTTGTCGCACTCTCCTGCACTATCTCGAACGGCGCGCCCGGCACAATATGGCCACGGTCAACGCGGTCGATATAGGTTGGCACCTGGATAATACCGTGGGAATCATGCCCGGTCAGGTTGGCGTTAACGCAATGCCGCGAGACGGTAGCCGCCTCTTCTGCCGAAGCGCCCGCTTTTTCGAATAGGACTTCGGCGATTTTTCTCAAACGGTCGGCTTGTGCGGTCGGCATGAAGTCTCTCCCTCCAGAATATCTAAATCTAATCGTTGACCCCAATGATACCGATTGGCGCGGCAAGGGGAATAGAGAGTCTGATCACATATTTGACGCGCATGAACAAAGCTTCACGCATTACACTAATGCCAAAAACTTTTCTACTCCCTCCATGTTCGAAAGCCTAGGCAGCCAGCGAAACTGCAGAGGCATTAGTGGGTTGCCGGATTAGGAGGTCACGCAGAGTTTCAACCATAGCCTGTTTGATACGGACGTCTTATTGTTTCGAGTTAGTCATGGCGATCTACTGTTGCATCCTGTTTTCGATGGGCTCAGCAACGCCTAGAACGACCGGGGCGACGCGATCAACAGCCATATGGTCCTGCACAAAATTGTTACGACGGAAAAGATCTAGAAATCACCGTATTCGCTATCCCAACCCACTTTGCCCATAGCAGCTTCCGCGCAATAATCCGTAGCATGGAGCCAGACCAAAATCCCGAAAACCTATAACTTTCCCCTGCTTCTTAAATTTGCCCAATTATGCGTAATTAAATTTATTTCTGTGCACCTTGGTTCGTTATACCGCCGCCGCCTGACATCGTGCGATGAGCCGGCGGGTAAAAGCCTCACCCGCGGCGACCTGCTCAAGGCTGATGAACTCATTCGGCTTGTGCGCCTGTTCGATGCTGCCGGGGCCGCACACGACGGCCGGCAGCCCGGCCTCCTGGAACTGGCCTCCTTCTGTGGCGTAGGACACCGCGTGTGTTGCGTTTGTGCCTGTCAGTGCAAAGGCAAGCTGCTCTGCCGGCGACCCAGGATCCGGGCTGAGCGCTGGTACAATCAGTTTCGATACCGTCTCGATCCCAGTCTCCAAAGCGACCCTGCGCATCGTCGGGAGGAGCTCACGTCTGCAAAATTCGTTCAGCCGGGCGACTGTCTCAGCCGGATCGTCACCTGGCAACGCACGAATTTCCCATTTGAATTCGCACAGGCGGGAGACAATGTTGAGCGCCGTACCACCCTCAATAGTACCGACATGAATTGTCGAATAAGGTGGATCGAAGCGGCTGTTCGGTTCGGGGTTCGTCGCCTTTTCCGCCGCCAGATCGCTTAGAAAAGCAATCAGCCGGCCGGCCGTCATTACCGCGTTGACACCCTGATGAGTAAGGCTGGAATGCGCCTCGTGGCCGGTCACCGTAGTTACGAAGGAATTGATACCCTTATGTGCATCGACCACCTGCATCTCCGTCGGCTCGCCGATGATAACTGCGCCGGGCCGCGGCAGGTTTTCAACTACATCCTTAATCAAGCGCGGCGCACCAATACAGCCGACTTCCTCGTCATGCGTAAGTGCAAAATGGATCGGCCGCTGCAAGGGTCGTATCAGCATCTCCGGAACTAGCGACAGCGCGATAGCAATATAACTTTTCATATCCGCGGTGCCACGGCCGTACAGCCGTCCGTCTTTCTCAACCAGGCCGAAAGGGTCGCTATCCCAGGGTTGGCCGTCAACCGGCACCACATCTGTATGACCGCTGATCACCACCCCACCGGGCACGTCGGGGCCCACTGTTGCCCAAAGGTTGGCTTTCGTCCCATCCTCACTGACCACGTAACGGGACTCGATGCCGTAGTCTCTCAGATAGTCGCGAACAAAATCGATTAGCGGCAGGTTGGATTTGACCGAAGTGGTGTCGAAGCCCACCAAAGCACGGATCATCTCGATAGGGGTCATCGTTGCAGGTGCCATAGCGTCAGTTCCGCCAGAAAGAGGGAAGGAGAAGGACCAGGACGGTGAACAGTTCCAGTCGCCCCAGGAGCATACCAAGCGAAAGTAACCACTTTGCCGTATCGGGTAGATTGGCGAATGTACTCGACGGCCCAATGACCGGACCAAGGCCCGGGCCAACATTAGAGATCGCCGTCGCCGCCCCGGACGCCGCAGTTAGAAAATCAAGGCCAAGCATGCCCAGTCCAACCGCAATGAAACCGAAGGCAACAACATAAAGGAAGAAAAAGCCCATGACCGACGTGGTGACTTCTTCTGGAATCGGGCGCTTATTGTAATAGGGGATAAAGACGCCGTGTGGCTGCAACAGACGGCGCATCTGGCACCGCGCGGTGGCGTACAGAACCTGAAAGCGGAATACCTTGATACCGCAGGTCGTCGATCCAGCACACCCACCGACAAACATAAGGAAGAATAAAAGCGCCAGTGGAAACGAACCCCAGGCGCTAAAATCAACCGTCGAATAGCCTGTACCAGTAATAACCGAGACGACGTTGAACGCCGCAAGCTGCAACGCCGCTGGTATATCGTTGTGTTCAAAACGCAAGAGCCAGAGCGTCACGGACCCAACGCCGAGCGCAACAATAACCAGGAACCAGCGTACCTGGCTGTCACGAAGCAATCCGGCCGGACGGCCCCGGATTACCTGCAGATACAGCACGAAGGGCAGACTTCCGATTAGCATGAAACAAGTCGCGGTCATATCAATACGCGCATCGCCGAAAAACCCCAGCGATGCGTCGTGAGTAGAAAAACCACCCGTCGCTATAGTCGTCATAGCATGCGCCATGGCATCAAAACCGGTCATTCCAAAAAGCCAATAGATGAGAGCGCAGAGCAAAGTCAATCCAACATAAATCACCGCAATCGCCGTCACGATCTGCGCCGCCCGGGGCATCACTTTGTCGGAGGTATCGGAGGATTCCATGCGGAACAGTTGCATGCCGCCGACCTGCAGCAATGGCAGAATAGAAATCGCCATGGCGATGATACCAATGCCGCCTAGCCATTGCAGCAGCGCCCGCCACAAGAGGATACCGGGCTTGGTCTGATCCAGCCCAATGATTACGGTCGATCCCGTAGTGGTGAGACCGCTCATCGCCTCAAAGAAGGCGTCTGTATAGGACAGACCGAGATCGGCGAATACAAATGGCAATGCGGCGACCCCGGGCATTAGCACCCAACTCAAAGTCGTTAGGACGAACGCTTGACGGAGCGAGAGATTGCGCACGTTGTTACGCGTCGTCAGTACCAGCATCACGCCGATGATCAGGGTCAGCGCTGCGCCGGTCGCGAAGACCTGCCATTCTTGATTACCGACAGCCAAGTCGGCCGCGGCCGGCACGGACATTGCTACCGCTAGGGTCGACATTAGTATGCCGATGATAAACAGAACGGGACGAAAGTCGATCAACGGGCGAACCGATCAGTTAAATCCGTGCCAATCAGCGTTCAGGCGCCGACAGTATTCCTACCGAATTTCTGATTTGTCCAGCTTTAGAGCATTAATGCCCCGACTGGTTAGGAGAACCTATCATCGACAGAAATTCGCGTCGGGTAGTTGGGTCGTCCCGCAAAACGCCCAGCATTCGACTAGTCACCATGCCAACACCGGACTTGTGCACGCCGCGGGTCGTCATGCATTGGTGGCTCGCCTCGATGACAACGGCGACCCCCTTCGGCTTCAACACCCCATCAATGGCATTCGCTATTTGCGCTGTCATTTTCTCTTGTATTTGCAGTCGTTTGGCGAACGCGTCTACCACTCGGGCCAGTTTGCTTATACCAATCACCCGCTTATCCGGCAGATAACCGATATGTGCGCAGCCTATAATAGGCACCATGTGGTGTTCACAATGAGACTCAAATCGAATTTCGCGCAGCACGATCAGTTCGTCATAGCCACCCGTTTCCTCGAATGTCCGCGATAGCAGGTCCGTCGGATCGAGTTGGTAGCCTGTGTAGAATTCTTCGAAAGAGCGCACGACCCGACCAGGTGTGTCAAGCAATCCTTCGCGTGCCGGATTGTCCCCAGCCCAGCGAATCAGGGTCCGGACCGCGGCTTCCGCCTCTGCACGGCTTGGCCGTTTCGTTTCATTTTCGTCGACCGGATTGCCAAAGTCGACACCATCAGGTGCGTTCAATTCGCTCCCCCCATATTTCCGTAGGCGATGCGCTGCAGTCAGTTCAACTGAACCCGCTGGTGCGGACTATCGAGTGAAAATGCCGGTATCGCCACGTCGAACATCCGGCCATCCGCACCTTCCATCTCATAGGTGCCAACCATGATGCCCGACGCTGTGGTCAGCGGCGCCCCGCTCGTATATTGGAACGAGTCGCCTGGCCCGAGGACCGGTTGCTCGCCGACAACGCCTGGCCCCTGTACTTCTTCGACTTGACCAACCGCGTTGGTAATCCGCCAGAACCTGTTACGAAGTTGGACCGTTTCAACACTCATATTCTCGATTGAGATCTGATAAGCCCAGACATAATGGTTTTCGTCCGGCGACGACTGGTCCTCCAGGAAAAACGGCTTAACCAACACCTTGATGCCATCGGTAACCGCTTCGTACATCGATCGTCCCTTCAAGGTCATATTGCCTATATCCATATTGGAATGCAGCGACTTATTGTCCAGCGCCGCGACCCTAGCACCCTGCCACCGGTTGAAACAACAATTCGACCCGCCAGTTCTGAGATTCCACAATACCGTCTTTCGTTATAATCCATAATTGGTTTTCGCCGACCACCGCAGTCCCAACACGATCAGAGACACCCTGGCCTCGATTAGGACATGCTGCCCAACGCAACGAGCGCGTGCCTTCCCAAAAGGCAACGGCACCGCCTCGTCTGGCCAATTGTCAAGTACCGAACGCCTGACAGACTGACCAAAATTATATCTCTAAATTTACAGTCCATACCCATCTCTGGGATCAGTTCTCAGCCTCGTTAAGCATCAAGAGTTTTTTGGAGAAATAGGTATTCGTTGCGGCGTTTTCGAGAAAAATTAGACAATCAGGCACCCATCTTACCTAGCCGGAGCAAGTATTTTTGCATACCTTCCATGACCAGTTCACCATGCTGATTGTGAATTGTGGACTGAATAGTCAAGACGCCCGTATTGCGTTGCGGTGTCAGCTCGGTCACGGTCAACAGCGGATACAGTGTGTCGCCCAAATAGACAGGCTTCAGAAACCGGGACGATTGTTCGAGAAAGCCAATTAGCGATGGTCCAACGACGAACGGGAACATGCCCGCACCGGCCGCTGACTGAATGACAACCTGGAAACCATGCGCCAACATATTCTCGTGCCCGTGCCGCCTACAATATTCAATATCGTAATGGATCGGATGATTATCCCCGGAGGCCGACTGGAACGACGCGAATAGCCCGCCGGTCATGGTGCGGGATGGGATGTAGAATTCCTGGCCGACTTTAAGCTGCTCGAATGTCAGGGCGAGGCCGGGGTCATGTTTTTCCGGCGAAAACGCAGCTGTGGGCATATTGGAATTCCTTTACTTACTCAAAGTTTAATTACGCCGCGCGACGCCATTGCTTTAATTTCCTTATCCGAATAGCCGAGCCCGGCTAGAATTTGGCGGCTATGAGCACCAGCCAACGGCGCTTCAAACTTGGGATCGCCATCACGCGGTGGCGCAGTGCCAGGCAAGTGCACGATCGGCATGGGCCCCGCTTGAGGCTGTGTAACCATCGGGGCAAGTTTACTCGCCTGCACCTGCGGGTCTTCCAGCCAACTGCCTATATCGTTGATCGGGTTGGATAGCACGTCGTTCCCCCGGAATATGGCCGACCATTCCGCCGTCGTGCGCGACGCGAACACCGGGCGGATTAACGCCAACAGCTCGTCAAGGTTCTCTGCCCGCTTCGCGAAAGAGTCGAAGCGCGGATCGGTTGCCAGTTCTTGCCGCTCCAGGCAGCGGCAAATATCCATCCAATGCGCCTCCTTGATCAACGTGACCGCGATCCAGCCATCCTGCGTCTCGTAGCTGCCCGCTGGTGCATTGGTGATGCTCTGTTCACCCGGCTCGATCGCGTGCTCGATTAGTTTCGGTGCCAGGAGGCCCGCCATACTCGACATCAAACTTATATCAATGAAGCAACCTTCGTGATTGTCGCGCCGAGCGTAGAGCGCTGCGGCAACAGACTGGAAAGCGTAAAGACCAGTAGTGTGATCGGCAACAATTACGCCCACCCGGTGCGGCATGCCGTCCTGCATCCCTTTGTTGACCGACATTAGACCAGAAAAACTCTGCATGACTGTGTCGGTCGCTGGCCGGTCTATATAGGGCCCAGTCTGGCCGAAACCACTGACCGACACATAGATGACGCGCGGATTGTCCGTTTTGATTTGCTCGTAGCCGAGACCCAGCTTCGCAGTAACGCCTGGTCTGCCGGCTTCGACAATGACGTCTACTCCCCCGGCAAGGCGTTGAGCAATCGCCTTGCCTTCATCGGATTTGAGGTCGAGCGCTAAATTCTTCTTGCCGAGATTGGGGACAATCGACAGCGAAGAATGATCACCGGTGGATTTCCCAACTCCGCGCACCCAGTCACCGTGCGGCGGCTCGATCTTCACCACTTCCGCCCCGTACTGGGCCAGTAGCATAGCGCAATAGGGCGCCGCATAGCCCTGACTAATTTCTAGGACCTTGAGACCTTCATAAGGATGTTCATAGCTCATCGCTATGAGAATAGGCCATTAAGATTGCGGCACAAACCGCCTAGCGCGATGGTTTCGAACTTCACTATCAGGACACTAGCCCTTCTCGCGCGCCACGAGACCCTCGATTTCGCATACCCACGGTTGTACCGATCGAGTCCAGATCTGATTTATCGGTTTTAGCTGCGAGCTCTGTGTAACAGTGCCAGCGCGGATGCCATAGATTTTTTGGCCCTCGCCAACGCTGGTGCCATAGATCTGCGTCCCGCAATTTTCGCAGAATCCCATCGCCCGCGGCATTCAGTTTTCCGCTATCTTGACGTAAACCTTCGGTTCACCAGACAGCATAATGAAGTTATCCTCATCCGCTCGGATCACCGTGCGAAATGCCGAGCCCGACATTTTCTGACAGTCAGTACAGTGGCAGATCGTCATCGACTCGGGGTCGATCTCCGCCTCATAGGTCAAAGCACCGCAATGGCAACCGCCGTCGATTTTCATGAACTCAGTCTCCTCGTTAATCCGTCTGCAAAAGAGGATAACAGGGTTCGGCAGAAAGCGAACGCTCAGATCAAAGGTGTTCAAACCAGAACCGAAAAAGTCGCAGCTAAATTCGGAGCCGGGCCTAATGATTCTGCGCTACCGAACCGAGTTAGCGGAACTGTCGCCGCTGACACACGGTAACCGGATAATCCGGTCTGCTTCGGCCTGAACGCCTCAGTCGATGCTGGCGCTGCAGGATCCACCACCAAGCACACAAAATTTGGCGCAGTGCGGATGGTTCAGCTTGACCGGGTTGGCGGCAGATTCAAGAGTCTCGCCGAAATCGAAAGAAGAATCGTAAGGCAGTAGGGTGCAGGGCACGACGACCGGTGTCACCGCCCCCTTGCGTTTGACCACCATTCGGGATGTCGCGCACATCATCGCAGACGGCGAAACGTTCAAGATATCCCAGCAGCTTTTGGTGATTTCCGGCACATCCTCCGTTTCGTCCATTTCCGGGAACAGCACTAATTGCTCAGGGTTCTGCGCATCGATCGGAATCGATTCCGCTGCGAAGAGCCGGCCAAACCCTTTCCGCATCGAGTCTTCGTCTTCGCCCCAGCAGGTGCGGCCTGCGACGTTCATCGCAACGCCAACTTTCGCAAGCCAGCGCAGGCCTAACAGCGTCTTTTCCCAACTGCGCTCACCGCGCAGTATGTCATGCAGAGGTTGAGTGTAGTGATCAAGAGAGACCCTTGCAGTCAACCGGTCGCCGAAGCGGTAATACAAATCAGTGATCCGCTCGGCATGCTTCATCATCGGCCGCATAGCATTGGTCAGCACCAGACAACGAAGCCCGTTTTTCAGCACCGCTTCGATTATGTCAATGATTTCTGGGTTCATGAAGGGCTCACCGCCGGTAAAGGCGATCTCCCGTGTCGGCAGTTGCAATGCCACAATTTCCGCAAGATATGTGCGGACCTCCTGGGCCGATATATATACAAGGCTGTCGTTCTTCGGACTTGATTCGATATAGCAGTTGGAACAGGAAAGGTTGCATAGGGTGCCCGTGTTGAACCAAAGAGTCTCGAGTGACTCGAAATCAACCGAGGCTCGGCGTTCACCGGTCGCTGTCATGTCTGGGTCTTGAAACTTCGCTGGATCTAGGGCCGGTCTAGACACCGGCGTGATTACGTTCATAAAAGCCTCACTCGTCGCGAGCGAATTCGTTAACAACACCAGAACCCCGCGCTGGTGAAAATGGGCGGACCCACCCACACAATACGTAAGAAGTGTTCTGCACGCTCTTGAATTCTCATGATCCGAATATTTTTGCGCTTTATCTGCATACTAAAGGGCCCTATTGAAAGAAGCAGTGCTGGCCCAGCTCCAAATCGCACAAGGTACACCCCTCCCACAAGGCGCTAAAGGTTTCGAAGGTGAGCTAATTGCTGACCGACACAAATAAAGAAACCCAATGATCGGGCGGATGGAGATCGTAGAAACCAACCAGCGGTTCTCTTAAGAGGGAGCGATTAAACTCTCCAGGGGATGGGAAGAGGGACTGTTCAACCACCCTATGACACTAGAAGGCAATTTTTGCTGAAATGTTCTCAGAAGTTGGCATAAGACTGGTATCTGAAATGAAAATGGATGCATGTATCACGAGCACTTTATGTGGTCGTTTTTTTCAAGGTTCGTTCTCACTGCTTCTGATTATTCCCAAACCTAATTTCTTCGCCTACTTATCAAAATTTTATATCTTAAATTCAATCAAAAGACGACTGTTTGTATAACGGGTAACCACTGCAAGGGTGCTTTGTCGCCATACCAGCAGCTTCGTGATGCGCTTCGCTGACTGCTTTATGGCGGTAAACCTGATCGGGGGGCGGGCGGCCTGCACCTTACCAGCCTTAGTGTGGGCCTAATGTTTGCCTAACATCCGGAATTAAAAACTCCATGCAAAAAAAGCCCGACCTACTGAGGGGGTAGGGAGTTTGTGCTTTAGGTCGGGCAGTTGATGGGAGAAGAGAGATTACATGGAAAACAACCATGTGACATCTTTATACCACATATCGTGACAAAATCAAAGTCAAACACAATTTGTAGTTTTATTTGTACTCTAGAAGCTTTAGTCGCTGTGTGCTCAACACAAGAAATGCCACTCAATCCCCCTAAAATTTTGGTTTCATGCAGGCGCATACCAGCAACGACTTAGGAAAACACTATCAAAAATTGGGTTTGGGATTCAAAAAATGGGTGCGGGGGTGGACTCAACACCCTTTGTATTTCTTACGTAAACATTCACGGGCAAGTTTCTGCGCTTCATCGATTTGGGCTGGGGTCATTTTCTTCTGAAAATCATCCCTCAACTTGGCACCCAACTCGTTTCCATTAGTCGCAGCGATATTTCCCCACATATGGGCATACACGTAATCTTTCAGCACTCCCGTACCGAAGGCATAACTCACACCCAGATTTCCTTGAGCATCGGCAAGTCCCCGTTCGGCAGCAAGCCTATACCACTTTACTGCAGCCTTATGGTCTTGCGGAGCACCCCGCCCGTTTTCGTACATCAAACCCAGATTGTACTGAGCATCGGCAAGTCCCTGTTTGGCAGCAAGTGTGTACCACTTCACTGCAGCCTCATAGTCCTGTGCAACACCTCGCCCTGCTTCGTACATCCAACCCAGATTTCCTTGGGCATAGGCCCCCCACCTGTTTCGCAGCAAGCCTGTACCACTTCACCGCAGCCTTATAGTCTCTTGGAACACCATTTCCTTCGGCATACATAGCGCCTAGCAAGGACTGGGCATCGGCGTTCCCTTGTTCGGCAAGAGGTTTCCACTCGCGCAGAGCAGTTGCGAAGTCACCGCTTTTAGCTGCAGCTAAACCTTTTTGAAAATCAGCACTCCAACTAATTCCCGCATGTGCAAAAAGTACAGCAATCGTCAGGCAGATAGCGGCGGTCAGGCGTTTCATACCAAAAGTCCGTAACAGTTATATCGAAGTTCTTGAATAACGACGAGCAGCGTGTTGTTTCGGACGTTGTCGCCATCCGCAAACCCTGGGGAGAACCCTTTTGTCGTCGATATATTCAAGTGTCTTCTTTTCCTCGTCCTCCTTGTCGATCGTGTCGATGCGCCCGGATGCTTCGGCATATCCGTTGCCGTTTATTCGCCGGCACACCACGTAGGACCCGTTTTGCACGTATACCCCGGGAACAGTGGACTTGATTTTGGCTGTGTCTGGCATGACAATTGGTTCTAATAGAGGCGTTAAAAACTGTCCATCATTTTGGCCATAACCTCTAGTGGAAGTCAGAATTATTCTTATTTTATTTGTTGTTAATAGTAGTTTGCGGGTGTAGCTCAACGGTAGAGCAGGAGCTTCCCAAGCTCAAGACGGGGGTTCAACTCCCCTCACCCGCTCCAGTTTCTACGCAATTCCATCTCGGAACAGGTGCACGGTCGATGCAGCGAATAGCACTCCTCATGGCCATCGCCCTGTCGCTCGCTAAACGCTGCGATCGCGGCCTACAAAAAAAGATTCCACTGCCGCTCTGCGTGAACTAACACCAGATGCCAAGGCCAGCGATGCCAACACGCAAAAACTAGTCTAGGAATGGACGCGCGCAACCCAAGTAGCTGCGTTCAGCCCGGCCTCCGCAGTATCTCTTCCGCCATGTTGCGCAACTTACCGCGCTGAACCTTGATGCCATTGGCGCTTTCAGCAACCGGGAAGGCGTCGACCGGGATGATACGCACAGGCACCTTGAACCGGGCCAACTGTTGCGCACAATGCCCTTGGATCTCCACCTCATCGACAGTGCACCCTTCCGCTGGGATGACAAAGGCGACCGCTTTATTTCCAGCGGCGCTGCCGGCACCAACGACCTGTACACTTTCGACCGTCTGATGCGATTGGACCTCGGCCTCAATCTCTGCCGGCGCGACAAGGAACCCACCAAGCCTCAGCACGTCGCCCATCCGCGCCAGGAATTCGAACCTGCCATCCGGCTCTAGCATGCCCAGATCACCAGTCCGAATGAACCCATCCTCAGTTACTGCCTCTTCCGTCGCTTCCGGGTTAAGGTAGTACTCCAGCATCTGGCTCGGTCCCGTAATTTCCAACTCGCCAGCTTCCCCGATACCCAGCAATTCACCACTCCCCGGATCACGCACACGTACCCGGGCATTCGGCGAGATCAGTTTGCCGCCTGACACCTTCCGAGCTGCGACGTCATCCTGCGGATCACGCCGTGCCACCAGGGCCTGAAGTTCGCTCATTCCCCAAAGCCCGGTAAGTTTAAGTCCTTCCTCACTGGCGCGTTCGACAATGTCTGCAAGTTCCGAGTTGAAGTTCGCGAAGCCGGCGGACTCGACCTTGCGAAACGGCTTCCGATCGCCCTTAACGGCGATCATACGGTCGATCATGTCGTCGCTGGCGTTGAAATAGGTGACGCCGTGTTTCTCCATGAGCCGAACCGCCGTCTCAGCGTCGAAAGCGCTTTCCAACAAGGTCGGTTTGCCGGCCGCCAATGCCGCGAGTGCCTGACAGAAGCCGAATACGCCGCAAAAAGGCAGCCCTAGATAAGCGACTGTATCTGGCTTGAGAAGATCGCAATGATACGCCACCTCGATCGCATGCTGGGTTATACCCGTATGGCCATGCAACACGAATTTTGGCGCCTTCGTGGTGCCCGACGTGGTGAAGATGTTGCACCCACCATTAGGCACGCTGAAATCACCATCAAAGCGGGCGTGTCGCGCCAGCCGATCCCAAGTGACAGTCCGCGCGCCCAGAACAGAAACAGCGGGAACGTCGTCACTTTCGGAATAGACGATAACCGTTTCGACCCGCTTCAATGCGTCCGGATCGACATCCGCCAGGATGCCGGGGAAATCGATACCACGAAAATCAGGCCAAAGGACCAGAACCTTTGCCCCAGACCGGCCGACGATGTCACCGACTTCACTGGCGCGGAACCTGATGTTAACGGCAACCGCGATCGCCCCAAGGCGCGCGCAGGCAAAATAAAGCGTCACATAAGCCGGCGTATTGGGCAACCAGAACGCCACCCGGTCTCCCGGCTTGATCCCCAAAGATGCAAGGCCTCCCGCTGCTCGTCGCGATTGTGCCGACAGGCTGGCGAAGCTTAACGACGTGTCACCATAGATCAACGCCGGTGTCTCGGGCGCAGCCGCCGCCGCTGCTTCCAGCAAGCCCGTCACTGTTTTAGGTGTTTGAGCGGATTTCGGTACCATGGAGAAAATCTAGCAAAATTGAACCGGTACCGGAACGGGTTTGGCAAAATTCGGTATAACCAGGTTTTCGCTAAATAGGCTTGTTGCTTTCCTACAGCTGTTACAGGAGAAGCCTATGGTTCGTGTGAATCGACCCCATTCCCACACTAATCCTCACGCAGGCGCCGCCTCCAGGGGATTTTTTGTCCTGTGGGTGCCTAGACACAAGCAAGGCAGGCGCCATGTCCAACGTTATCGCGAAGGGTCCTGTTAGCCGCCCTTCTGAAGGGGTGAGGTTCGGGCAGAGTTTTTTCATCGCTTCGTCGCCCGCTGGTTCGAGCCTGTCTTCAGGCATCCAAATTTTATTCAGCGCCATCGACGTTCCAATCGCCTGTTCCAGTGCCTGCTGCCCACCTGCGGCTTCCATCGCATCCTTGGCATCTGCTGGCGTTCAGTTCGTGCTCCTCGCTGTAGGCACTCGATTGCAATAGCAGGATCGTGTATGTTTCAGCATGCGGAATATAGCAAGATCCGCCAACCGAATGGGTTTGCTTTTGATGAAATAAACGGGGACCGCTGAGCGCCAAGTTCGGGTATCTAGATCGCCAGGATCCCCGATGCACGGTAGTGCGCCCTCCATGACACAGATTTCCTCCGGCGAGGTCAGCTACAATAACGATGAGGTGGACTGAATATAAAACGACCCGGGGGACTGCTCAATGTTGTATCCAGCACCGATTGACACGACCGGCTCCGCTTAATGCGAGCGCGCTGCTCATTTCCGCATTCTCAAAAGGAAAATGCATACTTGCTTCGGCGCTTATCGCCGAACTTATCTGCCTTTACTGAACCAAAACCGATCTGCGTTGGATTAGTGTCCCAAAAAAAGGCGTTTAATTTTACTCTCCTGCTACTGTCATACCGTCGACGCGCACCGTCGGCGCGTTGGTACCGTAGCGGAAGATCAAGTCATTCGCCGGTGTGAGGTTCAGGAACATATCCTTCAGATTGCCTGCCACAGTCATCTCGCTAACCGGATAGGCAATTTCGCCCTTCTCAATCCAATAGCCAGCGGCGCCTCGGCTATAGTCACCGTTAACCATATCGATGCCGAAACCCATCAACTCGGTCACGTAGAAACCGCTGTCAATATCCGCCATCAAGGCTTCTGGTGTGTCCGATCCCGCGACCAGGTAAAGGTTTGCCACGGAAGGTGATGGCGGGCCCGAGGTGCCGCGCGAGGCCCGCCCTGTGCTTGCCAGATCGAGCTGCCGAGCCGACCGCAGGTCCAGAACCCAACTAGTCAGCATACCGTCTTCGATCAAATTTATCGACTGATTGGCCAGCCCTTCCGCATCGAAAGGCTTCGACCGCAATCCTCGCTTGAGATGCGGATCATCGGTTATGGTGATGCCGTCGACGAATACTTTTGTACCCATTGCGTCCTTCAGGAAGCTTGTGCCTCGGGCGATCGCAGATCCATTGATCGCACTGGCCAGATGGCCAATCAGCCCATGACTGATACGCGGATCATAGACGACGGGCACTTTCGACGTTGGTGCCTTGCGTGGGTTTAACCGCTTAACGGCGCGCGCTCCAGCCGCACGTCCCACTTCGGTGGGATCGTCAAGATCACTTGCATGCACGGTGCTGGAAAATTCGTAGTCGCGCTCCATCGCAGTACCCTCTCCCGCGATTACGGACACACCGACGCCATACCGTGAAACTTCGTAACTACCGGAGAACCCGTTCGACGCCGCCAGGGTTACATCACTGAGGCTCCAAGATGCCTCGGCACCCTCCGAGTTGGTAACTCCTTCGACCGACCGAGCCGCCTCTTCCGTCGCCTTAGCTCGTTCAATAAGCTCTTCCGGCGTCGGTTCCGTGCTATCCAATATATCCAGTTCGGGTAAATCGCCCGAAAAAAGCTGATCGGTATCTGCTAGGCCGCAATAGGGGTCTTCCGGCACAACCTTCGCCATTGCCACGGCCCGGTCAACCAGTTCGTCCAGTGTCGTCGGTTCCCAATCGTTCGACGAGACCACAGCTTGCTGCTTACCGAAGAAGACCCGTAAGCCCAAATCACGCGCTTCGGACCGTTCGAGCCGTTCCGTTTGGCCAAGCCGTTCGGCCTGAGAGATCGCGGTGCTATTAACCACCAAGGCATCGGCGGCGTCCGCCCCGCGCTTCTTGGCTTTCGTGATCAGGTCGTCAAGCAGGGACTGCGCATTGTCGCCATTCATAAAGTTACTCTCCGTCACCGCTGTTGCCGCGCCTTCTTACCGGACCGCGGGAGAGCGTTCCAGATAGAAGTAAAGATTCCAAGATTCGAACACGACAAATTTCACAACAAAAGACGGCGATCAGTACTTTGAAAAAGTTGGCATAGGTTTCGCTCAGGCCATTTTTCTCAATCTCTTTAGGGGCTTGTGCGGGCCGTTTTGGGGTCACCGTGATGCCAGAAAGCACCCCAGCGCGACAATCTGCAAATAGCTTCCACATTATTCGTCTGGTTGATCCCGATCGATAACTCAAGCTAGCCCGATCTTCATGGATAGGAGCAAACTGTCGCCGGATGTGGGAGCATTTTGCGCAGTTACCGCAAACCTTCAAGCGGAGCAATAGGCGTTGGCTCTCACTAGCGCTCAAATGAGAGCCTGGTTCCCTATCAGGCTGCGCTCGTGTTGTTGCCTTCCATCTGCACCCCACGGGCCATCCGGATGGCCCGGTTGACCGCACTGGTCACCGCCTTGAGCGAAGCGGTCACGATGTTGACATGCTCACCAACGCCGAAGAGGGCGCCCTCCGGCGTCTCGATTTCCACATAGGCGACCGCCCGCGCATCCGCTCCGGCACCGAATGCCCGCTCACGGTAGTCAATCACTTTGAAGTCGATGTCGCACTGGCTCTTCAGAGCATCGACGTAGGAATCGATCGGCCCGTTACCCTTACCGGAGATCACCTTTTTCGCTCCATCGACCCGCATTACCGCGGTCATGCTGCGGCGCTCGGATGCATGCGTATCGGGAACCGTGCGGTGCTCGACGAAATCGAACGGGGTAGTAGCGTCGAGATATTCCTCATTAAAGGATTTCCATATATCCTCCGATGTAATCTCACCGCCAGTATCGTCGGTGATGCGTTGGATGACCTGGCTGAACTCGATTTGCAGGCGGCGGGGCAACACATAGCCGAAGTCCTGTTCGAGGATATAGGCTACACCGCCCTTACCAGACTGGCTGTTGATGCGGATAACCGCCTCATAGGTGCTTCCAACATCCTGTGGATCGATCGGCAGATAGGGAACCTCCCAGATACCGCTGTTGCTCTCCTGAATCGCTGACATACCCTTCTTAATCGCGTCCTGATGCGAGCCGGAGAAAGCAGTGAAGACAAGCTCTCCGGCCCAAGGATGACGCGGATGCACCGGCAGCTGATTACAGTGCTCCGCAACCCGGACCAGACTGTTCATGTCCGACATATCCAGCTCCGGATCAACGCCCTGGCTAAACATGTTCATACCGAGAGAGATGACGTCAACATTGCCAGTCCGTTCGCCATTGCCGAATAGGGTGCCTTCGACTCGGTCCGCACCGGCCATGACACCGAGCTCTGCCGCCGCGACACCAGTACCCCGGTCATTATGCGGATGCAGGCTGAGGATCACACTTTCGCGGTTCTTGATGTTGCGCAGAAACCACTCGATCTGGTCGGCATAAATATTCGGTGTCGCCATTTCGACCGTCGCCGGCAGATTGAGGATGATTTTATTCTCCGGCGTCGGCTCGTAAACGTCCATCACCGCCTCGCATACTTCGACCGCGTAGTCGAGTTCTGTCCCGGTAAAGCTTTCCGGCGAATATTCGTAGGCAACCCGTGTGTCCGACTTTTCCGCCAATTCACGAACCAACTTAGCACCGTCCGTAGCAATCTTGGTGATGCCGTCCTTTTCGAGTCCAAACACGACCCGACGCTGCAGGGTGGAAGTCGAGTTGTAAAGATGCACGATCGCCTGCTTCGCCCCCTGGAACGACTCGTATGTTCGATAGATCAATTCTTCACGCGCCTGGGTCAATACCTGGATGATCACGTCATCCGGGATCAGATTGTCTTCGATGAGCATCCGAACGAAGTCAAAATCAGTCTGCGAAGCGGCAGGGAAGCCGACCTCTATCTCCTTGAATCCCATATCGACGAGGGTCAGGAACATACGCTTCTTGCGCTCGCTGTCCATTGGTGAGATGAGAGCCTGGTTGCCATCGCGCAAATCGACGCTGCACCAGATTGGCGCCTTGGTGATAACGGCGTCGGGCCAGGATCGGTCGGTCAAGCGTATCGGCTCGAAGGGCTGATACTTCTCAAACGGCATTTTCTTCGGCATTTGTCTTCTCCACTCTGCCCAGCACTTTTATAGGGCGCGGGACCTCCAAATTCTATAGCTAAC
>PBDC01000059.1 GCA_002717185.1 Rhodospirillaceae bacterium
TGACAGGATATACCGGGCCCGCGAAGCCAAACCGCTTCAGTGATTCGATGATGTCGCCGCCAACCGAAGGTCGGGTTGATGCCCCTAGGACGGCGACTGATTTAGGTTCGAATAGTGGTTGGAGATTCATCAGGTGGGCCTCGTATTGCTCAGGGCCTTTAGTTTTCGTCAAATTTGGCGTCGGCTCAAGCAGCGCGCGAGGAATATTCCTCGGTTTCTGTCTTCCGCTGTTCGAAGGTGTCGTCGGCCTGAATTCGATGATTATCAGTGATGGGGCTAATGACCGCTTTCCTGGCCGCCAAAAAGATGGCTGCGTCATCGGTGAAGCCGAGCCCCAGGAGAACGTCTGTTGCAGTACGAAGTAGGCAAGCGTACAAATCAGGCTCGCTTTAACTCGTGCCGGTGTCACAGGATCCCGTGCGCAGTTCTAGTCGGCGGCGGCCTCACGAACGAAGTTGATGTTTCAGACGGCACAGGACGGACCTTGGTCCACAGTCCAGCTCGAACCAATTTTTTTAGGATCTCGTAGTCGCGCAGGTTAAACCGCCGCCGGCGGTTGGCTATCATGCAACCTTATATGGTGAGGGTCGAGGCGATCTGCTATATCCGGCGCCGAAATACAGGGAGATGGGACCATGGACGTACAGGGAACCTCGGCTATCGTAACTGGCGGTGCCTCCGGCCTGGGGGCTGGGACCGCGCGGGCGCTAGCAGCAGCAGGCGTGAAAGTCGCGATTTTTGACATGAATATGGACTCGGCAAACGAGGTTGCCGTGGAGATCGGCGGGATGGCGATCGAATGTGACGTGTCAGACGCTAGTAGTACCGTGGCCGCCGTCTCGGCCGCGCGCGAAGCGCAGGGTGTGGCCGCGATCTGTGTTAACTGCGCCGGAATTGGGACAGCGCATCGCATCGTCGGTCGGGAGGGACCCGTGGATCTGGAAATTTACGCGAAAGTCATCAATGTCAATCTGATCGGGACGTTCAATGTACTGCGCCTGGCGGCGGCGAATATGGCAGAGCGTGAGCCGAACGATGACGGTGAAAGGGGCATCATCATCAACACGGCATCGGTGGCCGCCTACGAGGGGCAGATAGGCCAGGCCGCTTACTCATCCTCTAAAGGTGGCATCGTTGGCCTGACCCTGCCGGCCGCTCGGGAGTTCGCGCGTAGCGGGATTCGTGTCCTTGCGATTGCACCTGGCCTGTTTGCCACGCCGATGCTTCTCAGAATGCCGCCGGAAATTCAAGACAATTTGGCCGCTACATTACCTTTTCCGTCCCGCTTCGGGACACCGGAAGAGTATGCGAAACTGGTGATGCATATGATCGACAATCCGATCCTGAATGGTGAGGTGGTTCGCCTTGACAGCGGCATCCGCCTCGCACCCCGCTAAGCACAGTAAAGGTGGTTGTTTGGCAACGGGGCCCATCCGCAGTTTTATTTTGGCTCATGTTTTCGATATTTTACGCCGCCGCTGGCTTGGGAAGCTTTCCCATGAGAAAAAACTGAACGACGCTGGTTACACCTTGTGCCTTGCTAGCGCGCATTACCGTATGGAAATTGCCGCGCACAATTTCTTGGCAATGTCTTTGGCGTGCGCTTGAACATTGGACGGCGGCGACGCTAGGAGCGCGTCACGCGTTTTTAACGCTGGATGATATCTTTGCTCTGCTGCAATCGAGAGCCATGCCGCTGCCCGGGCCTCATTTAGCTCGAATCCGCGACCTAACGCATAGAACGTGGCTAATAATAGCTGTGCTGGTGCGTGATGTTGATGCGCTGCCACCAGACACCAGCCTGTGGCATCCTGAAAGTTCTGCGCTACGCCACGACCATCCAACAACAATTCGCACAACGCGTGCTGTGCCGCGGGTAGCTCTGCTTGTGCTGCGCGAATGTAGAGGTCAATCGCACCGCGCAGGTCAGGCGGTACACCTCGCCTTTCTCGAGTAACAGGCCCAACTGAAACATAGTGTCGACGACGCCTTGAACTACAGCTCTCCGTAGCTACTTAACCGTTTCGCGTTTGTCAGTTTGTTGGCGGAGCGCGAGGCCGACAGCATATTGTGCTTTTGCATGACCTTGCTCGGCTGCTTGGCGAAACCAATGCACGGCTCGCTGCGGATCTCGCAATACGCCTCGGCCTTCGCCCTCAAAAAGAAGACTAGATGAAATTGTGCAGGGGCGTGGCCCGCCTCTGCAGCGTGGGCGATGAGATCGGCACCGTCGCGCTGGTGTTTGTCCTGAGTAGACTCGCTCAGAACTGTTTGGCCTCGTGCGTATAGTGCTGCGTCATTTTCGGCCGCTATGACGGGGTAAATAGCAGCCCTTAGTAAGACCAGCGCCGCGCCGGCAGACCACACTTGCCCAGATGTCACGAGCCGATTCGGTGCTTTGTTTCTGCCAGTGCCTCGGCCGCCAGCTCATTTTAGATGGTGGCGATATTCTGTGTTTCGACCAGTAGACGTTTTATGACGGCGTTTTCAGTACGTCGATAAATAACGCCAGTGCGATGTCACGTTCGCTTAGGCCATCGCAATCATGTGTTGATAGGGTGATTTGGACCAGACCGTAGACATTAAACCATTCTGGGTGATGATTTATTTTTTCAGCCTGTAGAGCAATCTGGTTCATAAAACCCCAGGCTGCATTAAAATTGTCGAATTGAAATTTTTTTTCGATCGCATCGCGATTTGACACTTCACGCCAGCCGTCTAGCTTTGCCAAAGCCTTTACCCGCGCGTCGCTGCTCAATTTCTTAACCATGCTAACTCCCGTAGCCGCCGGATCGCCCTGGAGCAGACCAGCGAATGTTGGAATCGCTAGTAGGCGTTCCATCAGTCGCGTGAATCTCCTCTTATTTCCAACAGTATATAGGGTTCAACAGTATGGTAGGAACTTTGTCCGATTCCCTTTCAGTTTGATCTTATTTAGCAAGGTGGCTGCAGCGGCCCTATCGTTCTGCTGGCTATGATGTTCCAAAAAGTACCTTCTCTTACAGATATCAAGGCGTTTGCCAATAAGCGGTGGTGGGCCGTTCCGGATCTAACGTTTCCCGCTCGAGGACGTCTGCCATAAAATGAAGTAGGAGAGTCCATTTGGTTTGCTCGGTTCGTGACAGGGACCGATATTATTGAAAGTAGCGTGATGGATCTGGGCGACGAGGTCGATATGGTATTCCTTTTCTGGCATCTGGCCCTCGAGATTGTTGTGAATATTAAGAGTATTTTGGCGGATCTAGTGCGTTACGCCCTGATCCATGGCATCGGCCATCATTGCAGTTTCTCTGACACTGATATTGAGGCGTTGGAACGGGAAGCTGATGCTGAGGACTGCTAGATTAGGCTAATGGCTTTCTAGATCCGACTTTCGGAATCTAAAAAAATGCGAAATCAGTTTGAGAGCAAGGCGTGTACGCGTGATCGTAACTCGGGCACGATTTCGGCCTCGAACCAGGAGTTTTGGCGCCTCCAATGCAGGTTTCGCCAGCTCGGGTGCGGTAAAGGCAGATAGCTTGGCTCGTAGTCCTGCCATGCTGCCACCGTGTCAGTCAGTGACCGTTTTTTTTCTTTCGCCAGATAGCGCGCCTGCGCATACATTCCGATCAGCAGAGTGAGCTTTATATTTGGGAGTTGCGCCAGAAGTGCCGCGTGCCAAGTGTTAGCGCATTCCGGTCGAGGTGGATTGTCGCCGCCGTGGGGGTTGACGCCGGGATAGCAGAATCCCATCGGGACAATGGCGAAGTATGACTCGTCGTAGAAGGTGGCCTTGTCGACATCTAGCCATTCGCGCAACACATCGCCGCTGCGGTCGTTCCAAGGGATGCCAGTTTCATGCACCCTGGTTCCTGGGGCTTGGCCGATGATGAGAATTTGACTGGACGGCTGCGCCCGCACTATGGGTCGCGGTCCCAGCGGCAGGACGGCTTCGCAGAGCTGGCACTCACGCACGCGAGCCAGCAGTGTTTCCAGTTTTTCGGGATTAGTCGCTCCAGTCATGACCCGATAGATGATATACGGAATGGGCGATGTAAAATATTCTTTTCGTTTTCAGTGAGAAGATCTGCGGCCTTACCTCGGTTGAAGACTGGTATTGCTGCAAGGTTGCGGCCGTAAGGCTAGCTGACCGCGTAGAGGCCAACTCGGTTGGTATCGGGCAAGGCCTTAATTTCATGGCGTTGCAGGGGTAGTAGCTTGGCCAAGACGATTTCGCGTAGTTCGACCAGCTGTGCGCCAGGGATCGGAGCAGTTTAGATAATTTGTTCGACCTGTATCCCGATGATTGGACGGAACGGGTTTGCATGTTCCCGGAATTATCACCCGAAAACGGAAGGACCAGCGCGCTGGGCTCTTCTTTCCGCGATGCAACAGACTACAATCGGGCTCGAGATCTAATTGAAGCGGGAACGGGTGCCTAACTCGGACATGTTTGAACCTTGGTTGGCAGGCCCAGTTATTGCGGTCGGCTGACCACCTGGCTTAATTTGCCCAAATTGTTTTCATTAGGTGGGATCCCTGACTATGCATCCACGACACCCCCGAAGTGCCGGTTGGCGCGAGCATCCCCGCTACCCCGACCCGCTGATCAAGGCTCTCGACGACCGGTTCGAGACCTACCGTATTTTCAGTGCCGCTGTGGAGCGTCTTTATACAGGTTGCCGCTGGTCGGAAGGACCGGTCTGGTTTGGCGATGGGCGCTATTTGTTGTGGAGCGATATCCCGAACAATCGAATCCTTAAATGGGAGGAGGAGACTGGCAAAGTCATGACCTATCGCAAGCCGTCCGATTTTGCCAACGGGCACACCCGTGACCGTGAGGGACGGTTGATCTCTTGTGAACATGGCGGCCGTCGCGTTTCGCGCACAGAATACGACGGTTCGGTCACGCCGGTGATGGAGAGTTGGCAGGGTAAGCGGCTCAACTCTCCAAACGATGTAGTCGTGAAATCAGACGGATCGATCTGGTTTACTGATCCGGAATTTGGCATTCTCGGCAACTACGAAGGGCACAAAGCCGAGTCGGAGAATAGGCAGGCTGTCTACCGGGTTGATGGAGGTACAGGTGAGGCTTTTGTCGTTGCCGATGATATCCTCGGGCCGAATGGGCTGTGCTTCTCGCCGGACGAGTCGATCCTCTATATTGTCGAGTCGCGTGGCGAGCCGAACCGGAAAATCCTCGCCTACGATGTCGGTTCGGACGGCCGTTCGATCGCTAATAAGCGTATCCACATCGATGCCGGCCCCGGCGGCACGCCGGACGGGATGCGCTGCGATATAGATGGCAACCTTTGGTGTGGCTGGGGTATGGGTAGCGAAGATCTCGACGGCGTTCTGATCGTCGCCCCAGACGGCGCTCGCATCGGCTTCATCCACCTACCAGAACGTTGCGCCAACGTATGTTTTGGGGGCGCTAAACGTAACCGCTTGTTCATGGCGGCCAGCCAGTCTCTCTACTCGCTCTACGTAAATACTCAGGGCGTCGCTGGAGGTTAGAGCTTATCCCTGCCGCTTATCGTACTCTGGTAAATCGTCGACGATCTCGTGCCAGGGAGTATTNGANGCGTAATAGTAGTGGTCGGCCNCNNNCCTTTCCGGATCGTCGTCGAGGNAACCCNCCNGCATAACAGAGCAGCATGNGGAACAGAANTGCCGCGTAAAGCCAGGCGANGATGCATACGCCGCNATCTTTCCTTCGCCTGTCGTGAAGCNNAATNGCTTTGGTGCGACCACCAGATAGGCCGCGAAGGGCGCCGCATGGGCCTTTATGTACATAGAGCAATGGCAGTGGCTCATCCGAATATACAGCGGTTCCATGCACCAACGTTTTGTTCGGCAAAGACAGCTACCTTTATTCATAGCCTCTTCAATTAGTAATTTAAGCAATTGATCTGACCTGATTGTGCTGGTTTGCAAAGCCAGTCGCTTTAAGCTTTGCTGCAAAGCTAACTTACTCCTGGGAGAGCCGTCATGATTGAAGAGATTCTGGACATCCAGACGATGGACGGGGTGATGGAGACTTTTGTCGTACGGCCAGAACGAGACGGTCCCCATCCGGTCGTTCTCTTCATGATGGACGCGCCGGGTATCCGCGAGGAATTGCACGAGATGGCGCGCCGCCTGGCAACCGTTGGCTTTTTCGTCATCCAGCCAAACCTATATTATCGAGCCGGCCGCGATTACAAGAATTTTGGCCCGAATGTATTAGAAGAGGGACATTCGGCACGCGAACGGATGCGCACGGTGCGGACCAAGATGACCATCCCGCCAGTGATGACGGATATCGGTACCATGATCGAGTGGGCCGACGCGCATCCAGACACGCGGACTGGAGGCCTGGTTGGCACTCATGGCTATTGTATGAGCGGTCCCTATGCGATTGCCGCGGCGGCCCGGTTCCCAGACCGTATTGCGGCGGCGGCGTCCTTTTACGCGACGCATATTATCAGCGACGCTGAGGAGAGCCCCCATCTTAATTTAGCCAAGGTTAAAGGAGAGCTTTATATGAGCTTCGCTGAATATGACGATCTGGCGCCGCCGGAGATGGTAGCGGAAATGGGACGGCAGTTTGACGCGTCGGGTGCAACTGGCGAGTTGGAGATCCAGCTTGGTGTCCACCATGGCTTCGCTTTTCCGGAACGCTGGTGCTACGACAAATCTGCTGCTGAAAGGCACTGGGAGCGGCTTATCGCCCTCTATCGCCGGTGCTTAGATTTATAATGAGGGAGAGAAAATGCGCATTCACAATCTCTACACAGACGAAAACGGCGAATCCCATTTTCGCGATATTGAGGTCGAATGGGAGGAGGAACGTAATTTCAGCAAATATTCTAGGAAGATGCCCGCGACTGGCATTATCTTCCGAGAAACTTCCGGGGACTACGATCTCGATTGGCACCCGGCACCGCGTCGCCAATATATCGTCAATCTGGACGCCGGTGCTAAGCTAACAGCGAGCGACGGCGAGACCCGCATTATTGATGCAGGCGAGATCATCCTAGTCGAGGATATTGATGGTAAGGGTCATTTGTCACAATCGGTCGGCGGCAAACTGCGCCACTCGCTCTTCATCCCGATCGAGTAAGTGACAAAAGACGTCTCTGGAGAGCGGCGACGGTAGTGTCGCGTCGGTTTAGGTTTTCCCAGGATTCCGATGCCCATAGGCTGGAAAGCCACTGTCATTGGGGCTCGGGGCTCGGGGCTCGGCTAACCCGTGAATTTGTTGCTTTGAGGAATTGGGCGCTGTTGGCGAAGTAGTCGAGATCATGAGTTCTGCAGGGCGCGTCCAGGGACTATTGCACCTTCCGGCAACTGCGACTCGATCAATCAGTGGTCGACTGTTGACAAACGATATGCCGGTATGCGCCGCGAAATCATGACAATATGCAATACGTGTGCCTTCCAAGATGTTTATTAAGTCCAGATCTTTGAAGGGTCCGAGGAAACCCTGAGAAAGCCCGCGACTGTATAGGTCGATTAGCTTTATCCACTAGGTTGATTAGAATATTTTGACTTGGGTCGGAAAGACCTGTCGGGTCTGCGGTTTGCTGTGTGCCACGACAAGTTATTGTTGTTAACGACCTGTGGCGCCGACCATTTCATAGTTCTCCCGCGCAGTCGGTCTCAGCTATCGGAACGAGGGGGTATTCCGCCTCTGGCCTGTAAATCGCCCCGGACGATGACAGGAAGCTAGAGAAAAGCGTGAAATGTTTAATCGTAATCGGAGCCGCTCTAAAACCATTGTGGTCGGCTACAAACTGCTCGACCCTGAGGCCTGGCGCCCGGTTTAATCGTGCCAAAGTGACGTGGGGTAAGAAGCGTCGATGCTCTCCAGGTAGTCCGCTGCGCATGATCGCTGCTTCTATTTTGGCCTGGAGGTGGTCCAACGCATTGTTCGGTTCCGTTCCTGCCCATAGAACGCGTGCTGCATTCGTCTTGCCGAAATGGCCGATGCCGCTTAGGGTCAAATCGAAAGCGGGTGCGCTTACGCCGCCAAGCGCTGCGTCTAGGTCTTCGGCCACGCCATTCTCGACCTTACCAATAAAGCGCAACGTCAAATGCAGGTTTTCGGGTTTGATCCAGCGGGCACCTGGAACACCGCCGCAGAGCGTCGTCAGTTGCAGACGCAGCGTTTCTGGCAAGGTCAGTGCAACGAACAGCCGGATCATTTTCTGGTGATCCGTGCGAAGAAATTAGAGAAACAGAGCCAGGACACCGGTATACCCGTACAGCCGGTCGTTGCTGATCTCGCCATTGGCGAACAGACCAGTGAGCGGGAACTCGCCCAACTCGTCGCGTATCATGCCGAGTTCCGCGCTTTCGGGCCCGAACTGGTTGGGACCTCGGGCGACGCAGGAGAAATAAAGTCCACCCTTGATAGGGTTGCCCCCAGCGCGGCGTTTCAGGTCGTTCAGCATCCGTTTCAAATCCTCCACCGCGGTGTCCGGGTCGCGACGGCAAAACATGATCGGGTCGCCTTTATCGACCATTTCACCGATTGCGACGGCGCCAGCTTCCTGATCGATGCCGGTCAGGTTGCGTACCAAATAGTCCGCCGTGTCCGAACCTGGCACCGGCAGGGCTGCAAAGATATAGCCGCCGATCTTGCGCAAATCGCGCGCCAAAACCTCTCCTATATCCTCTTTCAGCACCTCCAGCGCTGGACGGTTGTCGATAGTGAAAAGCACGTTCTGCTCTGCACCGGTGATCGTGCGGGTAGGACCGATTGGCGAGCAGCCCTGCGTTAGGCCGAGCTGCACTGGTACTTGGTGAAGTGAAAGCATAACACCTGATATGACGCCTTCATCCACTTCTCCGGCGAGCTGCGCGAACCGGCTCCGCGATGCGGTTAAACCACCGGTGAGGAAACCGTTGGTCGCTGAGGCCAATTCCTCAATCCGACTAGTGACGTCTGAGATGCGCGGATCGGCGTGTACCACTGCTAGCGGTGTATCTGCCTCGGCGAGCCAATTCTCGTGTGTTTTGCTGAGTACCTCCATATCGCCTTTGGCGTCGGTGAATAGCCGAAAAGCCTCATCCGCAATCGGCGCCACCATGACGGACATGGCAGGCTCGTCAAAATATTCTTTGCCAATGCCAACGACGCCAAAGCCAACGGTTCCCACCCATTGACGTACACCCGTAGTTTCGCGCAGGAAATCAACGATTTCATCCAACGCATCTGCAAAGGAGTCGGTAACATAAAGGAACCCCAGTTGGTGCTTTGTCGTTAAATTACCTAGCTCGACCAAGATAGCCGCAGCGGCGTCGCGCCAGGCAGGTGCGGTCGCATGCGCAGCGCGAAAATCATCGGTCATTTCTGCTTCTCTCCAAGGGTTTGCAATACGACGGGCAGAATTTGCTCAACAATTACGGCGACGCCCTTTGCATTGGGGTGGATACCATCCGGCAGCATTAGCGCCGGTTCCTGGATGACGCCCTCCAGAAAAAACGGGTATAGTGGCACGTTATGGGATCGGGCCAATTTGCGAAAGATAGGATTGAACGCGGTGGTATAAGCCTTGCCCATATTGGGGGGCGCCAATATGCCTGTAAGAATAACCTTTGCGCCCTTTTCTTTGCTTCGTTTGATAATGTCGTTGAGGTTGCGTTGTGTCCCGACGGGCGGAAGGCCGCGCAAAGCGTCGTTGCCTCCCAGTTCTACGATCACCAGGTCCGGTGGGTCTTCCATCAGCCAGTCGATCCGCGCCAATCCGCCTGCTGTCGTGTCGCCTGAAACACCTCCATTGATTACGCGGACCCTGTGCCCGGCAGCACGCAATGCTATTTGCAGCCTTGACGGAAAACTATCGCTTACGTTTAGTCCAAAACCGGCTGTTAGACTGTCGCCGAACGCAAGGATGCTTTTTTCGGTGGCGTGAACCGGCCCGAGGGTGAAAACCGTATAAAAGAATATCGTCGCCACCGGGGCGAGAGCGCGTCTGAGATACAAGATATTAAACTTGAAGAATAGCATGAACCTAACCGCATCCACGGATCCGATTGTAGAGCTTACAGGCATGGGGCTTACACTTAGTAGCGATGCTGGGCCAGTCAATATCCTTCGTGGGGTGGATTTGTCGGTCGCCGCTGGCGAAAAGGTCAGCATCGTTGGTCCTTCCGGCGCGGGCAAGACCTCGCTGATGATGATAGTTGCGGGACTGGAGCAACCAACCGAAGGCGCAGTGCAGGTTGCAGGTGTCACCCTTGACGGCCTGCATGAGGACGCGTTGGCACTGTTCCGGCGCGAAAATGTGGGTGTCGTGTTCCAAGATTTCCATTTGATCCCTACCATGAACGCACTAGAAAACGTGTCGGTACCCTTGGAGTTGGCTGGACGCCGCGACGCGATCGACGCTGCGCGGGATCGGTTGGACGCTGTCGGTTTGGGGCATCGTCTGACTCACTATCCAGGCCAGCTTTCGGGTGGTGAGAAGCAGCGGGTTGCCTTGGCCCGCGCTTTTTCGATGAATCCTAAACTTTTGCTTGCAGACGAGCCAACGGGCAATCTCGACAACGATACGGGAGAGAGGGTGATTGAGCTTATGTTCTCCCTATCGTCGGATTTAGGAACTACCCTGATGTTGATCACCCATGCCCGGACGATCGCCGATCAGTGCGATAGGAAAATCTGTATCGATGACGGTCAAATCGTGAGCAATGGTGCATGTTGAGCGTCGCCTGGCGTATTGCACGGCGGGAGTTACGTGGCGGGGTTAGGGGCTTTCGTATTTTCCTGCTGTGCCTGGCGACCGGCGTCGCAGCCGTTTCGGCTATAGGCTCACTTTCTTCAACCTTGACGGAAGGGATGCGGGCCGACGGACGGAAGATCCTCGGCGGGGATGTCGATATTCGCCTGAGCCATCACCCGGCTAGCGCCGAGCAGTTAGCCTGGATGCAGGCACGTGGAAGGGTGTCCAGTGTTATTCAGATGCGGTCGCTGGCGCGCAAGGATGATGCGCATACTCTGATCGAGATCAAGGCGGTTGATGATGCCTATCCCCTTTTCGGGTCAATAAAGCTTTCCAATAAGATGAATTTGGATAGAGCGCTCGAAAAGCAGGGCGGGGTTTGGGGCGCAGTGGTGGACGAACTGTTGTTACTCAAGCTTGATGTGAAGATAGGTGATCTCATCCGGGTTGGCGATATTGAAATCCGAGTTGCAGCAAAGATTGAAAGGGAACCCGACCGCGCTGCCAATGCCTTCACCCTTGGCCAACGTCTGTTAATCAGATTTGACGCCCTCATTGAAAGCGGACTGGTGAAGCCAGGCAGCCTAATCCGCTACCACTACCGGGTTGACGTCACCCATGGGGGGGCTGTTGATGCATGGCGCAA
Source organism: Rhodospirillaceae bacterium (assembly GCA_002717185.1). Next base: position 11,338 of record PBDC01000059.1, read on the forward strand.
GGAAATCGAAAACGAATTTCCGACGGCCGGCTGGCGTATCCGAGACACGCGCAACGCTGCACCAGGCTTGCGCCGCGCCATTGATCGGATCACCGTTTTCATGACGGTCGTTGGGCTGACGGCACTTTTGGTTGGTGGAATCGGTGTTGGCAATGCGGTCCGCGCCTTCCTGCAGTCCCGGCAAGCGACAATCGCGACCCTGAAATGCCTGGGCGCTTCCACCGGCATGATCTTTGCCGTTTACCTGATTCAAGTGATAGCGATGGCTGGCATCGGTATTTTGATCGGTGCTACCCTCGGTGCTCTGGCACCGATCGTTGCCGCGTTGACCGCCGGCGAACTGCTTCCGATCGATCTCCATGCAGGTTTCTATCCCAAACCGTTGCTGCTATCGATCGTATTCGGTCTGCTGGTGACATTGGTCTTTTCGCTTTTGCCCCTAGCGCGGGCGCGAACCGTCCCTGCGGCGAACCTGTTTCGTCAACTCGTGGCACCCATACGCGGTGTCACCGCCTGGCGCGACATCGCCGTATTAGTTGTATTGGTCGTTATGCTCGGCGCCATAATTATCTTCACCGCTGACGACAGGCGCTTGGCGTCTTACTTCGTCGCTGGAGCCGCTGTTACACTTGTAATCTTTCGTATCGCCGCTGCTGCGATCGCATGGCTGGCTCGACGGGCGCCGCGTCTCCGTTCTGCTCGTCTGCGCTTCGCGCTGGATAGTTTGTACCGGCCCGGTGCGCCGACTGGTGCCGTGGGGACTTCACTCGGGCTCGGGCTCACTGTGCTTATTGCGGTTGCGCTCATAGAGGGCAACGTGTCCCGTCTGGTAGAGCGAAGCTTGCCTGCAGAAGCACCCGGAACCTATTTCATTGATATTCAGCCGGACCAGACCGAATTATTCGACAAGATCGCCGGTGAAATTGAAGGTGTCCGCAATCTACGCCGTGTCCCAATGTTGCGCGGCCGCATCACCGAAATCGCCGGCACGCCGGTTTCGCAGATTAACGCTCCGTCGGAATTTGCCTGGATCCTGCGCGGTGACCGTGGCTTGACCTGGGCGCGGTTCCCTCCAAAGTCTGGCAGCAAAGTGGTGATGGGTGATTGGTGGCCGGCCGACTACAGCGGTCCACCCCTTCTTTCGTTCGATGAAGCGGCGGCGCGTGGTCTTGGTATCGAGGTAGGCGATACGATCAAGCTTAATGTGTTGGGTCGCGAATTAGAGGCAAAAGTCGCCAATTTGCGCCGCATCTACTGGAATTCCTTCGCTATTAATTTCGTGATGATCCTGGCACCGGGCGTGCTGGATCGCGCGCCTCAGACGCATATCGCCACAGCGCGCGCCGATGATCCAGCAATAGAACTTGCGCTGGAACGAGCGGTAGCCAAGAAGTTGACAAATGTTTCGGCAATTAGGGTTCGCGAAGTGCTTTTGCGTGTGCAGGAACTTGTCGGCCATTTGGCTATGGCGGTTCGCGTGATTGGCATGGTTGTGATTTTCGCGGGTATTCTAGTTCTCGCAGGAGCGATTGCTTCCGGCCATAAGCATCGGGTCTACGACGCTGTCGTGTTGAAAGTTTTCGGCGCAACGCGCCGTGACATCATTTTGATCTTCTGCGCAGAGTTCGCCTGTCTCGCTGTCGCCACAGCGATTATCGCCAGCCTGATTGGGACGGCGGTATCTTGGGGTGTTGTGACGCGGCTAATGCGAGCGGAGTGGGTATTTTTGCCGATGGAGGTGGCAACGATCGTCATTTTCTGCCTCATCGCAACGGTTTTGGTCGGTGTGCTCGGGTCCTGGTCGGCGATGGGTCGCAAGGCGGCACCTTTGCTGCGCAATGAGTAGGGTTTTAAGCCGCATTATAGCCTAATCCTAGCGGTCGGAATTGGGTATAGAATAGTTGAAATTTTAGGTCAAAACGCCAATATTAGGTCATAGTTTTTCACTTACGAATTGTTCGGGGGTCTACAGATGGCTTTGAAACCGCGGCACAGAACGATCTCGATGGGAGCTAGCGTGGATAGCCGCGCGGGTATCGACGAAGGTCTGCGGCGCTATATGCTCCGCGTATATAACTACATGGCGCTCGGCATTGCCCTTACCGGCGTCGTCGCGTTTGCTGTGTCAAGTTCACCGGCGGCGCTGCAACTTATCTTCGGAACCCCGTTGAAGTGGGTTGTCATGCTCGCACCGCTTGCGTTTATCATGGTGCTCTCTTTTGGACTGCATCGTTTGAGCATGCCGATGACCCAGCTTCTTTTTTGGGTTTTTGCGGGCGCTATGGGTTTGTCTTTGTCCAGTATCTTCATTGCCTATACGGGCACGAGTATCGCGCGGGTCTTCTTTATCACGGCGAGCGCCTTTGCTGCACTAAGCATATACGGCTACACGACAAAGAAAGATTTGTCCGGTTGGGGTACTTTCCTGTTCATGGGGCTGATCGGCATTATCATCGCTAGCATCGTGAATATCTTTGTGGCCTCAAGCATGATGCACTTCATCATCGCGGTTGCCGGAGTTCTGGTGTTCGCCGGGCTGACGGCATACGACACGCAAAACATCAAGTCCGAGTATATGGTGAGCGACAGCGGCGAGGTAGCCGAGAAGAAGGCGATCAGCGGAGCGTTGCGTCTCTATCTCGACTTTATCAACCTGTTCATCATGATGTTGAGCCTGTTTGGCAACCGGGAATAGCGTTCGTAGCATTCTGAATTGAAATGAACCGCCCGGATGATGTCCGGGCGGTTTTTTCGTTCAAGATATTTCATTGTACGGCACGATAGACGCGATGATCCTGCTCTTCACCGATTTTGGATATGAAGGCCCCTATGTCGGGCAGATGAAGGCCGTGTTGGCAAGAATGGCGCTGGATGCGCCTGTCATTGATCTCATGCATGACGCACCATCGCACGATCCCTCGGCAGCTGCTCACCTTCTCGCGGCTCTCGTGTCGGAGATGCCGTCAAATGCCGTATGTCTTGCCGTTGTTGATCCCGGTGTCGGGAGCGATCGACTGCCTGTGACTCTGCGCGCCGATGGGCGGTGGTTTGTCGGGCCTGATAATGGACTTCTAGAGCTCGTGCAGCGGCGTGCCCACCTGGCGGATCAATGGGCCATCACCTGGCGGCCAAAACACCTGTCACGCTCATTTCATGGGCGTGACTTATTCGCACCGGTCACGGCACGGCTGGCGCGCGGTGAAATTCCGCCTGGTCGGCCTTATCCGGCGGGATGGCGTATACTGCCGGAACGACCTGGCGCAGACTGGCCGGATGATCGGGCGGCAGTCGTCTATATAGACCGTTTCGGTAATGCGATGACAGGATTGCGCGCTTCGTTACTAGAGGAAACGCAGGCGCTTATTGTTGGTGAGGTGCGCATAAAGCATGCCGCAATCTTTTCCGAGGTGCCGTTGGGCCAAGTTTTTTGGTATGTCAATTCATGCGGACTGGTAGAAATTGCTGCTAATCGAGCGAACGCAGCAACCATTTGTCAATTGAATATTGGCGACGAATTTAATATCGCGGATAGGTGACCCTATTTGCTAGCGATGCAGGCTAAAGGCAGGGCCTGGGTTCGATTGGTACCGGAACGGGTGTTTCTTGATTAGTCTGCTCGTCCTGCAAAAAACCAGCGGAATAGTAAAGTTACCAGAACGGCACCGACAATCTGCGCGGCGATGAAGGCCGGCGCGTCTAAGGGCTGAATTCCGGAAAAGGTGTCAGTGAAACAGCGGGCGATTGTGACAGCCGGATTGGCAAACGATGTCGATGATGTGAACCAGTAGCCAGCGGTGATGAACAGCCCGACCGCGTAGGGGATTGCATCCGGACGCGATCGTAGGCAGCCGATGATTGTAGCCAGAAGCCCTGCCGTAGCCAAGAATTCGCCAAACCATTGCCCTGATCCTGTTCTCGTGTTGGTAGACCAGTCGAAGAACGGCAGATCAAACATGAAATGGGCAACTGCAACCCCTATCAGGCCGAAAACTACTTGGGTGATGACATATGCGACTGCCTCACACGTCCCTATGGATTTCTGCATCCAGAAAGACAAGGTGACGGCTGGATTGAAGTGAGCACCAGAAATTGGCCCGAAGACCAGTATTAGCACCACCAGTATCGCGCCTGTCGCGACGGTATTGCCAAGCAGCGCGACGGCTGTATTGCCGTTAGCCAGCATGTCTCCCATGATCCCAGAACCGACAACAGCCGCTAACAGAAAGGCGGTTCCCAAACCTTCCGCGGCAAGCCGCTGGGGCAAATCGAACACTGCCATGTTCTACCTCTTTAAGCGGGGCGAACCCAATTGTCACTTTGCGGCGAGGAAACTATAGGAATAACCAAATGGTGCAACGGCTCATTCGGGTGTTTTGCAGAATTTCGACCGTCTAGGACCGGAGCGCCATGGGCTAGTTTTTTTTAGGTCACCGATCCGCTGTTGTTACTTCGGTTGTAGGCTTGCGATTGCATTGACTAACTGAGCTATTACGGAATTTGACAGCCGTTAGGTCGACAAATCCCCAATTTATTATAATGCGGCGCATACTTTGAACTGGCTGAACAGTGGGTGAAGCAAGGGAAATATCAGTTAAGTTATCGAAACATTTCACTGATTGGACTGCCGGAATGGACCTCCTGGCATCTAGCGTTTTGCGGCGAGTACGCTGGTGTCACCAGACCGCCGCTGTTATTGTTGTGTTACCGTTGGACGAAACGCTGATTACGTTTTCCGACGGGCCTGGGAAGGGGGGGCCTTCTGCGAGGTGAACGGTACAAGTTTTCATTCATGATAAAATTTGCGCGGCCGGTTGTTATTCGACGCCTGCTGACAATGTTTCTCTTGGCCAATGTTGGTGTGTGTTTTCAAGCGGTCCCAGCGTTCGCCGTCAAAGACGGTATCGACCTGGAGCTGAATAGGGCTAATACTGTGGCGGAATCCTGCGAAGTTTCGTTCGTTGTGCGAAATGAGCTGGCACATACGCTTGACCGGTTCCAGCTTGAACTTTACGTGTTCGATAGTGACGGGATTATCAAAGCACGAAGCAATATCGACCTAGCACCTTTGCGCAAGAACAAGAGTACAGTGTTGGCGTTTCGCCTTTACGCAGCCCCATGCGCGACCGTTTCAAAAGTGCTGGTCAACGATATACCCCAATGCCGCGCCGATACCGGCGCGGCCTTCGATTGCCTGTCCAGACTTACGGTTTCGAGTCTAAACAAAATCGAACTGGTGAAATGAGGGCACCTATATCGCTTGAAATCGGCGCATTGTTGAGTCTACGAGTCTTGATGGGAACACTCTATTTAGCTGCTTAACTTTTCGTTTTACACCGTAGAGAAGCGAAAGATAGATCCGTCGTCGATATAATCATCTGACGAATTATTGGATGATTTCAGGTGGCGGCTCGTCGTTGACGATTGCGGGGGGCCGTTGGAGATTAACCCCACAAAATTCGTGTTCCGCAACGCGAAAGTCTACAAATGTTTTTATAACGTGCTTGACCGGCGCATCGTGGCGACTGGATGGGAATTGGTATTTCCTCTTGAAATAATGTGGCCGCAGCGTTTAACCCGAAGCCTGATTAACCCTTTGCCCAACGCGGCTCGAAGGTGGACGTTATTTATTCATTCGGCATGGTTCATAGAACCCCATGAAATGGAATACTGGATACAAAAATTTTTCAAGAGTGCAGCAGGCCCAAATTTTTCGTACCCCGTGACACGACCACGCCTTTATTGAACCGATGAAACAGTCCTAGCCGACAGACGTGAAAATTGGCTGGGGCGGGAGGATTCGAACCTCCGAATGCCGGTATCAAAAACCGGTGCCTTGGGCCACTTGGCTACGCCCCAGCAGGGTAATTTAGACGAGAATGTATGCGCATCGTCGGGCGGTCGCAAGTCCGTAAAGGTGCGAATTTTGGACACAGGACCTTTGACTGCTGTTTGAAATTCCTTGTTGGTTGCCAAATCCTTTTAGGGAACAATCTGTCGCTTTTAACAGATGGCCACCCGGTCGCACTGGGTTGGGAGAAAAGCTGGTATGATTAGGGAAATCTATGCGCTCAGCGCACTGCTGCTTGGCATGAGTGCGCTAATGATCGGCAACGGCCTTTTTGGCACCCTGACGGCGCTCCGAATGTCCATGGAAGCTTTTGACCCGACGGTGATCGGCGTTGTGGTCTCGTGCCACATGATCGGGTTCGTGCTCGGCTGTCTGTATGGCCAGCGCGTTATTTCACGTGTTGGTGCTATCCGCTGCTTGACCGCCTTCGCCGCCCTTATGTCAATCTGCGCTCTGCTGTTACCCCTGCATGTTAGCCCCTACACCTGGGTCCCGATCCGACTTGGGTTTGGGTTTAGTTCCGCTATGGTATTTATGGTTGCTGAGAGTTGGCTTGTAGGCTCTGCCTCGCCAATGAACAAGGGCCGTGTCTTCTCGGTTTACATGGTGATCAACAAGGGCTGCTTTGCGTTCGGTCAATTGTTGCTGCAGCTGGCCGATCCGGCGGGTGACCGACTTTTTATGCTGCTTGGGATCCTCTTCGCCGCCTGTCTGTTGCCGATCGCGTTGGCGCGCCATGAAGCGCCCAACAATTTTGGAGATGATCGCATGTCGATCCGCGATCTGTACCGCGCGTCGCCCGTTGGCGTGTTTGGGGCAATCGCAACCGGCTTGGCCAATTCCGCTATCGTCGGATTAAGTCCGGTCTTCGCCTTGGGGGTTGGTTTGGACGTGGCCCAAGTCTCGGTCTTCATGATATTCTTTATGTTTGGCAGCCTGGCTCTTCAAATTCCGATCGGGCGCTTGTCGGACTTGTTTGACCGCCGCCTGGTACTGGCTACGGTCGCGAGTGCAGCGGGTGTGGCAAGCATTGCGATTGCTGTGATTGGCAGCGATGCAGGGATCTGGGTGTTATATGCGTTGGCTTTCGTCATCGGGGGCCTTAGCGCCGTCACATATCCGATCGCCATGGCGCATGCCAGCGATCACAGTGCGCCGGAGCAAATGGTTGCTATTATGGCGGGGCTTCTGCTTGCCTTTGGTGTAGGTGCGAGCGTCAGCCCCTTCCTCGCGTCGCTTGCAATGAAGTATCTCGGCCTGGGCGGCCTGTATTACTACACCGTCGTTGTTTACGCGGCGATGGCCGCTTTCACTTTGTACCGCATGTCTAGACGCCCCCCGGTGCCGGAGGAAGTGCAATCCGCTTTCGTGGCGCAACCGCAGACATCGCAGTCGAGTCCGATTGTCACAGCACTCGATCCGCGTGTGGCTGACAATGATTGATTCAGGTAGTTCCGGTAGCTAACTCGGTTGGCGCTACCCACCACCCATCCTGTGCCACAGCGGGTGCAGCAGCTTCCGCGGCGGCGAGGTCATCGAAAATGCCGAAACAGGTCGCTCCGCTGCCCGTCATGCGGGCGAGCAAACAGCCCGGCGCAGCTTCGAGTGCGGTGAGCACATTGCGAATGACTGGACAGAGCGAGATGGCGGCATCGGTTAAATCATTGCCGCGTTCGGCCAACAAGGCTGCCAACGCTGCGGCATCTTTTGGCGATCTGTCAAACCTGTTGGGCTGATTGAAGACGCCGCGGCGCGCTTGGAATACGGAGGCGGTCATCAGAGTGACACCGGGATTGACGAGCAGGATGCCTGTCTCGGGCAGGATTGGCGCGTCGTCCAACACTTCACCAATTCCGCGGGCGTAGGTGGTTTGTGCCTTCAGACAGGCGGGCAAATCTGAGCCTAGCGTCAGACCTAACTCGTACAAATCAACGGTGCCGTGCGGCATGTTCCAGAGGGCCGACAAGGCTTTTATCGCCGCTGCTGCATCACTTGAACCGCCGCCGATACCTGCTGCTACCGGTAAGTTTTTAGTGATCGTCACATGCGCCTGCGCTTGGTTACTTGCATTTTCCGCCAGGAGTTGGACAGCTCGATAGACGAGGTTTTTATGAGGCGGCGGCATACCTTCCGCGAATGGGCCGTTTGACACAATATCCAAAGGTTCGAGTGCCCGAATGGTCAATTCGTCGCCAAGCGTGGTAAACCCGATAAGACTATCGACTAGATGGTAGCCATCCTTATGACGACCAGTGATATGAAAGTACAGGTTAATCTTTGCTGGGGCTTGGATCGTCGCGACGGCCGAGGGTGTTGCATTCATCCACCGGACCCGTTCAATTTATCCTGTTTGAGCCCGTTTTCCAGCTTTGCCTCGATATCGGGAACCTGATCTTCATCTGGGTCCAGGCCGAGCGCGCGGCGCCACTGGAAGCGAGCCTCTAGCTTGCGTCCGACACGCCAGTAAGCGTCTCCCAGATGATCGTTTATCACGGGGTCGCTCGGTCGCAACCTAATTGCGCGCTCAAGGTGCTTCACAGAAGCCGCGTAATCGCCGAGCCGGTACAATACCCAACCCAGGCTGTCGACGATATAGCCGTCATCATGCCGTTGCTCGACGGCACGTTCGATCATTTTTTTTGCTCGCTCAATATTTAAGCCCTTCTCTACCCAAGAATATCCCAGATAGTTCAGCACGTAAGGCTGCTCCGGGCGCAGTTCGAGTGCTTTGAGAAAGTCTTTCTCGGCCCGTTCCCAGCTCTTCGATCGTTCTAAGGCGATGCCACGATTGTAGAAGAACAGCCAGTGTCCTGGTTTGATCTCGCCCAGCCTTTCGCTGGCAGCGTCATAGGCCTCCACGGCCTCCTGATAGCGTTCTTTGCTGCGCAGGATACCACCAAGCGTAATCAGAGCATCCGTTCGATTTGGACGCACCTCCACCATGCGCCGCAGCATCTCGATGGCTTCGTCGACATTATCCAGATTGCTTAGATTCTTGGCGATACGAAGTCGGGCGGACCAGTGGTAGGGGGAGGTGGCGTCGATCTGCTTGTAAGTTTCGTTCGCCTTCGCGTAGCGCTGCTGATTGTCGAACAGATTGCCTAGGAGTAGCCGCGCGAGTTCGAAATTCGGTTTTAGATAGAGTGCGATCCGGGCATATATCAATGCCATATCGGTCGATCTGTCTCGCGGTAAGGCTGACGCTATGTTGAACAGACTTTCTGAGATACCGAATTTCGCGCTGTCTATAAGGGGCTGAGCCGACTCGCCGGCTTCCATTCGTTCGAGAGTGTCGCCGACCGCAACATTGGCCGGGTGTGCCGCGAGAAATTTCTGGTAAAGCTTACGTGCTTCGTCCTTGCGCCCGGTTCTCTCGAATAACGACCCGGCTGCGCGGACGACCCGGATGGGTGCGTTGTGCAGCTCGTCGGCGACCGAACGGTAGTTTTCCTCCGCCGCTTCTGGGCGGTTTGCTAAATCGTTAATGAGGCCGGTGTGCAGGTCGCGCATGGCCGAGAACCCACTTTTTTTGTCGAGTTCCGCCAAAGTTGACAGAGCTGCATCGAAATCCTTTGCGCCGGCGCTTGACCAGGCGGACGCGAGCGGCGCGGCATAGGCGTTAAGACCACGACGTGGAAGGGCATCAAACCGTTTACGTGCCGCATCGAAATCACCTATGCGTGCGGCGTCTATTCCAAGAAGCAGCGCTGCCGTTGCCATTTTGCCACCACCCGTCTCGATTCGTTTCGCCAGGGAGATGGCCATCGTGAATTTTCCGGCAGAAAGCATCAGCAGGAATGTCCGCTTCAGTAATTCTTGATCGTCTGGATTCTCCGCAAGGACGCGCATCATGAAAGTGGATGCCTTATCGCCATCATTAAGCGCCTGGGCATGCCGGCCGGCCAGATAGCTTCCGAACTCCGACGTTGCGTTTGCTATTCCACTCAAGGTGAAGAATACGGCGTAAATTGCCGTGAACAGGCTCTTTCTATAGAAATTTACACTTGTAATCATGCGGTTCTCAGAGAAAGCGCCCATTCTAAACGAAATTAGATAGGATCAACAGCCGCCGGCGCGATTCGCGTTTTGATAAGAGGTTTGCACCCTATCGATGGGCCTCCAAGATGACCAGAACCACGCCCTACATAGATGGCCTACATGTTGGGATAATTGGGGCCGCCACCGCCCTCCGGCGTTACCCAGACGATGTTTTGTGTAGGGTCCTTGATGTCGCAAGTTTTGCAGTGGACGCAGTTTTGCGCGTTGATCTGCAGCTTAGGATCGCTGCCGTCATCTTCGCGGATGATTTCGTAAACACCGGCCGGACAATAACGCTGTTCTGGCGCGTCATAGAGCGCGAGATTTGTATGGATCGGAACCGATGTGTCTTTCAGGGTCAGGTGGGCCGGTTGATCTTCCTCATGGTTGGTTGCCGAAAAAGAAACGTTTGTAAGTCGGTCGAAGGTCAGGACACCATCTGGTTTTGGGTATTCGATCGGCTGCGCGTCGGTGGCCTTGTCGAGAACTGCGTGGTCTGAATGGCCATGCTTCAATGTCCAGGGCGCTCGGCCGCCGAGCAGCTTTTGATCGAATCCATTATACAGCGTGCCGCCTATCAAGCCCCATTTGAATGCTGGCCGGAAGTTTCGCGCTTTGTAAAGCTCCTCGTAAACCCAGGAGTTTTTGAACGCGTTGGCGTAGCCAGTTAGCTCATCGCCCCCCGCTGCCTCATCGGCTAGGGCCTCGAAGGCGGCATCTGCTGCGAGCATCCCAGATTTCATGGCCGTATGGGACCCCTTGATTTTCGGTGTGTTCAAGGTTCCGGCTTCGCAACCTACTAGCACACCGCCCGGGAATATCAGCTTGGGCAAAGATTGGATGCCGCCCTCGTTAAGTGCGCGCGCGCCGTAGGCTATACGTCGGCCGCCTTCGAATGTGTTGCGAATATTAGGATGCGTCTTAAACCGCTGAAATTCTTCGTAGGGGGACAAATGAGGGTTTGTGTAATCTAACCCAACGACGAAGCCCACGGCGACTTGGTTGTTCTCCAGGTGATATAGGAAAGAACCTCCATAGGTATTGTTGTTCATTGGCCAGCCGGCCGTGTGCAGTATCAGACCCTGCTGATGCTTATCCGGCTCTACCTCCCACAGCTCTTTTATCCCTATCCCGTAGGTTTGATCCTCACAATCGGCTCTCAGATTGAACTTCGACATCAGATGTTTGCCCAGGCTGCCGCGGCAACCCTCGGCGAAGAACGTGTATTTGGCGTGCAACTCCATGCCCGGTTGGTAGTTCGGACCCTGTTCGCCTTCCTTGGTTATGCCTAAGTCGCCGGTGGCGACACCTTTGACCGCACCGTCTTCGGTGTAAAGCACTTCGGCGGCTGCAAAGCCGGGATAGATCTCAACCCCCAGGGTCTCCGCCTGTTCGCCGAGCCAGCGGCACAAGTTGCCCAGGCTTATGATATAGTTACCGTCATTGTGCAGGGTTGGTGGTAGCAACATGGTTGGCAGGGAGAAGCCGTTAGACTCGGTCAGAAACATGAACTTTTCGTCCGTGACCGGTGTGTTGAGTGGCGCATCCATTTCCTGCCAGTTAGGGAAAAGTTCGTTTAAGGCGCGCGGTTCAAGCACGGCACCGGACAGAATATGGGCGCCCACTTCCGAGGCTTTTTCGAGGATACAAACAGAAATTTCACGATTTTGTTCCGAAGCGCGCTGTTTCAGCCGAATTGCTGCCGCTAGACCGGATGGGCCCGCACCTACCACGACTACGTCGTATTCCATATAATCGCGTTCCATGATCCCGACTCCTCAATTCCCCGCGATTTTCCAGCGCGATGCGTTGTCTATAACAAAGCACGAAAATTTTGTAGATAATAGTGAGTGAAGGGCACGTGTAAAAATTGTCGCATGCGTAACTAATATGAGAGACCCCGTGTCGCAGTATCGAGATCCCGCGGAGGCGTTAAGGTGGAGCGTTGAGATGGGCGCGGACGAGGCGGTCGGCAATGAACCGATCGATCGATACGCCGAATCTGTATCTGCTCGCAAAGCTGTTAGTGCATCATCTGTTCGGATGCCTCTCAGACAGGCCGCTGAACAGGCAGAGGCAGGCCGTTCCCTGCAGTTCTCCGAGCGCGCGCCGCTAGTACCGAGCCAAGGGGTGGCTGATAGTAGGGCCGCGGCTGGGGCCGCGAATACGCTGGAGGAATTACGAGACGCGTTGATAGCGTTCGAAGGCTGTGCTTTGAAGCAGACGGCGACAAACCTTGTCTTTGCCGACGGGAATCCGATGGCGGATGTGATGATCCTAGGCGAAGCGCCCGGCGCGGAAGAGGACCGTCGCGGATTGCCGTTTGTAGGCGCCAGCGGGCAATTGATGGACCGGATGCTGGCGGCGATTGGTCTCGATCGGGCAAGCGCCTATATCTCGAATGTCTTGTTCTGGCGGCCACCCGGCAATCGTAATCCTACAACGGCGGAAGTGGCAGCTTGCATGCCATTCGTGCAGCGGCATATAGCGTTGGTGCGGCCGAAGGTCCTCGTTTTCGTTGGCGGAGCTTCGGCGAAGGCCATGCTTGATCGAACCGAAGGGATAATGCGATTGCGCGGCAAATGGTATGACTATCATGGGCCAGGCCTGGACGAACCAATCCCCGCACTGGCGACGTTCCACCCCGCTTACCTGTTACGTTCGCCGGGGCAGAAACGCGCAGCATGGCATGACCTGCTGATGTTAAAAGCGCGGCTTCAAGAATGGGCATAGCTCGCTACTGCCTTGCGAAACAACTGTTTTTCCGCTAGGGATGATGCCGAACTAAAGGGGTAATATTCCGCGATAAAAGCGGGAAAACCGCATGTCTACATGAAGTATCCGAAACTGCAATTCTGGCTCGCTGCGGTAGTTGGCGTGTTCCTTGCGGCGCCGGTCTTTGGGCAAGGGTCGTTACTGACCGATACGGCATCGCTGCCAGCCCACGGGGGTTCTTTACGTGGGGAAAATCCGTTGCCGCGGATTCTTTCGGAAGCGGATGCTGCGCTGTATCGGAAAATTTTCAAGCTGCAGGAAATCGGCAAATGGCAGGCGGCGGATAAGCTAATAGAGCATTTGTCCGACCGGGTGTTGATAGGCCATGTCCAATACCAACGCTATATGCATCCGACAGCTTACCGTTCAAAGTACAAGGAACTTAAAGCCTGGATGGCTGCCTATGCGGACCATCCCGGGGCGTCGAGGGTCTATCGCTTGGCCCTGCGGCGGCAGCCGAAAGGGTGGCGATCACCGAAAAAGCCGGTCCGAACGAGCCTGATGCAAGCCAAGCCGGAGCCGCGTCAGCTCGTCTGGAAGAATTCGGGCCTTAATCGATCGCAGCGGAATTTTGCGCGTCGCGTGTCCAATCGTATTAAGGGCCTCGTGCGGCGAGAGCGGCCGACGCAGGCGCTAAAATTGCTGAGCTCAAAGCCCTATCGCCGACTAAGCGTGGACAGCTTTGATCAAAACCTCGCCATTATCGCACGTGGCTACTACCATGCCGGCAAGGACGAGAAGGCGCTCAAAGTCGCCACGCGCGCCACGAANCGGTCGTCTGCNAAGGTGCCGTATGCCCATTGGTGGGCCGGTCTNGCGGCCTGGCGTTTGGAACANTATGGNATCGCTGCTGACCATTTTTCCCGNATGGCGCNAGTGCCGGACTTGACCGAGTGGCCACGCGCAGCAGCAGCGTATTGGGCAGCAAGGGCGGCGTTGGCGGGCAGGAATCCGGCTCGCGTCGCCGGTATGTTAGAACTTGGCGCTCGTTATCCGCATACCTTCTACGGCTTGTTGTCGTTGCAAGCGCGTGATGGGGAAAAGCCTTTTAGTTGGGCCTTGCCGCAATTGGGGCCGATCGAACTTGAGTTACTTGACAAAATTCCCACGGCCCATCGCGCTATGGCGTTGTTGGAGGCGGGTCAATCGGTAAGGGCCGAAAGTGAGCTGAAACGATTGACCGTAGCGCCATCGCCCGAACTGTCTCGCGTCCTACTCGCTTTGATCGGTAAAGCCAACCTGCCGGACGTTGCCATTCGTTTGGGCTTTAAGCTGCAGCGGACCCGAGGCGAACATTATGATGCGGCGCTTTACCCGGTGCCAGGCTGGGTCCCAGCCGGTGGATATAAGATTGATCAGGCGCTGATTTTCGCCTTAATGCGGCAGGAGTCTCGTTTCAAGGCGAAGGCGCGGAGCCGACGTGGTGCTACCGGATTGATGCAATTGATGCCAGCGACTGCACGTTTCATAGCCCGCAAACGAACGAGCCGGCTCGCGTTGCTAGATCCGGAAATGAACATTGCATTAGGCCAAAAATATATCCAGCACCTGATCGAAGATCCGACGATAGATGGTAATTTGTTCTACGCCACGGTGGCTTACAATGCAGGCCCAGGCAATCTGCGGAAATGGCGCCGTAAGGTCGACTACCAGGACGATCCGCTGCTTTTTATAGAAAGTGTGCGTTCGCGTGAGACGCGCAATTTCGTGGAACGGGTTATGACTAATTTATGGATCTATCGGCTGCGTTTGGGACAAGCTACGCCATCGCTTGCGGCCACGGCAGCAGGCGAATGGCCGGTCTATATTCCGCTTGATACCGACAATAGGAGAGTAGGTCGTGCCAATTAACGAAAATCGCCCGTTTCGGGCTGTATCGATCTCTGTGCTGACGGTATCAGATACACGTACGCAGGCTGATGACCGGTCGGGCGATACACTCGTCGAGCGGCTTACCGCAGCGGGGCACAATTTGGCGGATCGCGCGATTGTTAAGGATGATGCGGATGCGATCGAGGCAAAGCTGCGCGTCTGGATCAAAGACCCGGGGATCGATTGCGTAATCACAACAGGCGGTACTGGTGTCACTGGGCGCGATGTGACGCCGGAGGCGTTGGACCGGGTCTGCGATAAGAAGATACCGGGCTTTGGGGAATTATTTCGCTGGATCAGTTTCCAGAAGATTGGGACTTCGACGATCCAGAGTCGCGCGGATGCCGGTGTGGCGTCAGGCACCTATCTGTTTGTGCTGCCGGGCTCGACAGGGGCGTGCAAGGATGGGTGGGACGAAATTCTTGTTCATCAGCTGGACTATCGGTTCATGCCCTGTAACTTCGTAGAGCTGATGCCCCGGTTGCAGGAGAAGTAGTTAGCGAGGGCAAGAAACCTTCGCCCAGAGTCACCGTGCCTTCACACTCTGCCAGTAGGGCACGGCGTTATTTACGTTTATTGCGCGCTTGCCGGTTGACGTGTTTTTACTCCGCGGCTTCTGCCGATACGAATGCTTGCGCGATGTCGTGGTTGATATGTTCGGGCGCACGTTCAGTTGGGTTGCCGTAACCACCGCCCCCGCCGGTTTGGATCATGAGAATATCACCCTTCTGCAGCGCAAAACTGCCCTTTGACGGAAGCTCCAGTAGTTTTTCACCCCTCTTCAGATGGGTTACCGCGCTGTCGCCGGGTTTTCCGCCAAACAGCCCGTCGGCGGCGAGACGAAAGCGGTCCGAATAGGTCGCGAATGTGACGTCGTCTTTGAGAATTTCATAGTGTCGGCAAAGGCCCATGCCACCGCGATACTTACCATCCCCGCCGGAATTGGGCCGTAGACTGTATGCTACGATGCGGAAAAAGTCGTAGTCGAGATCCATAGATTCGACTGGCACGTTGCCGCAATTTGACATTGGGCTATCGACCGCGTCACACCCGTCGCGCACCGGGCTGGCGCCGTACCCTCCGCCGAATATCTCCAGCGAGATGCGATAGCCGTCCGGCCCTAAGTGGCTGAGACAGACAGATTCGGTCGTATCGAAACCGGTTGCAATTACCTGTTCAGGGACCGCTTGCGAAAGTGCTTTCATGACCGCGTTGTAGGCGCGGTAGCTTGCTGTAAGACGCGCCCGAACAGGTGCCGGCGGCTTTGGATTTAGGATGCTGCCATAAGGGGCGCTGATCGTTACCGGGCGCAAGCTACCCTCGTTGAAGGGGATGTCGGGACTAGTCAGTACCGATTTTACCACCGAAAGAGCCGTGGCGATGGTCGAAGCGAACGGGCAGTTCAGGTTCAACGCTACTTGCTCGCACGTGCCGGCGAAATCGACCGCCACCGAATCGCCCTCGATTGTCACTGTCGCGCGCACTGGTAGCGGCTCGTCGCCGATGCCGTCATCGTCCATCCAGTCCTCTCCAGAATAGATGCCGTTCGGTGCTTCAGCTATAGCACGGCGCATGCGCCGCTCGGAATAATCAAGCAAGCTCGCCATTGCCGCCTCGATGGTCTCGACACCAAATTTATCACACAGTGCCTTCACCCGTTCGATTCCCATGAAGTTGGCTGCGAACTGTGCGTTGAAGTCTCCGATCGTCTGCTCTGGCACTCGGATATTGGCGCGGATCAGCCGTTCCAGCGGTCCGCCCGACCAGTCGCGGACGTGATTATATTTGCTGGGCGGAATGATAAGCCCTTCCTGGTGAATGTCCGTCGCATGTGGGTTGAGGCCTGGTGCGCCGCCACCAAGGTCGAGATGGTGTGCCACTGTGGCGCTGAACCCGATCAGTCTGCTATCAAAAAAGATCGGCGAGAATAGAAAGATGTCCGGTAGATGTTGACCGCCATGGAAAGGGTCGTTGTTGATGTAGAAGTCGCCTTCTTCTAACGTCTCCGGAGGGAACAGTTCGGCACAGGGTTTAAATGTGGCGCTGATCGAGCCGAGCTGCATCGGGATCAGTTCTGCTTGGGCCACTACATTGCCTCGTCGGTCGAGTAGCGCGGCCGCGCAGTCGCTGGCCTCCCTAACAATGGGCGAATAGGCGGAGCGAATTAGCTTGACGCCCATCTCCTTGGCGCCAGCAATTAGCCCTTGCGCGATCACCGCCTGGTCGGCGGGTTTCACCGGTCTGCGGTTGGTTCTTGTCATGACTAGGTCCTGTCTTGCCGTATTATGAGATTATCGTGCGAATCGACGTTCGCGCGCCAACCCTGCGGGACATAGGCGGTGGAGGTTGCGTCCTCTATTAACAGCGGCCCTGCGATCTTGCCGAAGTTTCCGATGTCTTTGCGGCCTAACAGCCCACAGTCCCGCCATGCTCCGTTGTCATAGACCCGCGAAACTGCGCCTCCCGCAACCGTATCCTCCGCATGCAGCGTCGGCAGTTCTGAGGGCGGTGCAAGTGCGCCGATCCGGAAGGAGACGATCTCGCATGGGCCAAAGTCGTGGCCGCCGAAGCCGAATAGCCGCAGATGCGCGTCCGCGAAACGAGAGACGATGTCGTGCATGTTCAAGCAGCACAGGATTTCCGCCTCGAGTGGAACTTGAATTTCGAAGGCTTGACCTACGTAACGCATCGCCAGGGTAGTGGCGAAGGCTGGTTCGGCTTCGATGTCATAGGCGGCGAACGCTTTTCGTGCCCGTGTTGCCATCTCGGCGAATACTTGACGTACGATACCAGGGGCTTGATCGTCGACCAGTACCTTGCGCGTCAGCGTGTCATACTGTGCGAAGTCGGCTGCCAGAAGCCCGAACGCTGACAGAACGCCAGCATTTGGCGGAACGACTACCGTTGGGATGCTCAGCTCCTCTGCGACCTTCACTGCGTGGAGGGGGCCAGCTCCACCATATGGGGTCAAGACGTAGTCGCGAGGGTCTCGGCCGCGTTCCGTCGAGACGAGTTGTATTGCGCGGACGATACTGGCGTCGGCGACCCGGATGGCACTGTCCGCAAACGTCTCAAGGTCCATATCCAACCGGTCTGCGAGCGGTTTCAGAGCGGTATATGAGGCGTCCGGGTCGATATCCATGGCACCGCCTAAAAAGGCTTCGGGGCGGATCGAGCCGCGGACGATATGGGCGTCAGTGATAGCCGCTTCCAAGCCACCCCGCCCATAACAGGCCGGACCGGGATCGGCACCTGCCGACATCGGACCGACCCGCAGCATGCCGCCATCGTCGATCCAGATGATTGACCCACCGCCTGCACCTACGGTGACGATATCTAGTGCTGGAGTGCGGATTGGTAAGCCGTCGACCTCGGTCTCAGTCGATAGGTCGGCCTTTCCATCGGTGATGACGCAGACATCCGTAGAGGTGCCGCCCATGTCGAGTGTGATGAGATCTTCGAAGCCGGCGAGGGTGGCCTCGCGGATGGCGCCGTTGACACCAGCAGCTGGCCCGGAAAACAGACAGCTAATCGCGTTGCTGGTTATCGCCTCAGCAGGTAAGTGGCCACCGTTCGATTGCATAATGGAGAAGCGGCCTTCAAAACCTCTCTTCGACAGGCTTTTCGCAAAGCGCACGATATACGCGTTGGTGACCGGCTGTACATAGGCGGCGATGGTGGTCGTTGAGGCGCGTTCATACTCGCGAAACTCCCGTGTTACATCGCTGGAACAGGTGATCGTGAGTTGAGGAAAATTTTCAGAGACCCATTCGGCAACGGCCAGTTCATGTGCGGGGTTTGCATAGCCGTTCATCAGACAGATCGCGACAGCCTGATAATCGCCGCTGGCCAGTGGGGCTGCCAGGGTTTTGGTAAGCTCCTCTTTTGAGATGGCATCGATCACCGTGCCGTCTGGGCCAATCCGCTCATTGATTTCAAAGGTGTCACGACGGCTGACCACCGGTTCGGGCTTTTTATAGAATAGATCGTAAATTTGTCGTCGATTATGCCGTTGCAGAAGCAGCAAGTCGCGGAACCCTTTAGTTACAAGGAAGGCAATGGGCGCGCCTTTCCGTTCCAGGATGGCATTGATGGCCACGGTGGAGCCATGGATCACATCCTTGACGTTATCCATAGGAATATTAGCGGAATTCACCGCAGCGAGTGCTCCTTCGTCCGGCGCTGACGGAACGCTCGGCACCTTGGCAATCCAAACGCGGTCACCTTCAATCGCAACCAAATCGGTGAACGTCCCTCCGACTTCGATTCCAACGCGCATTTTTCCAACCTCATGGACAATATGCGCTGTGAGGTACACCAACGTGCTCGTAGGGGCAAATCACGCTCCGGGCTGATGTCTTTGTTACTGGGACATCTGGGTGACGCCCTCGCTCCGAAACTCGCGCACGTATATTATTTGTTTCAAATAATAAGGTGTCGAGAGCTGAAGGAAATCAACATGAGCCGGAGTGCCGCGATCGCGAAGATCGAAAGTTATTTTGATGAGGGAGGCTTCATAGAAGATCTCAGCCGACGGGTTGCGATTCCGACGGAAAGCCAGAACCCGGATCGTATGGATGTTTTGTATGGCTATCTCACCGACGAAATGCAGCCGACTTTTGAGCGAATGGGCTACAAATGTCAGGTGCTGGAAAATCCGTGCCAGGGATATGGCCCGTTTTTAATCGCCGAGCGGCATGAAAGTGACGACCTGCCCACCGTCCTGACCTATGGGCACGGTGACGTGGTACTGGGTTATGACGAGCAGTGGCGCGAGGGGTTGTCGCCATGGACACTTACCCAGGAAGGCGACCGGCTTTACGGACGCGGCACCGCGGACAATAAAGGACAGCACACAATTAACATCGCGGCGCTGGAAACCGTTCTGGAGACCCGCGGGTTACTCGGCTTCAATTCGAAGCTATTGATTGAGACGGGTGAGGAGACAAGTTCGCCGGGCCTAAAACAGCTCTGTCAGGAAAACAAAGACTTGTTTTCTGCCGATGTGCTGATCTGTTCCGACGGTCCGCGCCTTAGCCCGCAGCGGCCGACAATTTTCCTTGGGGCCCGTGGAGCTTACAATTTTGACCTGACAGTCGACCTACGTGAGGGTGGGCATCATTCGGGCAACTGGGGTGGGTTGCTGGCCAACCCAGGTATCATTCTGGCGCATGCAATTGCCAGCATCTCTAGTGCGTCGGGAGAGATATATGTACCGGAATGGCGGCCGCCAGGCATCCCGGCATCAGTACGTAACGCGGTCCATAATTTGGTAATCGACGGCGGTGATGGGGCGCCGGAAATTGACCCAGATTGGGGCGAGCCAGGCCTGACCGGCGCAGAGAAGGTGTTTGCCTGGAACAACTTCGAAGTGCTGGCCTTCAAGACTGGTAACCCGGAAAATCCTGTTAACGCTATACCACCCAAGGCTACGGCGACCTGTCAGGTGCGGTTTACCGTAGGCGTTGATCCGGAGGATTTTATCCCAGCACTACGACGACATTTCGAGGCGCGGGGCTTCAGCATGGTCGAGGCGGAACCGGCCAAGAAAGGCTACATGATGGCGACACGTCTCAGCCCAGACAATGAATGGGTACAGTGGGCATCCGCGTCTATTCAGAATACGACCGGCAAGGAACCGGCGGTGCTTCCAAGCCTCGGCGGGTCGCTGCCGAACGACGTCTTCGCCGACGTGCTGGACCTGCCCACCGTGTGGGTACCACACTCCTACGCCTCTTGCTCGCAGCACGCGCCAAACGAGCACATGTTGACCACGGTAGCACGCGAAGGGTTACAGTTGATGACTGGCTTGTTCTGGGATCTTGGCGAAGCACCACCACACTGGAACGCCAAAACGTGACCAGATATTGCGAGCAGACAGTGGCAAGGCATTGTTCCATATAGGAATTTACCTTTAGGAGAATTAAGATGACCGAACCGTGTGATTTAAGCGCCACTGATGCGCGTAATATGATTGGTGACAAACAACTTTCCCCCGTCGAGCTTCTGGACTCATGCATTGCGCGGATCGAAGCGGTTAACCCCACGGTTAACGCAATTTGCGGGACCTGTTTCGAACGTGCCCGTGAAGAGGCGAAAGCGGCGGAAGCAGCGGTCCAGAACGGTGATTTGTTGGGGCCGTTGCACGGTCTGCCGCTCGGTGTGAAGGATTTACTTGATACCGAGGGGCTGCTGACGACGCACGGTTCACCACTGTATAGGGACCATATACCCGACGCCGATCATAGTTTAGTCGCGGAGTTGAGAGGCTCTGGTGCGATCGTGTTTTGCAAGACTAATACGCCGGAATTCGGCGCTGGTGCCAACACCACTAACCCGGTTTGGGGGGCGACTGGTAATCCCTTCGATCCGCAAAGGATTTGCGGTGGGTCATCGGGCGGATCCGCTGTAGCATTAGCAACCAACATGATGCCTATCGCGACCGGCTCGGACTCGGGTGGTAGTTTGCGTATACCGGCGGCCTTTAATGGGGTAGTTGCCCATCGAAGCACACCGGGGATTGTGCCGAACGAGAAGCATAGTTTTGGATACACCACCTTTAGCGTGCTTGGCCCGATGGCACGGACCGTCGAGGACATGGTGCTGATGTATTCTTCTATCGTGAGGCACGATCCGAACGATCCCTTGTCGGCGCCGATGGATCCGGCCGATTATGTTTCAGTAAGGGAAGTTGATCTCAGCACTTTGAAGATTGCGGTGTCCGAGGATCTCGGCTTTGCACCGGTAGATGACCGCATTCGGGCAACCTTTCGCGAGCGCGTTGATATTTTTAAATCCGCTTTCAAAGAATGCTCTCCGCGGGATCCGGTGCTGGATACTGTCGACCGAACCAACTGGATTTTGCGGAGCCAGATATTCCTCGCCAACCACCGCGAGAAGTATCAAAAGAATCGGGATGCGCTAGGCCCTAACGTGCGCTTGAATTACGAAGCCGGTTTAGAAATTTCGGCGGAAGAGGTTGCTTGGGCGACCCAGGAACAAACTAATATCTACCGGCACATGGAAACATTTTTTGACGATGTTGACATTTTGATCGCACCGACAGTGCCGGTACCACCCTTTCCGGTTGAACAGCTCTATTGCGACGAAATTAATGGCGAGAAGCTCGACAATTACGTTAAATGGCTTTCCCTCACCTACGGATTGACAATTCCAGGCAATCCAGTGACGGCGATTCCCTGTGGACTGGAGCCTACAGGCACGCCGTTCGGACTACAAATTTGCGGCCGTCACTACGATGACGCCTTTGTAATCGGTGTCGCCAAATCGCTCGAACGTTTGTTCAGCGTCGACTCGCGCACCGCCAGGCCAGTTCCCGATATCGCGGGTCTTTCTGCGTGACCTACCCAGTCCTTGCCGGGGAGGCCATACATGTGATCAATACGTTTACTCATCTCCCGACAGATTGTGACGTTTGCCGGTCACGATATCTTGACTTTGGAGACGAGGCGGACGACAAGTTGCGTGGCGCTCGTGCAGATATCGGCTAAATTTTGTGCAGTGCCGATGCAGAGTGCTGGGGCCTCGTTCATCTGATCTCTGTGAATGCGACACCGAAAAATAGGCCGTGGCCGTGAAGTCAGGCCATTATTTCCGTGGATCCTTCGGTCGTATCGCTCGCAAAAACCAATTCGCTGAAATATTAGAGCGTGCGTTGCTGTGCCTGAAACACACGAGTGTTAGGTGGCTGGTCCATCCGCTGTATATTGGAATGAGATCGGCAGCTCCCGTTGGATTATCAGGCGCTTGCCTCCTTGCGCGGCATAATCATTTTACGGATGCCCGATCTCTAAGTCGTTCTTGCCCGTGCGGTCTATGCCGCGTACCTGAATCAGCGGGCGAGTATGGTGGGCGGAGCCGCGCGAGTCTGCGATTGGGATGTCATGATGATCGTAATGGCTGGTCGCCGGCATGAAGCGCAACGCATAACCCACCCGTTTGGCGCCGCTGCGGTTTGCCTGTGAGCCATGTGCCATGTAGACATCGAATATCACCATTTGCCCCGCCTCTAGCTCAATGTTGCGTGCCTGGCTTTCGTCAAACTGGTCGGCCTGCAATGTTTCTGGGATCGTTACATCGTCGCTGTGATCGCGATAGTGATCGCCGATCGACTTTGCAGCGTGTGAGCCGGGAATGACACGCAGGCAACCATTCTCCACTGTCGTATCGGTCACGGCAATCCACACCGATGTGGTTGCTAGCGGCTTGATCGGCCAATAGCGGCCATCCCGATGCCACGGTACGATGCGTTTCTCGCCTGCAGGTTTGTGGAAGAAGGTAGTTCCCCACAGAATGAGGTCGGGGCCGATCAACTGTTCCATCATGTCTAGGAGGGGTGGGAAAGTCGCTATCTCGATCCAACGTGGATCGCTTTTAACGCCTTGGATACCGGAGCCGGGTACGTGGGGCGAGGTGATAGGCTCGTCGCCCATCTGCCTATTGTCGGAGATCAAATTGTGCGCCAATTCCTGCAATAACGCCAGTTTGTCCGCCGGCAGCCGGAATTTGGGGACGACCACCCCATTTTTTTTGAACGCCCCGACTTCCGTTTGGGAAAGTAGATTTGTTAGTTCCGCCATTTTTGCCACCCATATATCGGTACTCTTATTGATAAGGATATGACACCGTTCGCTGCACGTCGATTGGGTCATGGCTATTGATGCGAATGTCAACGCAACTACCGCAGGCGTGACACCGGTAATCAATTTGAGTCGCGCATGCGTTTGTTCGCTTTCGCTCCGCCTACGCGTGTGTGTCTGTCTACCATTCACGCCGCGGGATTAGGTCTTCGCGGGCGCAATCGCGGAAGATTACCCACATATAGTCAGTATCCAAATTTTTCAATATCTCCACGCTGTGTTCACGGTCCACGACTATCAGAAACCAGCCAAACTGGGGAATTTCCTAAAGCGCAGAAAGATCCAATACTTTAGTTCGTTTCATCTTTTACAAACCGGGTGAACAGGTGCTGCAGACCATGCGCCTGTTTGGAACGACAACTTCAGCAGAGATGGCCTTCAGCGATCATACTGGCGAAATTCGGTACTAGGCATTTGTCGACGTCAAGGTCTTGCGTCCCAGGTCTTTGCTTTGGCACCTGGAAAAGGTCGTGGATCCGCCAAGTAAACAAATGGGCCAAGCGCATCAGCCCCGGCTAGACGTACATGTCGCGCAGATTGTAGTTCTTTACTACCGTTTCGCGGGTTGTTTCATTCCAGTGGTTTTCGTTCTCCTGACCGGCGAGCGGCGCGTAACGGTAAGGTGTCTCATTGGGAAAGCGCTGACGACGAGCGTCTATGCCGATGGCGATCATACGGCTGCGCTGGTGAATATGCGCTTCGTTGAAGGTCACCACTCGGCCATCGAGATGCTCTACGGTCACGTCCATTACCCGTTTGCGCGGAAAGAAACCGGCATTGAGCGTCACCCGACGTTCGACGGAGGTGTTTGCGAAAGAACCGTGCAGCACTTGCCGATTGAGAATGAATGCGTCCCCAGATTTGCACAGCAGCGGTATAGCGCCCTTGATCTGGTCAGAACCTGCGTCCGCGACCATGCCTCGGATGTCGACACGCCCTTCCTTGTGGCTTCCAGGGAGGATCCAGACGCAGTTTGCCGCGGTGCTGGGGTAAAGCTGTGTCATGAAGTTGAAGCCGTGTGCGCCATGATCCCAGTCATCGGATTCCCAATGGGTCGTGCCGTCCTGATGCCAGGCAACCGAGGGGCCGAGGCCGGGTTCCTTGATGAAGGTCACTTCGTTGTAGGGAACGAAGTCTTCACCGAGCACCGCCTCCGCAACGGCCAGGAGGCCGGGATGGCCGTATAGCACCAATGTCGAGTCCATAAGTTGTAAGTTGCCGTGCAGGTTCTGCACCGTCCAAGCCGGCGCGTTAGCAGTGGGCTTCGCTTCATTCATCTTTGCGGGATGGCGGCCCTTATTCTTGGAGGTTCCGCCGAGCGGGTCACTGAGTGGTCGCGCGTAACGGTAGCAAGGTCGGGTGAATTGCTGACCGAAGGCTGGGCGGCCCTTTGCATCAACTGTGCTTTTCGGGCCGGTTGGCGCGCGATCCAGCATCCATTCGACCTCGCCGCGCAACTCTTCAAGTTCTTCCGTGCCGACGATGTCCTCGAAGATGTAGAAACCGTGTTTCCAATAGGCGTCCAGGATGTCCTGTTCGAGCTTCCCGTTCGCATCCAGTCGGATAGGGCCGCGGTTGCCGATGGCGTAGGTACGCTCAGTCCCCGCATGGATGTATTCCGCCATGGAATGTGCGTGATCTTCGGTTGATAGTGTTTTGCCTGGTTCCAGAACCGCCATAGAATTTCGCCATTTTGTTAGAAGCTCTGGCAATTTTGTCAATCTCTAGCGTGGATGCAAGTCTCAGCCCGGTGTTGCGCCTTGTGCCGAACTTTGCCGCGGTGCACTTTGGTACCGGACCATCAAGTTCAGTATATAGGCGCGCGGGTTTACGAGACGGGATCGTACTTTGTTGAAGCGTAAAAAAAGTCTTTTGCGTTCGCCGATTAACTAAGCGGCGAATGCTGCTGTGATACCATTTGCCAGCCGCCGTCGCGTTTAATGTAGACGGTGACAGACAGGGTCGAAGTTTCGATTTTTTCGCCGTCATGCACCGATGCCGTATCTGCTTTGTATGTAAGCAAACCGACATCACCATAGATTCGTGTTTTGATGTCAACTGAGCCCATACGCAGCATCTTCAAACTGCCGGACTGGATAGAGTTGACGACATCCGGCCAGACCATGGTCTGGCCGAAGGCGGAAATGAAGACTAGGTCTTCGCCGACGACCTTGCTAAGCGCGGAGAGATCGCTATCCAACAGCGCCTGAACGCGGGCATGATGTGCTGCGACAAGCGAGTCATGGTCTTCGGGGGAGCCATTTGTCATGGGTGATTGCCTCCGGATGGTCAAGAACGGGTCGTTGGGCTAGTTACGATGCCGCCATAGCGCTGCGGCATCAACTGAAGCGTTTTTTTATTTGCCGCGTAATGCGGTTCACGCGCTTGTGTGCGCCGTTCATGGTTTTGTCGAGGCTGGGGTATTTACTACGCAGTCGGTCCAGAATTCGCTGCGCCGTTGGTGACTCCATGGAGAGTAGCATGCCTCCAATCGTTAGAAACAGGATGCCTTGGAGGATAGGTAGGAAGAGGCCGAGCACCCCGAGTACGATGAAGATCCAACCAGAGGTCAGGATCGCCATTCGGGCGAGCCAGGAGCGCCGTGGTTTGTCGGTCGCGTTCGGCAGCTTCGCGCCGGCTGTTCGGTGCGGACCCTCAGATATGGATCGGCCGGCTGTCGACGGCGAGTGCCGCCTCCTTTACCGCCTCGTTCAAGGTTGGGTGCCCATGGCAAACGCGGGCGATGTCTTCTGCGGCACCGCCGAATTCAATCACCGTTACAATTTCGTGGATTAGCCCGCCGGCGTCTGGCCCGATGATATGGGCGCCCAGCACCGCATCAGTCTGGGCGTCGGCTAATATTTTGACGAAGCCGTCCGTCGTGCCGTTGGCACGTGCGCGGCTGTTTGCCGTAAATGGAAACTTTCCAACCTTGTAGTCTATGCCCGCTTCTTTAAGCGTTTCTTCCGTTTTGCCTACGGCAGCGACCTCCGGCCAGGTGTAGACGATACCTGCGATAGAATCGTAATTGATATGGCCTGCCTGACCGGCGAGGGTTTCGGCGCAAATGACGCCTTCATCCTCCGCTTTGTGTGCCAGCATTGGTCCGGGCACGCAATCGCCGATCGCGTAGATGCCGGGAATAGAGGTCATAAACTCGTCGTCGATGCGGATGAGGCCTCGATTGTCGGTTTCAACCCCGACTGCCTCCAGCCCCAGCCCTTCCGTGTAAGGCCGGCGCCCAATTGCGACCAGTACGGTGTCGCAATTGATCTCTTCGAAATTACCTCCCGGGGCGGGTTCCAGCTTAAGGGTGACGCTGGTTTTAGATTTCTTCACGCCCGTGACCTTGGTCTTGAGGCGAAAATTAATCCCCTGCTTCTTCAGAATACGTTGAAAGGTTTTTGCTACTTCGCCGTCCATGCCTGGCGTGATGCGATCAAGAAACTCGACGCAGGTGACTTCAGCGCCGAGCCGTTTCCAGACCGAGGCCATCTCAAGCCCGATATAGCCTGCTCCGATGACGACCAGATGCTTGGGCACTTTGCCCAGCGCCAGCGCACCGGTTGAGGACACGATCTGATTCTCGTCGACCTCGACACCGGGTAGCGGTGTGCTCTCGGAGCCGGTTGCTATCAGGATTTTTTTGGTCACAAGCGTTTGCTGATTGCCTTGGTCCGGTGTGACCTTGACTTGGTTGGCACTTTCGATCGTCCCTAGGCCCCTAAAATGCTCGACCTTGTTTTTCTTGAACAGGAATGCAATTCCATCTGTCAGGTCTGCAACAACCATGTCTTTCCGTGCCATCATCGCCTTCAGGTCTAGCTTCACCGCGCTGACTTTCACGCCGTGTTGTTCTAGTCCTTTACAGGCCTCGGCGTACTTCTCGGAACTCTGCAGCAGCGCCTTCGACGGGATACAGCCAATGTTGAGACAAGTGCCGCCCAGCGTTGACCGCTTCTCGACACAGGCCACTTTCATTCCCAGTTGCGCCGCGCGGATTGCCGCAACATAACCGCCGGGACCGCCGCCGATTACGACAAGGTCATATTCCCGCATCTGTACTCCTCTATTTGGGCGCCGTGCGCATCGTACTCATTTTTTTATATAGGAAATGTGCTGCGTTTTGCGCTAAATACCTTAACGATCCCCATATAGAAAACTTCTGACATTTTCATATAATTCAGTATTTAAGCCTTAAATTCGATCTTGTTTGAGTACAGCCTGACTGCTGAGTTCGGCAATTCGTCCCTCGTCGTAGCCAAGCTCGTTGCGCAGCACTTCCGCATTATGTTCCCCTAGCATCGGGGCAGGTCCACGGACGCCGCTTTCGGCATTTTTGTATTTGAAGGCTGAGTTGATCTGGTCGTGCGGGCCTAATATCGGATCTTCGACCTGCACTGTCAGGCCTCGGTCTGCCACCTGCGGCTGCCGGGCGGCCTGATCGATGGTATAGACAATCCCACAAGGTACGTGGTTCTCGGTCAGCGCTCGCTCGGCTTCCTCGCAGGTCACGGAGACGAGCCAGTTCTGCATGATCTCTGCGGCATCATTTAGATGGGCTGTTAGGCTTCTCTGGTTGCAGAAGCGAGGGTCTTCCGCTAGGTCGGGCTGTCCCATCGCGAGACAGGTGCGCCGCCAGGAGGCGTGGTCCGGTCCGGCCAGCGCGGTTACGTAGCCATCCTTCGCCTCGTGCACCGGATGGTACCAGACGTCGATCTCGCCGCTGGTTAGGTAAGCTTGAAGGCTGGAATCGTTCGAGCCGTAGAGGCTGTCGAACAGCGCGATATCTAGATGGTCACCTTCGCCGGTTATAGCTTTGCGGTAAAGCGCTGCCCCGACTGCTCCGAAAGCGGTGAGGCCGGTCGTGGTGTCGGCAATCGCGATGCCGGGACCACGCGGTGTCTCCGGCGGGTCGCGGTGCAGGAACTGCATGCTGAGCCAGCCAGCCATAGAGTGGGCCAGATGGGCATAACCTGGTCGGTCAGCGTTGCGGCCGGTCTGGCCGAAACCGCTTATCGAGCACATTATGATGCCCGGGTTCACTGCCTTCAGCGTCTCATAACCCAGGCCGAGCCGGTCAATAGTGCCGGGGGTGAAGGCCTGGATGACAACATCTGCCTTTCCGCAGAGATCGCGAACGATCTCCAGCCCCTCCGGTTGTTTTAGATCGACACACATGCTGCGCTTTCCCGCATTGTGCTGCAGGAACATCGGGCTGCGCTTTGCACGAGTGCGGTTGGAATGGCGTGAAATATCGCCGAGGGGATACCGCTCTATCTTGATCACATCGGCGCCGTGATCGGCGAGATATTTGCCGCAGGATGGCCCAGCGATTAGCGCGCCAAGCTCTACGACGCGCACGCCCGCATAGGGGCCGGGCTTTTTCTTGCCGTTTGTCATCGAACTACTCCACGATACCAGATTTTAAGCCTCGTTTCGCCTCAGAATCATGGCTGTGCACAGGAGCAAGCTGACCGTTTAGCCGCAAGAGCTGGTTAAGCTGGTTACCAAAATTTAGTGCGCCGTGCATTGCCATGTCTTCTGCTAGGCGGTAGGTCGATTTGGTGCGCTTGATTGCCCAGGGCATGCGATCGGTCAAGGTTTTGACGAAACCGATGGTTGTTTCGGCCAGGGTGCCGGGTTGGGCTAGACGGTTTACCAAACCGTACTCATGGTACTTTTCTGCGCTGTAAAGATCGCCGGTCATCGCGATTTCCAAACCCCTGCGGCGCCCAATCTGGCGTGTTAGTAAGGCGATGTTCATGGCGGCGGGAAATCCGTAGACCATTTCTACATTGCCGAAGCGCGCATCCCGTTCAGCCACGACAAAATCGCAAGCAAGCGACATCGCCTGGCCGCCGCCAAGCGCCATGCCATGGATTGCAGCGATAGTGGGTTTCGGCGATTCGATCAACATCGATAACGTTTCCAAGAAAATATCGACAGCGGCATCGACTGACATATCTTGCAACAGTGCAACCTCTTCGAATTGCGAGGTATCGCGGCCTGAAGTGAAGCAAGACCCTGCGCCCTTGATGACGATTGCGCGCACGTCGTCATCGCGATTAGCCGCGGTTATTGCCGCAATAAGTTCTTCCAGCAATGCGTCGCTCATAGCGTTCTTCTTCGACGGTCGGTTCAAGGTCATGATAGCGGCATGGTCTTCGCGGGTGATGATAACGAGGGGTTCGGTCTGGTCTGACATGAAGGGTCTCCCTACTTCTGTTGCGCAATAGCTGCGCCGCTGTTGGTAAACTATCGGCTGTCAGAAACGCGCGGTCTAGCAGCTTTGTCGGATCAGGCGAGGGCTACGAAGACAGCGCGAGGTCCTTCGAAGGGTTTGCGGCCGTGCACGGCAAGATAGTTGTCTAGCACCAGCACGTCGCCCGCTTCCCAGGAAAACATCAGCTCAGACTTTTTATAAGCTGTCTCGACAGCTTCTAGGTCGGTGACCGGAATGTCACTACCGTCGCCGTAATACGCATGATGATGCGGTTCGCCGGCTGGGGCATCCCATTTCTTTGCACCCCCCATATCTGCGTGCCAAAGATTGGCCTGGTTGAACCAAACCTGCTCGCCAGTGTCGGGGTGGTTAACAATCCCGGGGCGGCGAATGGTGGTCCGCAAGCCGTGTGCAGTCCATTCCCAATCCATACCGCCATCACGCACGATGTTTTCGACCGCTACGCGTTCTTCCGTCTCGAATGTTTCCTGCCAAGATTTACCGGGTCTTGCTGGTCCTTCCGCATGACGAAGATGCTGTTCATAAAGCACGCCTTTTTCAGCGAACCTTTGTCTGACCGGACTATCTAGCAAGGCCAGCACTTGGCGAGCATCCGCGATCTGCGTTTCACCGCCTTTCATTGCCGGTGTTTGACAGTAGAAAAAGATTTTGGACGGCCACCAGGTTGCATAGGACATTTCGTTGTGTAGCCCGATTTCCACATGTGGCGGAAATTCGGTCGAGGTGTACACCTTGTCGGCGACACGGTTGCGTGGAGAATCGCCACCTACATAAGACGCGAGCTCGGGCTGTATGGTGACGGCAATGTTGCGAAAGTCGGAGACGTTCTGGATGCCAAATCCCCGAAACAGAACGCCGCCAGCTTTCAGCAGAAAATTGTCCATTTGCTCTTTGTTAGTCGCCAGCCAGCCCCTGAGGTCAGAAGGCCTCGAGCCACCGGTGACTACGAAGGGTAGTCTGCTTTCTGGGATAAGGGGATAAGTATCCATGATCTGCACAGTGTCTCGCAAAAGATTAATCAACGTCGCCTCGACAGGTCGGTGCCGGTCCGTAATATAGCGCTCGTTTAGATAATTCGGTCCAATTGTTTCAGTGACATGGAGGCGTTAAGGAATGAGCGCAGGAGAGCGTTTGCCCGGGACACCGGTTCCGATGCATCGGTGGAACGGCCATGGCGGTGTGACCATTGCCGGCGATACCTGGGGCGATCCCGAGGCGCAGTTGGTCATTCTACTGCATGGCGGTGGGCAGACACGGCATGCTTGGAAAGGCGCTGGTGAGACGCTGGGTAATAGCGGTTATCATGCGGTTGCCTTTGACGCTCGAGGCCATGGCGATTCCGATTGGGCGACGGCTTCTGAGGATTACGCACCAGACTGCATGGTTGAAGACCTGGTCTGTGTTGCGAAAGCGTTGGGCAGCGAGCGGCCGACCTTGGTCGGTGCCTCGATGGGCGGGGGGACAAGCCTTCTATCCATCGGCCTGGACAAAGTTGACGCGGCGGCGCTGGTGCTAGTCGACATGGCGCC
>PBDC01000003.1 GCA_002717185.1 Rhodospirillaceae bacterium
TGTCGACGCGGCACCGACGCACGTGGCCCCGTTCAGTCACGCCGTCGAATGTGATGGGTGGATTCAGTTGACCGGCCAGATGCCGACCGACCCGGACGACGATACCGCACCGCTGCCCGATGGCATTGCGGGCCAGACGCGCCGGGTTATGGATAACCTGGTGATCGTCCTTCAAGGCATCGGCCTGAGTCTTGCTGACGTATTGTCCTGCCGGGTCTATCTGACCGAATTCAAAAGGGATTACGCCCGGATGAACGAGGTCTACAAAAGCTATTTCCCGGCACAGCGGCTGCCGGCAAGAACCTGTGTTGGAGTGACCGGACTGGCGCGCGACGCACTGGTGGAGATCGACATGGTGGCCCGGCGCCGCTGAATACCGAGCAAGGGGCCCGAGGATGTCCGGTGACGAACTGATCCAGATGACGGCGACCGAAGTCGCAGCGCGGCTTGCCGCCGGGGACGTCTCGCCGGTCGAATTGGTCGATGCAGCGGCGGCCCGCATCGAAGCGGTCAATCCGGCAGTCAACGCCCTGCCGATCCTGTGTCTGGATGAAGCGCGGGACCGGGCGGTCGACATGACGGATCATCCGCCTCCGGTTTCAGAGCGCGGTCCGCTGTGGGGCATCCCGATCGCGGTCAAGGACTACAACGACCTGGCCGGCGTCCGGACCACCTACGGGTCACCGATTTTCGCCGACAATGTGGCCCGGCGTTCAGATGCCACTGTTGCCCGGCTTGAGGCATCCGGCGCGATCCCGATCGGCAAGTCCAACGTCCCGGAATGGGCCGGAGCACACACCTTCAATCCCGTGTTCGGTCACACGCGCAATCCCTGGAACGGTATGCGCAGCGCCGGCGGGTCGTCGGGCGGGTCGGGCGTTGCCCTGGCGACGGGCATGGTGTGGCTGGCAACGGGTAACGACCTGGGCGGCAGTCTCAGGGTTCCGGCCAGTTTCAACGGCGTGGTGGGGTTACGGCCCAGCCCCGGGCGGGTCCCGCGCAGCAGCCGGCTGCCGGCCTTTGACACGCTGTGGGTCGAAGGTCCCATGGGGCGCAACGTCGCCGACGTGGCGCTGATGCTCGATGGCGGCAGCGGCCGCAGCCCGGAAGATCCGTTATCTTTCGACTCTGCAGGCCCGTCGCTCAGCCAAGCCCTCAACGATCCGACAGCCGCGCCGCGCCGGGTGGCCTTCAGCCCCGATCTTGGTGTTGTACCCATGGAACCCGAGGTCGCAGAAATCTGCGCCGCCGCGGCACAAGGGTTCGCAGCAACCGGCGCTGAAGTCCGTCACGATACACCTGATTTTTCCGGCGTGATCGAGGCGTTTCAGACACTGCGGGCGGTGCTGATCGCGGTGATGATGGAAGACCTGCTGAAGACCCACCGCGAGCAGATCGCCCCGGAGATCATCTGGAACATCGAAAAAGGACTCGCGGTCAGCAATGCCGAGCTGCTCGAGGCCGAACGGGTACGCTGGCGGTTGGCCAAGGAGGTAACGGCGTTTTTCGAGCGCTACGACCTGCTGCTCTGCCCGACGGTCTCGGTGCCGCCGTTTCCGATGGAGCAGCGCTATGTGGAGACCATCGCCGGCCAGCCGACCAGGACCT
Source organism: Rhodospirillaceae bacterium (assembly GCA_002717185.1). The sequence goes on from PBDC01000003.1 coordinate 1,609, forward strand.
ACATCGACTGGATAGCGATCACCTTTGCGGTGACGATGACGGCCTGTCCGGCGCTCAGCCTGCCGGTGGGTTACACCGGGAGCGGATTGCCGGTCGGTCTGCAGGTGATCGGTCCACCCCGTGCCGAGGCCGAGTTGGTGCGCGCCTGCCGGCACATCGAGGCCGAGCTGGGTCTGGCGTCCGCGGTGCCGATCGACCCGCGCCCATCAGGCTGACTGTTCTTTCCCGTAGTCCCGCACGACTTCGGCCACCCGGATCCGGTAATCACGAAAAATGTTGCGGGACTTGGCTTCATCCTGCGCTGCGTTGTGCTCCAGGTGTTCACGCCAGCGCTGGACAGCCGCCAGGTCCTCCCAGGCGGAAAGTGAAACAAAACGACCGGCGGTGCTGATGCTCTCAAACCGCTCCACGGAAATGAAGCCCTCGATCTTTCCGACCTCCTCGCGCAGGGCCGTTGCCAGCTCGAAGTAGCGGTGCTTGAGGTCCTCAACCGGTTCGAACTCGAATACGACGATGATCATGTGTCGGTGCCTCCCGAAGGCCCGTTGACGCCGGCGGTCTTGGACGTCCGGCCGATTGAAGATTCTAACGAACCCGCCGACCTCGAAGGGCGCTGGTATCTGCTATGCTGTGTCGCCCTACCCCGCGCCGAACGCCGTTTTCGCCTGCAATCCGGTGAATAAACCCCGAAAAACCAACGTTCTCAGACCGCTCTACCGACTGGGGTGGCTGGTGATCTGGAGCACCTGGCTGGCGACGTTAGTGTTGCTGATGCCGGCTCTGATTCCGCGGCACGACACCTTCCAGCGACTGCTGGTCGCCGTACTGTTGACGGTATCTGCCTATTTTGTGCAGCGCCTCTGGGACCGGTACATCACTGGCCGGCCGCTGCCCCGGGCGCGGCGCGGCGGTTGAAGAGGCTTTTTGTTTATAGTATCTGCTGGTCGACCACAAAACTGACACTGATGGCTGAACGCTCTTTCAAACAGGAAGTACAGAAACTCCGACTCGGGAAGGGTGAAGAGTTCCGCGGCGAGGGGATTCTCGCGGTCACCAAGGCCCTTCTGCAGTGCGGCGTCGGCTACGTCGGCGGTTACCAGGGTGCGCCTATCTCGCATCTGATGGACGTGCTGGCCGATGCCCAGGACCTGCTGGCCGAGCTCGATGTGCACTACGAGGCCAACGCATCCGAGTCGGCGGCTTCGGCAATGCTGGCCGCTTCCGTCCATCAACCGATCCGCGGCGCAGTCACCTTCAAAGCGCCGGTCGGCATCAACGTGGCCTCCGATGCGCTGGCTAATCTGTCCTCCGGTGGAGTCACGGGCGGTGCCCTGATCCTGATCGGTGAGGACTACGGCGAGGGTTCTTCGATCATGCAGGAACGCAGCCATGCCTACGCCACCAAGTCACAGATCTGGCTGCTGGACCCGCGACCCAATCTGCCTTCTATCGTCAAGGCCGTCGCGGACGCTTTCGAACTTTCAGAGGCCTCCAATACACCCGTGATGCTGGAGCTTCGAATTCGTGCCTGCCACGTATACGGCTCGTTCACGGCCAGTGACAATCGTCGGCCGCCGCTGACTGTGAGCCAGGCGCTGGACGCGCCGCGACGCAACACAGACCGAATCGTCCTGCCCCCTGCGTCCTACGTGCATGAGCAGGAGAAAGTAAACCAGCGCTGGCCTGCTGCGGTGGAATTCATCCGCGGCCGGGGCCTGAACGAGATCTTCGGCCCGAGCGACGGGCCGGTGGGCATCGTCATGCAGGGCGGGATGTATAACGGTGTGATCCGGGCGCTGCAGCGCCTCGGACTCGCCGACGTCTTCGGCGACAGCCGGATTCCGCTGTACGTACTGAACGTCACTTATCCGCTGGTTGATTCCGAATTCCTGGCGTTCTGTGAAGGTAAACAGGCGGTGCTGGTGGTCGAGGAGGGTCAGCCCGCCTACATCGAAGATGCGCTGGCGGCGATTCTTTACAGGGCCCAGGGCAGCGTGCACCTGACCGGCAAGGATCTGCTGCCGCCAGCGGGAGAATACATCGGTCAGCACGTGCTAGAAGGGGTCGGCGAATTTCTCAAGCGCCACGCCCCTGAGATGCTGCGGGCCAGCGGCAACGGTGCCGGGACGACACCCGCGGAAGGCAGCACCATAGGCGAGCTGGCTGCCAGCGTGCCCGTCAGACCGCCCAGCTTCTGTACCGGCTGCCCCGAACGGCCGATCTTTGCGGCCATGAAGCTCGCCCAGAAAGAGGTCGGACCGCTGCAGGTCGCGGGTGACATCGGCTGTCATTTGTTTGGCAGTCTGGCGCCGTTCGAGATCGGCGGCACCACGATGGGCTATGGACTGGGGCCTGCCTCCAATGCCGCCTTTGATGGCGGCGGCGGCAGCCGCCGCCCGGTATCACTGATCGGCGACGGCGGTTTCTGGCACAACGGTCTGACCTCGAGTATCGGCAATGCCGTTTTCAACAAGTCCGACAGTGTGATCGTGGTGGTGGATAATTTTTACTCGGCGGCAACGGGCGGTCAGGACATTCCTTCTTCCCGCGCCGACAACCCGTCCAAATCCACCCGCCACCCGATCAGCGCGGCGGTCAAGGGCATCGGCGTCGACTGGGTGCGGGAGATCGATCACACTTACGATGTCGGCAAGGTCCGCGACACCTTCAAAGAAGCCTTGAGTGCCGAACACCAGGGACCGAAGGTGATCGTTGCCTCGTCGGAGTGCATGCTCAACCGGCAGCGCCGCGAAAAGCCACTGGCGAGCAAGGCGATTGCCGACGGTGAACGTGTGATCAAACCGCGTTTTGGAGTTGATGAAGACATCTGCACCGGTGATCACGCCTGTATCCGACTGTCTGGCTGCCCGTCGCTGTCACTGAAAACCCTCGATGACCCGTTGCGCGACGACCCGGTGGCCCATATCGATCAGACCTGTGTGGGCTGCGGAAACTGTGGTGAGGTCGCCGAAGCAGCCGTGCTGTGTCCTTCGTTTTACCGCATCGACGTGGTGCATAACCCGGGTTGGCTGGAACGCCTGCGCCAGCGACTGGCCGCAGGGTTCATCGCGTTGCTCCAACGGCGGCGTGCGCGGCGGGTGCTGGGGTTCGATCCCGCCTGACGGTCGACTATCGTGGACAGCACCCCTGCCATCATCAAACTGGCCGTATTTGCGGTCGGCGGTCAGGGCGGTGGCGTGCTTTCGAACTGGATCGTCGATGTTGCCGAACGTAACGGCTATCGGGCGCAGGCGACCTCCATTGCCGGTGTTGCCCAGCGGACCGGCGCCACTATCTATTATGTTGAAATGGCCGAAGACACCGGCCGCGCACCGGTCTTTGCGTTGGCGCCTTCAGCCGGAGATGTCGATATTCTGATTGCTGCCGAACTGATGGAGTCGGGGCGGGCGATGATACGCGGACTGGTGGGCGCCGACACCACCCTGATCACTTCCACCCACCGGATGCTTGCGATGTCCGAGAAGACTGTTCCAGGTAACGGCATCGCGGACCCCGCGCCGGTGCTGGCCGCCGGCCGCACCGCAGCCAAACGTTACATCGCGCTGGACATGGAGCAGATCGCAGTTGATGCCGGCAGCGTGGTCTCGGCTAGTCTGTTCGGCGCACTGGCAGCATCTGCGGCGTTGCCGTTTTCCCGCGAGAGCTATGAGGCCACGGTGCGGGCCTCTGGTCGGGGTGTAGAACCCAGCCTGCGGGCATTTGATGGGGCTTTCAAGGCAGTCACCGAGGAGACCGCTGAAGACAATGTGCCAGCCGCCGCCCCGGCCCGGCAGTACACGGTGGCCGGTCCCGCATCCCAGGTACGGCTCTGGGAGCAGCTGGAGCAGCGGCTGGCGGAACTGCCGCCGCCGGTGCGCGAAACTGCCGGGGCGGGTTGCCGAAAGGTCGCCGATTTCCAGGATGCGGCTTATGCGGGCGAGTATATGGACCGGCTGGAAGATGTGGTTCGCCGCGACTCTGCGCATGGCGGTGAGCACCGCCGCTTCGCGTTGTCGGTGTCCTGTGCCAAGTACGTTGCCAATGCTATGGTCTACGACGACGTGATCCGGGTCGCGGACCTGAAGACCCGTGCCGCCCGTTTCGCTCGGATTCGGGAGGAGAGTGCCGCAGGCGCCGATGGCGTGGTCCATGTTACCGAATTCATGCACCCCGGAGCCCGGGAGGTCTGCGGCATGCTGCCGGCCGGCCTTGGCCGGCGGATCGAAGCCAGCGAACGTCTATTTAACCTGCTCGATCGGCTGGTGAGCCGCGGGCGGCGGGTCCGCACTGATTCGGTGTTCTGGTTCAGTGCGCTCTACCTGGTTGCCGGCCTGCGGCGCTGGCGTCGTCGTCTGTTGCGGCACAGCGTCGAACAGGCACACCTCGCTGCCTGGTTGAAAGCAGCGTTTGATGGCCTGGAGGTGAATTACGATCTGGCGGTTGAAATTGTCAGGTGCCGGCGGCTGGTCAAAGGCTACAGCGACACGCACAGCCGGGCACTGTCAAAGTTCGACCGGGTGATGGCCGCCGCCGCAAGCTTCGGCGCCCGGGCTGATGGACCCGACCAGCTGCACCGGCTCCGTGAAGCCGCGTTGTCTGACGAAGACGGCACATCGCTGGACGCTGCGTTGCAGCGCCTTGACGTTGTTCCCGCCGGGCCACGCGATAGCCTGGCAGTTTAAGTTGTCCGCCGCCCGTTGCCGAGTCCGGCGGCGAGCACCAGTAACCCAAGCCCGATAAACCAGAGGAGTGCCCAGCCGGGCATGCTCAACCCCAGAAAGATCCAGTCCACCGACGCGCACTCGCCGGAACCGGTCAACGTCTCACGGATGGTCCGTGAGAGCGGGAAAGTATTGAGCATGTAGGCGAGGCCGGGCCCACATTCGGGAACCTGGTCGGCCGGCAGGCCCTGCAGCCACACGTGGCGGCCGGAGACCGCGGCGCCAGCTGCGGCGAACAACACGGCGACCAGAGCGTACGCTTTCCGGCCCCACCCCGTAGGGTTGTGAAGGGCTGCGGCAAGGGCGCTCAGACCGAGGGCGGCGAACGCGACCCGCTGCACGATACACAGCGGGCAGGGGTCCAGGAACCGCGCGTACTCCAGCCAGTAGGCGTACCCGAGAAGGCCGGCACAAGCCAGTACGGCCAGGCCATTGAGGCGCCTGAAAGTCAGCAATTGGGCGGAAAGCGTCATGGTGTTATTTTAAGGGAAGACTTTCTGGTCTTTGGTTACCATTCCGTCACAAACACCCTGTCCGACGGGTATCTGTGCGCAGTTTTTCACGCAGGGATGGTACAGTGGTGCTGATGGCATTGACAGTAGTCACCGGCTGGACCTTTACCGTTGCCGGGCATAAACGCCGAACTGCCAGGGCACGGATTCGTCGGGCAGTCACAGCCCGCTGTCGGGCACGGCTGTTGCGCGGCATGGTCTTCGGACTGGCCGTATTGGCCGCACCGGTCGGGGCCGAGGTGCCGGATTGCGATACTGAGAAAGATGTGAACGGTGAGCCCGAGGATATGCTCTGCCGGATGAAGCTCTACCGGTGGACTTGCCTGGTCCTCAAGGGATACGACGTCAGCGGCAGCAACTGGACTGTCGCTCTGGCTGATTACGACGACTGTACGATCCGGGCGTGCAACCAGGTTCTGGACGAGTCGGGCGGAATTCCAGAGGATATTCGTGTCGAATGCGATGTGCCGAAATTCGATCGACCCTAGGCACACAGACGTCGGTCGTTTAACCCCGCGCCGACCAGAATAAGGAGCAACTCNGATGACTTGTTACCGGATTACGCGCTGCCAGGTTCCGGACGTCGAGGCCGCACTCAACGCAGTTGANGCCCATCGGCAACGNCTTGAAGAAGCCGGTGCNCGTTTNATCGACATGGTCGAAGACGGNCAGGGCACGGTCATGGTGGTTGCCTGCTACGACNACCACGAGGTCATGGTGTCAGCGACCGTGGTGGCCAACCACGTGTTTAGCGAACTGATCCAGGACGGCTTTGTCGAAGGTGATTCGCTGGAGATATTCAGCGGTGACACCCGGCTCTCGGTGCCGGCGGCTGACTGAACCGGCCCTCTGCAGAGCGCCCGCGAATGGACGAATTCGTCAAACTCAGTGAAGATGAGCACCGCATCCTGAAAGAGCTGTATCCCCGTTCGGATGTCAGGGGCCTCATGCACCTCGCCTGCCATCTGCTGCTCATCGCAACGGCCTCGATGGTGGTCTACCGGTGCGTCGACAGTGCACTCTACCTGCCGGCGGCATTTGTGCTTGGTGTGCTGGTCATTTCTCTCTTCGCGCCGCTGCACGAGACCATTCACCGCACGGCATTCAGAAGCCGGTACCTGAACACAGCAGTTGCAGCCCTGGGTGGATTTCTCCTGCTGCTGCCACCCCGCTGGTTCCGGGCGTTTCACCTGCACCACCACCGATACACCCAGATTGAAGACCGCGATCCTGAGCTGGCCGGCAAGAACATCGCTACGCCCGGGCAGTACCTCGCCCATGTCTCGGGCCTGCCCTACTGGCGGGATGCTGTGGTAACGCTCCTGCGCCATGCGTGGGGGCAGGTAGATGCGCCGTATATCTCCAGGCGCACCACGCTGCCGGTCATTCGTGAAGCGCGTGCCTACCTGCTTGCTTACTTGCTGGTCGCAGTTCTTTCGGTCGGGCTCCAGAGCACTGCCGTGCTGACCTACTGGTTGATTCCCGTGCTGCTCGGCCAACCGGTGTTGCGCTTCTACCTGCTGGCCGAGCACACTGGATGTCCGCTGGTGCCGGACATGCTGCGCAACAGCCGCACGACCCTCACTTCGACAGTGGTGCGGTTTCTCGCCTGGAACATGCCGTACCACGCCGAACATCACGCCTGCATGGCATTGCCCTTTCATGCCCTGCCCAAGGCCCATGCGCTGTTCCGCCACCGGATTCAGACCCTGACACCGGGTTATTTCGGGTTCAACCGCCGGTTGGCGCACGACATCCTGAAACGCGCCTGGTGATCAGTACGCATCGCTAATGCACTCGACGCGCCGGAACCCGGTGATGCGGGCAGTGGGCTGCGCCCTTCTGGTTCTGGTCCTGCAGGCTGGGCCCGCCGTAGCGGGCGGTGCCGGTGAGGCCGCGATGCGGACCATCATTGAGAGGCAGTTGATGGCGTTTCGCAGCGGCGATGCCGAGACCGCCTATGCCCAAGCTTCGCCGCACATCCGCTCGATATTCCCCACCAGTGGGATCTTCATGGGCATGGTCAAGGCGGGTTACGCGGCACTGATCAGGCCGCAGGGCGTCACTTTCCTGGGCCTTGTTCCAGACACCCTGCCACCGGTCTACCGGGTGCTGGTGGAAGGTCGCGATGGTCGGCGCTGGCTGGCGCTGTACCAGATGTCGCAACAGCCGGGCGGTGCGTGGCTGATCGGTGGCTGTACGCTGGTCAGGCTGGCGGGGGAGTCGACCTGAGTGGGCACAGGATCAGTCGTCTTCGTGCCGTACGGCGAGTTCAAGAATTTCTCCGTTCGGATCGACCGAGAGGCTGAAAGCCATGGGCCTGCAGCAGACCTGGCAGTCTTCCCAGTAGCTGTCGCTGCCGGCAGAGGTATCCACCGACACGCTGATTACCTCACCACAGTACGGGCACTGGATTCTGCGGGTCTCGAGATTCATACACTCGCTGCCTGCTTTTGTTCAGACCATGTTGCTGCCACAATGGCGCAGCCACTTTTCCAAAGGTGCCAGTGGTCGAGACCCAGAACTTCTGGAAGCGCTGGTAGTCATCAATCAGGAGCAGGACATGGATACGTCGACAATCGTCATTTTGGTCATTATCGCATTACTGATTTTTTACCTCATCAGAATCTACAACCAGCTGGTGGCCCTGAAAAACCGCTACCAGAATGCTTTCGCTCAGATCGAGGTACAGCTCAAACGCCGTTACGATCTGATCCCCAATCTGATCGAAACGGCCAAGGGGTATCTGAGTCATGAACGGGAAACGCTCGAGGCCGTCACCGAGGCCCGCAACGCCGCGGCGAAAATGCTCGATGTTGCGTCGCAAAGTCCCGGCGCTGCCGTCGCGATGACCGACCTTGCCGGCGCTGAGGGTGCGCTCACCGGTGCGTTGGGCAGACTGAACGTGGTGATGGAGGCCTATCCTGATCTGAAGGCGAATGAAAACATGATGCAGCTCAGTGAAGAGCTGACGACCACCGAGAACAAGGTGGCTTTCGCCCGACAGAGCTTCAATGACCAGATAATGGAGTACAACACTTACCGCCAGAGTTTCCCCCAGAACGTACTGGCCAGCAGTTTCGGTCACAGCCAGGACGCGGCGCTGCTTGAATTCGAGGATTCGGCGGCGATCCAGGAGGCCCCCAAAGTCAGCTTCTGATACCCGATGAATTTCTTCCAGGCCCAGGACCAGGCCCGCAAAAGTTCCTCCCGTCTGGTGGTGCTTTTCGGGTTGGCCATCGTTGCCCTGGTGATCGTCTCCTACCTGCTGGTCAGCGGGGTGCTGTGGATGTACCGCCATGAGGTGCCCTCCCTGTACCACATGACGGTTTCCCCGTCCCAGAACCAGGAACTGTTCAGCGTCGCGATCGTCGTGGTCCTGACGCTGCTCATTACCGGCAGCCTCTACCAGATTCTGGTGATGGCTGTCGGAGGCTACCTGGTCGGTGTGTTGTCCAACCTGCTGGTGTTCTGGGTATTGTGGATGTACCGTCACGAGGTGTTTTCGGCCTACAGCAGCACGCTTCCCTGGGCACAGAGCTGGACGCTTTTCGTCACCACCACGGTTGTGATTCTGACCCTGATCATTGCCGGCAGTCTTTACAAGCTGCTGGCGCTGTCGGGCGGCGGCCGGGTGGTTGCTGAAGCACTCGGCGGTCAGGCGCTGTCACCGGATACTCAGGATCGCCTGCAGCGCAGGACGCTGAACGTCGTCGAGGAGATGGCGATCGCCTCCGGTACGCCGGTGCCCGTGGTCTATCAGCTGCCAGAACCTGGAATCAACGCTTTTGCGGCGGGTTACAGTCCGTCGGATGCGGTCATCGGACTGACCCGAGGGGCAATGGAATCGCTCAGTAGGACCGAACTCCAGGGTGTGGCCGCACATGAGTTCAGCCACATCCTCAACGGCGACATGCGGCTCAATATGCGGGTCACCGGTCTGTTACACGGCATCCTCCTGATCAGCCTGCTGGGGCGGGTGCTGATGCGGGCCCGTGGGCGCAGGGCCGGCGTCGTCGCGGTTGCCGGATTGGGGCTCTTTATCGCCGGGTGGGCCGGCTTTTTATTCGGCAGCCTGATCAAGGCCGGCATCAGTCGGCAGCGCGAGTTTCTGGCCGATGCTTCCGCCGTGCAGTTCACGCGCGACCCCCAGGGAATCGCCGGCGCGCTGAAAAGGATCGGCGGCTTCCCTGAAGAGTCGGTTGTGGCTGAACCGGCTGCCGAGCAGGTCAGCCACAGTTTCTTTGCCCAGATATTTGCCCGGTCGCGTTTCTCGTTTGCAACCCACCCCCCCCTCGGCGAGCGTATCAGTAGAATTGATCCGGGCTGGAACGGGCAGTTTCTGCCGCCGGGCGAACCGCCCAAAGATGAAGAATCTGATACCGTCGCAGCTGACGCTGCCGTGAGTCCGGGTATTGCAGCGGCAGCAGCACTGGCTTTGCTGGATGAGGCCGGCCAGATGGATCCGGCCCGGCTTGGCTATGCAAAAGGCCTGATCGACACGCTGCCCGACCCCATACTCGAAGGGGTACGCGACCCGTACTCGGCCCGCGCCATCATTTACGCCCTGATCATCGTGCAGTCAGACCGGCAATGGCACGAAGCGCAGCTGGCCCACCTCAAAGAACACGGTGACCAGGGCATCCACGATCTCGCCCTGGATTTTCTACGAGTGGTGCCCGGCCTGAAACAGACCGACCGCCTGCCGCTGGTGGATCTGGCGCTGCCGGCCCTTCGCGGGATGTCTCGGGCGCAGTTCAGGCGTTTCCGCCAGAACCTGGTCAAGCTGGTGTCGATCGATAGCGACATCCAGGTTTTCGAATGGGCCTTACACAGAATTCTCATCCATCATCTTGACGCGGCGTTTGTCCAGCCCAGTGTCAGGACCCGGAACGCCAAGTCACTGCAGCAGCTGACCGGCCCGTGTCGGACAGTACTCTCGTTTCTAGCTCACAGTGGTGCTGCTACCCCGGAGGCTGCACACAGCGCCCTGGAAAAGGCCCTGGACTCGGTGGGTCGGGTAGGAATCGACCGGCAGTCACTGTCGGGAGAGCCTGCCACTCTGGATGCACTGGGACAGGCGCTCGAAGAACTTGCCCGGTTGAAGCCCCTGGCAAAATTACGCTTTCTTCAGGCTTGTGTGGCCTGTGTGGTTGCCGATGGTGAGGTGGTGGTGGAGGAAATGGAGCTGCTGCGGGCTTTCGCAGACATTCTCGAGTGCCCGATACCGCCGGTTGTATTCGGACAGGGCCCGGCCACCGGTTGATTTCAGTTGCGCCCCGCTCAACCGGGTTCGACAGCCAGTCCTTCGATGATTGTGGTATTCGGCGTCAGGTTGAACACCGCCGGTGAGACCTTGATCTTGATCGACCGGCTACCGCCGCCGAGTATCACGTAGTCCGGCGCCATCACCCGGCTGTCCACCCACAACGGCAGCGACGAAGGAAGGCCCAGGGCCGTAACACCGCCGATCTCCATGCCGGTCAGCATCTGGGTCTCCTCGGCAGAGGCAAACGAACATTTCTTCACACCCATTCTTTTGCGTACGGTCTTGTTCACATCAAGGCGCGTGGTGGCAAGCAGCACGCAGGCGGCATACTGGCGGGGGTCCGACTTGCCGGCAGCGATGATGACGTTGGCCGAGACCGAGAGCGGAATGCCGTAGTGCTCGCAGAAAACAGCCGTGTCAGCGAGTTCCGGATCGCAGTCCAAGACCTCGTGTTCGATGTCGAAACCGGTGAGCGTCGACAGAACTGCACCGGCAGCATCGGTGGAAGGGGATTCGCTGTTTGGGTCTTTCACGGTGACGGACTGAAGGCCTCGGTTCCGTAGTGCAGGACTATTCTAGCGGGCTGGATCTTGCGATACAGTATCCCTCCCTGAGAACTGCAATAACAGCCGGAAGACAAACCATGACCCGCTACAGTGAAATGACATGCGAGGCCTGCCGGGTGGGCGCACCACCGGCGACAGATGAAAAGGTCAATGCGTTCCTCGACGACAATCCCGAATGGGTACGGCTGGTGGTCGACGGAGAGCCGCGAATTCAACGGGTCTTCGAGTTCGAGAACTTCGAGCAGGCGCTGTCGTTTACCAACCGGGTGGGTGCGCTGGCCGAAGAACAAGGTCACCACCCTGCGCTGCTGACCGAGTGGGGCCGTGTAACGGTGGGCTGGTGGACTCACAAAATCCGCGACCTGCACATCAACGACCTGATCATGGCAGGCAAGACCGACCTGCTGGCCGTTTGAAATCCGTGCGGCAGTGCAATGGACAGGACCGAACGTTTCTACACCATTGACCGACTGCTGCGTAACCGCCGGGCGGTCTCGTTGCGCCAGTTGATGGAGGAGCTCGAGGTCTCCCGTGCTACGGTCCGACGTGACCTGGAGTACATGCGGGACCGGATGGCCGCCCCGATTCTGTGGGATCCTGCCCTGCGCGGCTATTGCTACGAGCCGGACGAAGACAACGAAGGTGGGCGTTATGCGCTGCCGGGACTCTGGTTCAATGCCTCGGAGGTATACGCCTTACTGACCATGGATCACCTGCTGACGAGCCTGCAACCCGGACTGCTGGAGCCACATATCGAACCGCTGCGGGCCCGCGTGCGGCGGCTGCTGGACAGCGGTGACCACTCAGCGCGAGAAGTTCAGAAAAGGATACGGGTCCTGCACATGGCGTCACGCCAGACGGATCGCCGCGTGTTCGGTTGTATTGCCCATGCCCTGCTGGGGCGCTGGCGCCTGACGATTCGGCACCTGAACAGGCAGGCCGGCGAGACCACAGAGCGGCTGGTGTCACCTCAACGGCTGGCCCACTACCGGGACAACTGGTATCTCGACGGTTGGTGCCACCTGCGCAAGGGGCTGCGCAGTTTTGCCGTCGACGCTATCGAGCACGCTGAGCTCTGTGACACACAGTCGGCCAGGGAAGTCAGCGAAAGCACGCTGGAGAAGGCCCTCGGCACCGGCTACGGTATATTCGCCGGTGAAAAAATCCGCGAAGCGATTCTCCGCTTCAGCCCCACCGCAGCCCGCTGGGTCGCTTCTGAAAAGTGGCATTCCCGGCAGGCGGGGTTTTTCGAGAGCGACGGCAGTTACCGGCTGACCGTACCCTATTCCAAAGAGACGGAACTGGTGATGGACATTCTGCGCCACGGTCCGGATGTCGAAGTGCTCGCGCCCGCGAGCCTGAGGGACCGGGTACAGGAACAGCTCAACGCAACCCTCGCACAGTATTGAAGCGCCGGTCACGCGGGTCCACCGGGGTCCCGGCCAAAGGATAGTCGACTGTTTCAAGGTAACATCAGAGGCGTGGGATGGATGCTGCTGAGCGGCATCCTGTTCGTCGGGGTCACCGGGATCGTCCGCTACCTCGGCAATGAAATGAACCCCATACAGGCAGCGTTCATCCGTTACGCTTTCGGTATCGCGCTGGTGATACCGGTGATCCTGCGCCTCGGCCTGCCCAGCCTCCTCACGGCCCGCATCCGTATGCACGCTGCCCGCGGACTGGTGCACGGGATCGGGGTCATGCTGTGGTTTTACGCCATGAGCCGACTGCCGATTGCCGAGGTCACTGCGCTCGGATTCACCGCTCCGATCTTCACTGCGGCTGGTGCCATGCTGTTCCTGGGCGAGCGCATCCGGACTTACCGCGTGGCCGGCATCGTACTGGGTTTTGCGGGTGCACTGATCGTGCTGCGCCCGGGTCTGAGGATCATCGACGTCGGCGCCCTGGCGATGATGACGGCAGCACCGCTGTTCGCCTGTTCACTGCTGCTTGCCAAGGTCGCGACCCGTACCGAACCCAGTTCCGTGATTGTGGCCCTGCTGTCGCTCTTTTGTACCCTGACCCTGCTGCCGCTGGCATTGGTGGTCTGGAGGGCGCCGACCGTTGAAGAACTGATTCTGCTGTTTATCACGGCGGTACTCGCGACCGCGGGGCACTACACGCTGAACCGTGCCTTTCAGGTGGCCGAGCTGACCGCACTGCAGCCTTATTCTTTCCTGCAGCTGGTCTGGGCCACATTGCTCGGCCTGCTGATGTTCGGTGAACAACCGGATTTCTGGATCTGGGCCGGGGCCGGGCTGATCGTGGTTTCCGCCACCTGGATTGCCCGCCGTGAAGTCAGTGACAGCCGCTCGCAACCTGATCGTTGACCTGACAGGCTCACCTGGGGAGCCTCTCGACGTGGACAATGCGGGGTAAGATGATGTTCATGCCGCACTTCGCTGACAGGCACGGGTGTGCTCTACCTTTGTTACGGTAACCGGCTGGAAGCGCTCGCCGAGCGCCTGGTCCGGGACCAGGAAGAACCTCTCGCTTCGGCGCTTGCGCCGGAGTTGATCGCGGTCCAGGGACACGCCGTCGCGCGCTGGTTGTCCCTGCGTCTCGCCACGGCGCAGGGTATCGTCGCCCACACCGAACTGCTCTTTCCAGCAGAACTGCTGTGGCGGCTGTTTCGCCGTGTCTTGGCCGACGTACCGCAGGTCAACAGCTTCAGCGCGGAGGCGCTGACCTGGCGTGTATTGACGCAGCTGAACAATGACGCTCTGGTCAGCCGGGACGATGCACTGGCCGGTTACCTGCGGAACGCAGCACCGTTGCAGTACTGGCAGCTGGCCGACCGCCTGGGCCGGCTGTTCGAACAATATCTGATCTACCGGCCGGACTGGATCCGCCGATTTGAAAAAGGCGAAGCGGATCACTGGCAGGGAATGATCTGGCAGCAGATGGTCGCCGACGGAGATGACCGGCACTGGCTGAAGCTGGCCAGCGACTTGCTGACTGATCTGCGCGAAGACCCGGGGCGTCGTGCCAGGCTGCCGCAGCGCATCAGCCTGTTTGCCCTGCCGCGGCTATCCAGTGTGTATCTGGAACTCCTGGCGTCGCTCTCTGCCTACTGTGACATCCACCTCTACACCCTTAATTTCTCGCAGACGTACTGGGCGGATATCGTCAGTGACAAGGAGAAGGCACGGTTGGAACGGGACAGCGATCCGGCAGCTGTAGGGTTCCTGGAGACCGGCAACAGCCTGCTCGCGTCCATGGGACGTCAAGGTCGGGAACACTTCGCCCAGCTGGTGGAACTGGATGCGCTGGAGGACGACGTATTCAGCGCGCCATCGCCACACAACCTGCTGGGGCAGCTGCAGTGCGACATTTTCCACCTGCGCGAAGGGGGCAGTGGGCAGCCGACCGGACGGGACCCGCCCGCTGACGGCTCCGTAGAGCTGCATGTCTGTCACGGGCCGATGCGAGAAGTCGAGGTCCTGCACGATCAGCTCCTCGATCATTTTCAACGCGACCCATCGCTGACGCCAGCAGACATACTGGTACTGGTACCGGAAGTCGAGACCTACGCACCGTATATCGAGGCGGTCTTCGGTGCCGCGGCCGAGGAGAAAAGGATACCCTTCCGGGTGGCAGACCGCGGCGCTCAGGGTCAGTGGCCGCTTGTCGAGACGTTTTTCGCGTTACTGGACCTGCCCCGCGGTCGATTCGATGCGGATGCTGTCAGTGCACCGTTGGATGAGCCCGCGCTCCGACGATGCTTCGGCCTGTCCGAAAGCGACATCGACCGGATACACCAGTGGATCCGTGACACCGGAATCCGCTGGGGTGTAGACGGTGACGATGTCAGGGCCCTGGATCTATCCCTGGGTGCCGACCATACCTGGCGCAATGGCAGCGACCGGCTGGTGCTGGGGCAGGCACTCCCGGACAGTGATGTTCTGTTCGGCGGCATCTCGCCCTGGGGGATGGCTGACGCCGCCGAAGCCCGCACGGTCGGTCGCCTGTGCAGCTACCTCGAACAGGTCTTTGCACTGCGGGGCCGGCTGAGCGGGACGCACAGTGTTGCCGACTGGGCAGAGCGGCTGAACGGTCTGCTGGACCGGTTCTTTGCCAGCGGACCGGAGAGCGAGCCCGCGCTCAGGGCTGTGCGTGATGCGCTGGCGGCCAGCACGCGGACGGCGGCTCATGCGGGCTACGAGGGTGCTGTGGAGTTGGAGGTGTTCCGACGGGACCTGGTGCGTCGGCTGGCCATGCCCGGCCGGGGCCATTTTTTGAGCGGTGCCGTGACTTTTGCTGCACTCGCCCCCGGTCGCTGCCTGCCGGCACGCTTTGTCTGTCTGCTGGGCATGAACGACGAGGACTTCCCGCGCCGCGATGTGCGTTGTGGTTTCGATCTGATTCGCCTGCATCCGCGGACCGGTGACCGACGGCAGCGTGACGAAGACCGGCAGGTCTTCCTCGAAGCGCTGATGTCGGCACGGGAACGCCTCTACATCAGCTTCACCGGACGGGATGTCCGCGACGACACGCTTAAACCGGCCTCGGTACTGGTCAGTGAACTTCGGGACTACATCGACCGCAGTTACGCCCGTTCGAGTGACAGCCTAACCGTTGCGCATCCGATGCAGGCTTTCAGTCCCCGTTATTTCGACGGCCACAGTGCGCGCCTGTTCAGTTATGCGCGTGAGCTCGTTCCGCCGGAGACGACAGCCAACGATGGACCCACGGCGCTGCTGAGTACCGCCCTGCCGGTTGTCGAGGTGGCCGAAGCAGTCACGCTAGAAGACCTGGCGCTGTTTTTCTTCAACCCGTCCCGGGCGCTGCTGCGTGGGCGACTCGACGTCCATCTGGAGACCATTGCGGGCCGGCTCCAGACCCGCGAACCGACAGCCCTTGGGTTTTTCGACACCCGGGTACTGCGGCACATGATCCTGGCCGGTCTGCAGCGCGGAGACAGCCTGGACAGCGTGAAAATCCAGCTACGGGCAGCCGGTAAGCTGCCCGGCGGCACACCGGGCGACAGGGTGGCAGAGGAGGAGTGGCAATGCCTCGAACCATTGGTCGAACGCCTTCTGAAGGTAGCGGTCGAGAAGCCGCAACCGCCGCTGGATCTGACACTGGACATCGGGGGTACCCGGCTGCTGGCGCGTCTGCAGCCGACGGGTACCGGGGGACTGATCGACCATAGCGTAACGGATCTGGGTGTCCGCGACCTGCTCCGGTTCTGGTTTTCCCACCTTTGTCTCAATGCCAGTCCCGGCGGCGCGGCGGCTGTGAGCACACTGATGGGGCCTGAGAGGGCGTTGGAATTCGGTGCGGTCGAGAAGCCGTCCGACTTACTGGCCGACATGCTGCACCTGTACCGGGAGGGCCTGACCCGGCCGCTGCCGTTCTTCCCGCGCAGTGCCTGGGCGTATGCCAGCGCCGGGGGCGACCCGATGAAAGCCGCGCTGAAGACCTGGGAGGGCAGTCGGTTCAGTCGAGGTGAAAGCGAAGATACCTACAATCAGCTGGCGTTCCGGGATTCCGACTCCGATCTGCTGGAGGGAGAGTTCGAACTTCTGGCGCAGAAAGTCTTCTCACCGCTCATCGCAAACACGCGGGAGGTTCTGTGAAGGGGCTTGCCTCGATGGATAGCCGGAGCGTAGCGCTGAGCGGCTCCAATCTGGTCGAGGCCGCAGCCGGTACCGGCAAGACCTGGACGATTGCCACGCTGTATTTGCGTCTGGTGCTGGAAAAAGACCTCGGCGTCGGAAATATTCTAGTGGTGACCTATACCCATGCTGCGACCCGGGAACTGCGCCAGCGTATCCGCTCCCGCCTGGTCGACGCGCTGGAAGCCTATCGTCGGGGAGAGACTGGCGAAGACCCGCTGGGTACAGGACAACCGGATGCGGGCCAGGCCCTGAAGCGTCTGCAGCGTGCGGTAGTCGATTTTGACGAGGCGGCGATCTTTACGATTCACGGTTTCTGCAGACGGGCTCTTGCCGAGAGTGCCTTTGAGAGTGCCCTGCCTTTTGAATCGGAACTGCTGACCGATGAACGCGAAATCCTGGGTCAGGTGGTGGATGATTTCTGGCGCCGGGAAATGTATCCGGCGAGCATTCTGTGGGTCGACTGGCTGCACAACGAGGGTGTGAGCGAACCCGAGGTGCTGCTTGATGTACTGCACAACCTCATCGGTAAGCCCTACCTGAGAGTGGCACCTCTGCCGGCGCCTCGTGCGGACGGTCCGGTTGAGAAGAAGTTCATGAAGGAATTCGAAACACTGCGCAGACTGTGGCACACCGATCGTCCGTTGGTGGAGAAATTACTGCTGGAGGACAAGAGCCTCAAGCGCACGCGTTACCGCCCGGCCAGTATCCTGGTCTGGCTCAGACAGATGGACCAGCTATTGGCCGGTGTGCGGCCCGGGTTCGGACTGCTGCGGAAATTCAAACGCCTCGACCGTTTCCAGGCGACGGTACTGGCGGACTCAGGCTCGCTGAAAAAAGGGGGTACCCCGCCGTCCAACCCGTTCTTTGATGCCTGTGATGCCTTCGTGGCCAGCCTTGAGGAGCTGGTGTCGGTATACGAACAGCGCTACGCAGTATTCAGGCATCGCCTGCTCGGCTTCGTCATGACCGAGCTGCCCGCGCGTAAAGCCGCGCGCCAGGTGCAGTCCTTTGACGACCTGCTGACCCAGCTGTCCGGTGCCCTGGATGGACCCTCCGGGCAGGTTTTGGCGGAGAAAATCCGGAGCGATTATCCGGCCGTCCTGATCGATGAGTTTCAGGATACCGATCCCGTACAGTACCGTATTTTCTGGAAGATCTACCAGTGCAGCGGTCAGCCGATGTTCATGGTCGGTGACCCGAAGCAGGCGATCTACAGCTTTCGCGGTGCTGACGTCTTCACCTACCTCGGGGCACGACAGGATGCCGACTGCGGTTACACCCTGGATCAGAACTGGCGCTCGACTCCGGCCCTCGTCAGCGCGATCAACCTGCTCTTCGAGCACCGGGCGGGTACGGGCGCATTTCTGCTGGAAGAGATTGCGTTTCAGAAGGCCCGGCCGGCGCCCCTGGACAGGCCCTGCCTGACAGAGAACGCCGAAGAAGGTCCAGCACTGGTCATGTGGACGCTGGGCCGGGAAGAATCCGGGAAACCGATACCTAAATACCGGGCCGGTGAGCAGTGTGCGGCCGCAACCGCCGGCGAAATCGGGCGGCTTCTGGCCCTGCCCGCTCAGATCGACGGCGCACCCGTGGAGCCGGGCGATATTGCTGTTCTGGTACGCACCCACGCAGAAGCCACGACCGTCGAGGAGGCGCTGTTGGGTGCCGGCATACCCAGTGTTCGACAGTCCCAGTACAGCGTCTACCAGACCCACGAGGCCGAAGAACTCGAACGGTTGCTCATTGCCGTCATTCAGCCGGCCCGGGAGTCGCTGGTGCGGGCAGCCCTGCTGACCGACCTGATGGGCGGTGACGGGAATCGGCTGCACGAACTGGCCGCAGCCGAGGGGGACTGGGAAGAGTGCATGGTGCGTTTTCACCAGTACCAGGGTCTTTGGCGGGATCATGGTTTCATGCGCATGTTCCGCGAACTGGCCGCCTCTGAAGACCTGTATCCAAGGCTGCTGCGATTTAACGATGGTGAGCGGCGCTTGACCAACCTGCTTCAACTGGCCGAACTGATCCATGCCCAGGGGCAGCGGCGCGGCGGCATGGGGGTCCAGCTGAAGTGGTTTTCGGCGGTTCGCCACGATCCGCCGGTGGGCGATGAACCGTCTTTGATGCGTCTTGAAAGCGACGACGATCGGGTGCGGATCGTCACCGTACACAGCAGCAAGGGACTGGAATACCCGGTGGTGTTCCTGCCGTTTGCCTGGAGTGGGGGCCTGCGTGTGACGCAACGCGAACAGTTTGTGTTTCATGACAGCGAAGCTGGCAACCAGGCCACGGTCGAATTCGGTTCCGAGGACTTTGAACAGAACCTGGCGAGCGCCTGCCGCGAAGAACTGGCCGAGAATCTCCGTCTTCTTTACGTGGCGCTTACTCGTGCCTGCAGCCGCTGTTATCTGGCCTGGGGTGCGGTCAACGAGGCCGCCACCTCGCCGCTGGCCTGGCTGCTTCACCGTCCCGAGATCTCAGCCGACGAGGATCCGCTGGCGGCCCTTGCGACCCACTTCAGATCGCTCAGCGACGCCGACATCGACCAGGACTTGGCACGCCTGGTCAGGCGGTCCAGGGGCTGTGTCCTGGTGAGGCAGGTCCCGGACGATGAAGCCCCGGTGCCACTGCCGGTCGCGGGACCCCCGCCTGCCCTGGTCGCCCGTGAACTGAAACGGACGCCCCAGCAGGCCTGGCGTCTGACAAGCTTCAGCGGCCTGGCCACCGGACACGACAGCGAGTCGCCTGATCATGACAGCTGGCTGGTCAGCGAAGCCGAGGGCGATTCGGGTGAAGGCATCTTTGCTTTTCCACGCGGTGCCCGCGCCGGGACCTGCCTTCATCAGGTCTTCGAGGAACTGGATTTCCGGGAATCCGATGTCGGTGTTCGCGAATCTGTGATCGAACGGGCGCTGAAAGCTCACGGGTTCTCACACAGGTGGGTCGCTGCCGTCGCCGACATGGTGGCGCGTGTTCTCGACACTGCACTGGACCCCGAGGGGCGTTTGCGGCTGGCCGACATCAGCCGCGAGCAGCGGGTCGACGAGATGGCTTTTTACTACCCGATGGCCGGCCTCCATGGCCGCAGTCTGGGTGGCCTGGTCGAGCGTCACGGTTTTGGCGACAGTCAGCTGATCGCTGACAGCATTCGACGTCTGCGGTTCCAGGCCGGCGCTGGTTTCATGCATGGTTTCATCGATCTGGTTTTTGAGTCTGAAGGCAGGTACTACCTGGCGGACTACAAGTCGAACTTTCTGGCGGCAACGCCCGAGGGTTATCGACCGGCGCAGCTCAACGAGGTCATGGCGCGAGAACAGTACTCTTTGCAGTATCTGATCTACACGGTGGCCGTGCACCGGTTCCTCCGTATGCGGCTGCCGGATTACGATTACGAACGGCATTTCGGCGGGGTCTATTATCTTTTTCTGCGGGGTATGGACCCGGCTCTGGGTCACCGCTGCGGCGTGTTTTACGATCGACCCGGCAGGGCGCTGGTCGAAGCGCTGGACTGCCATTTGCAGGGGCGCGGATGAACGTACTGCTCGACCAGTTGCACTCGGCCCGCCGGGACGGGGAACTCAGCGATATCGCCTGGCACTTTGCGGAGTTGCTGAGCCGCCTGGACCCGGATGCCGGGTCTTCGGTGTTGCTGGCCGGAGCTCTTGTCAGCGAGCGCACAGTCGCCGGTGACGTCTGTCTGCGACTCGCCGACGAAGCCGGCCGCCGGCTGCTGACTGGGGCGGCTGGTGAAGGGTTCAAAGCCCCCGCACTGGCGGAATGGCGCGAGTCGTTGAAGCAGTCCAGATCCGTTGGACTGCCCGGTGAGTACCGCCCCCTGATCCTCGAACCGGACGGAAGGCTCTACCTGTACCGCTACTGGGATTGGGAAAACCGGTTGGGCCGGGACCTGTTGGCCCGCGCGGCGCTGCCTGACTTGGCACTGGATGAAACCGCTTTGGCTCAGGCCTTGGATAGGATTTTCCCCGGGCAGCAGGGTACGACGGCGCAGAGGGTTGCAGCGGCCCTTGCCGTAATCCGCCCGTTTACGGTAATCACGGGCGGGCCCGGAACCGGCAAGACGACGACTGTGGCGCGTGTCCTTGCGCTGCTCCAGGAACTGGTCGGCTTTGAGGCCGGGCAGATGGCGCTGGCGGCGCCCACCGGCAAGGCGGCGGCCCGTCTGCGCGAAGTTCTCGCCCATGCGGCGGGTCTGCCGGAGCTGAAGGGGGTGCGGTTTCCCACGGAGACCACCACGGTTCACCGACTGCTGGGTATCCGGGCGACCGACGGCGTACCGCGCCGTCACGCTGATAACCCACTGACCTGTAAGGTGCTGGTGGTGGATGAGGTTTCGATGATCGACCTCGGCCTGATGGTGAAACTCCTCGACGCCGTTCCGGCCCAGACGCGGCTCATCCTGGTGGGCGACAGAAATCAGCTGGCTTCTGTAGAGGCCGGTTCGGTGCTGGACGACATCTGTGCGGGCAGCGAAGGGCTACCAGGGGAACTGGCCGCTAGAATCGGCCGCCTGACCGGGATCGATCTGCCCGCGGTTCGGCAACCCGCACCTCTCTCGGGGTCCGTGGCCGTACTGGACGAGAGTTGGCGCTACGCCAGTGACAGTGGCATCGGCCGGCTCAGCGAAGCGGTTAAAGCCGGCGACACAGAGAAGGTGCTGCGGTTGCTGGAGGAACCGGCGCCTGTAGACGCTACACTTAAGCGCTGCGCTTCTGAAGCTGACCTTGCAGAACTTCTCAAGGATCAGGCGCTGCCACACTACACGCGGAACCTCAGTCTGGCGGCCGGCGGGGCACAAGCCGGTGAGGTTCTGGATGGCTTTCACAGCCTCCGAATCCTGTGCGCCCACCGTGACGGATGGACCGGTGTCAGCGGTGTCAACCGTCTGGTCGAACTGCAGCTCGCCGATGCCGGACTGATCCAGCCCGGTACCCCCTGGTATCCGGGCCGGCCGGTCATGATTCTGGCCAACGACTATGCGCTGGGTCTTTTTAATGGTGATGTGGGTGTCGCGCTGGTTGACCCGGACCGCCCGGGGCAGATCGCGGTGTTTTTCCCGATGCCGGATGGACGGTTTCGCGCTATCTGGCCCGGGCGACTGCCGCCTCACGAAACGGTATTCGCCATGACCGTACACAAGTCCCAGGGTTCCGAATTTGATCGGACGGTTCTGGTACTGCCCGAACGGCGGTCACCTGTGCTGTCACGCGAACTACTCTATACGGCACTCAGCCGGGCAATCAGCACGGTGGTCATCTGGGGAAGCCGCGAGATCCTGGCCGATGCCGTCAGTCAGCGTGCGCGCCGGGCATCGGGCCTGACTCACCGGTTGTCGGCTTCTGCACCGACCGAGTGACGGGTCAGTATCGGGCCCCAAGCGCTCCGCGTCCGGCACCGCGGCAGACCGGCGGGAATTCTGGATGAGGCGCGAGCCAATTTAGAATACAGTCTTCGTCCCCCTCTGGCACCGAGCCGTTGATTCCACTGCACGACGACAATCCGACCCAGACCGCACCGGTTCTGACCGTAGCGCTGATCGCGCTGTGCATCGTGGTTTACCTGTGGCAGTGGTCCCTGGGTCCGGTCCAGGCACAGGCGGTGTATGCGCTGGGTGTAATACCGGCAATCATCTTCGATCACGCCAGACTGCCCATAGAGCTGGAGTGGGTGGCGCCGGTTCTGACGCCTGTCACTTCGATGTTTCTGCATGGCGGCTTCATGCACCTGGCTGGCAACATGCTTTATCTCTGGATCTTCGGTAACAACATCGAAGATGCTATGGGCCGGGGCCGTTTCCTGGTGTTCTACTTGCTTTGCGGGATTGCAGCCGTGCTGGCACAGGCCCTGCCGGACACGCGCTCGACCGTGCCGATGATCGGTGCCAGTGGGGCCATCTCGGGCGTGCTCGGGGCCTACCTGCTGCTCTATCCGCGGGCCCGGGTGCTGGTTGTCGTGCCGCTCGGATTTCTGCTGCACACGATGCGCCTGAGCGCTGGGATCGTGTTGGTGATCTGGTTCGTGATGCAGATTTTCAGTTCGCTCGTCGCCGGTAGCGGCCCCGGCGTGGCGTGGTTTGCACACATCGGTGGATTCGTGGCCGGTGTCCTGCTCGTGCCGTTCTTCAAGCGCCGCGATGTACCGTTGTGGCAGCCTGCCCGGAGCCACGGTGGGTGGCATCAGACCAGCCGCCGTCGTTGAGGTCAAGTCGCAGACTTACCGCAGATGTCTGAATCACAGGTCTCCGGATTGGGTGTCGAGCGTACCTGGTACGCCCACCAGGCACCGAAGGCGACGCTGCACCCGGTACTGCAGGACTGCCAGACAACGGACGTCTGTATTGTCGGCGGCGGGCTCGCAGGACTGTTTCTTGCGCGGTCGCTCGCGGACCGCGGCATACCATCGATCCTGATCGAGGCCCGCCGGATCGGTGCGGGAGCCTCGGGCCGCAATGGCGGATTCTGCAGCCCGGGCTGGGCCGCAGGGAACGCGGCGATTGAAAAGAAACTAGGCCAGGCCTCGGCACGCATACTTTTTGAGCTGTCGCAGGAAGGGTGTTTGATGGTTCTTGACGCGTTGCAGGGCGCCGATGCCGACCTAGCCCGGGGCAAGCTTCAGGTGTCGACTTTCGATGCGGCTGATGCGCTGCAGCGAACGCGGGACCGGCTGGCCCACAGCTACGGCTATGACCTTGAGTACCTGGACAGCGAGGCGGTCCGCAGCCTGCTCGACAGCCGGCGCTACCACCAGGGGCTTCGTGATCCCCGGGCTTTCCACTGTGATCCGTTGCAGCTGTGTCGGGCAGTGGCGGCGACGCTGGACCCGTCGAGTACCCTGCTGTTCGAAGAGACACCTGCGCTTGGTTTCAGCCGGTCAGCTGGTGGCTGGCAGGTCCGGACCCCACTGGGTTCGGTTCAGGCCCGAAGGCTCGTGCTGTGCTGTGGGGGTTACGGAGGGCGCGAGGTCGGCAGGCTGCGAAGGATGTTTCTACCGATCACGACCTACATCGCGGTGACACCGCCTCTGCCGCAACTGCGCCGGGTGATCCGGACCACCGATGCGGTTTCCGATGATCGCAGAGCAGGAAACTACTACCGCATCGTGGCGGGTGACAGGCTGCTGTGGGGTGGGGACATTACGGCCTT
>PBDC01000060.1 GCA_002717185.1 Rhodospirillaceae bacterium
CGCCGAGTTTTCGATCAAGTAAGTCAAGACCAGTGGTAATGCCAACAACGTGGCTGTCCCGTTTGAATGCCTCTTCCGCCATGTTCACCGCTGTAATGGCGGCATCCTTGAGGGTGATCGCGCCGCGCTCGCTCTCTCCTGTCGTCGCCAGGTCATAGAGGCGCTGTTCTGCTTGCTCGATTTGATCGTTGGCGGTCACGTCGACGTCGCCATTGTAGGCCTCGTTGACGACGTCCTCGCCCAAGCCGATTAAGGAGCGCTTAAGGTGGAGGTCGTGGATAGTCTTACCGTATTCCGCTGCATTGATTACCGAGATAACGGCGGTCGCCATCTCGTAGAGGTATTCCGTACCCCCAACTTCGGCGAGCGCATCGTCCCCGTCGAACAGGTGCTTTAGTGTGAGCGGATTGGCGACTTGGCCGCGCTCGATAAGTTTCTCTATTGTTTCGTAAATGCGGCCATGCACCGGCTCGTAAAAATGGTCGGGACGCAAGAAATCGGCAACTTGCTCAAAGGCACGGTTGTTGGTCAGGAGGGCGCCCAACAGCGCAGCTTCAACTTCCGTGTTGTGCGGCGGTGTGCGGTAGACCGACCCGGCCGGTGTATTACCATGAAGGCTGGTGATAGTGGCATCTGTGTTTTCCATGGGCCCAATTAATATCGAAAAACAGGAACGATGGATTTGTTACTTCGCCAAACGGGAATTTTAATTTTGTAAGAATGTTAAATCTGAGGGCAACTTAGTAAGATTCCGTTTGGCCTGTGGATAAATTGAATAGGTTGCAGGAAGTGCAAGGCATTCCATAGAAAAAGGCCGGGAATCCATGCAGCCCTCGGCCTTCATAAATTAGATTTGACGAATCGCTTTACACTGTAGGCTCCTCCACCAAGGCTTCTGCGGAGGGCATATCTGATGATTCACCATCGGCTTCTTCTGCCGCAGTCGGCGGCGGGTCCATTATGTCGGCCGTGGCCAGGGCTTGCGCTTCTTCTTCCTCTTCATATTCGCCGCCCTCAGACGGGATGATCGCCTGTCCGAGTTGCTCTTGCATCTCTGCTTCCTCTGCCGATTGTGCGACGTTGATGGTCACGGTGACTGCGACTTCCGGATGCAGACGGATGCGGTAATCGTGAAGTCCCAACATCTTAAGCGGCCGTTCCATCAGCACCTGGTTTCGCGCGACAGTAAAGCCGGCTTCCGACACGGCATCGGCGATATCGCGGCTGTTGACCGAGCCGTAAAGCTGACCGCTATCGCCAGCATTGCGAATAATGGAAACGATGAGGCCCTCGAGCTTCTCGCCGACCTGCTCCGCCTCAGTTCGGCGCTCCAGATTAACGGCTTCAAGCTGGGATTTTTCGCGCTCAAAATAATGAAGATTATCCTGTGTTGCGCGCATTGCCTTTTTCTGCGGTAACAGGAAGTTTCGAGCAAAGCCAGGTCGGACTGTCACGACGTCGCCCATCTGGCCAAGCTTTTCGATACGTTCCAACAAAATAACTTGCATTTTCTACCTCCGACAGCAGGGGTCAGGTTATGCGACGTCGCAGCCCAACCCATTGCTCAATCAGCCCCAACGCGGCGACGAAAATAATCAGCCGGTCAAAAATGATCAGCAATACGTATATCATGATGATTAGGAAGGGCCCGGCGGGTTTGTTGCGGCACCAAGTGTGTGCAACGGCGAGCCCAATGAAAAAGAAGGGGATCAACAAGATGGTCGCGAGATTAGTCCCGAAATACCCTAGCGACCCCGGCAGTAAAAGGCCCATTGCCGTTGCCCCCGCCGTAACCGCGGCAAGCGGTAGCCAATAGGGCAACTCCATCGACGCGATTTCAGGTGAAGGCCGGTAATTGTGATGAAATCGGACCAGGACACTTTGCGCAAGCGCAGCGTTAATCACGTTCATTATTAACCAGGAGGCGACCACAAAACCGGGAAGGATCGGCGCAATTTTGGCAACGAAGACGTCCCTTAAATCGGCGGCTGGTTCTGCTAATATGGTTTCCGCCATCATTACGGTGAAGGACCTAACGGATTCTTCGAAACCTTCCGGGCGAATGCTTAACCAAACTGCGATGCCCGAATAGATTAGGGCACCGAGTATGCAAAGGGTGAGCACCATGTTTCCGGCTGGATACCAAACCTCGTTTCCGTGTGCATCGTTGCGCGACTTTAATGCCTGTCGCACGAACACCATGGCTGGCATGGCGGTGACGACAAGGAAAACCATCGCAATCACGCCTCCGCCTGGCATCCAAATGCCTACTGTTGCTACTACACCGGCAGTCGCGCCTGCGGCAGGACCCAAGCTAAGGCCCACCAAATACAAGGGTAACGCCGTGAAATAGGCAAAGATCAGGCCGCCCGGCAGAGCGCCGGACAGGCTATAGATCAAAACGCTGGCGGCGCCGCCAGCAATTGCCAGTAGCCAATAGCGGGACACTTCACGATCTCCGTGCGGTCTACTGAATAACGTAGGGCAGGAGACCGAGATAGCGGGCCCGCTTTATTGCGCGAGCCAGTTCACGCTGCTTCTTAGCAGAGACCGCGGTAATCCGACTAGGGACGATTTTGCCACGCTCCGAAATGAAACGCTGCAAAAGCCTGACATCCTTATAGTCGATCGCCGGCGCATTGGGTCCGCTGAAAGGGCATGATTTACGGCGCCGGAAAAACGGACGCCGTCCACCGCCACCTTCAGATCTACCGGCATTCATGGTGCTTCTCCTGCAGGTTCGACACTTTTTTCCGCTGGCTCAGCGGTCGGCTCCGAAGCTTCTTCCTTGCGCTGTTCGCCTCGGCCACGATCTCGATCCCGTCCGTAACGGCCGCCGCGTTCGCTGCGGCTCGCCATCATAACGGAAGGGTCCTCCGGTAGCTCGTCTGTTCGGAGGGTTATGAACCGCAAGACGTCCTCATGTAGACCCATCTGGCGCTCCATTTCGCGGATTGCATCGATGGAGGCATCCATATTGAAAAGGACGAAATGCCCTTTCCTGTTTTTTTTCATGCGGTAGGCAAGGCTTTTTAGGCCCCAATATTCGCGGCGGGCTATTGTGCCACCGTCTTCGGTAATGATTTCGGCCATCTCTTCAGTAATCGCCTCGACCTGGGCCGAAGAAATATCTTGCCGCGCGATAAACACGTTCTCGTAGTAAGGCATTCGGTCCTCCCTATGGCTAATGCGGTCCGGCGTCGCCAAATTGACGATCGACCCGAACCATGAACCGGACGCAATACGCTACCGGCAAGGAGTTGGGTTATGGAAGGCGCGCACTATACACATATCGGGCTTTTGGGAAAGTAAAAACGGCGTTTCTGCGCATAGCGATCACCACAGGCTTTTGGTATACTATACTTCGTCAGAACTCCTTCCGGAGAGAGCGACAGTGATAGCTTCGATGACCGGCTTTGCCTGCACGGAGGGTGAGCATGGCGGTGACACCTGGGTTTGGGAATTGAAGAGCGTAAACGCGCGTGGACTCGACGTGAGGGTTAGGTTGCCATCTGCGCACGATACAGTCGAGGCGGCAGTTCGCGAAGCAATCGCCAAGCGATTCCGACGTGGCGCCTTTAACATTTCGCTAAACCTTACACGCGAACAAGGCGAGGATAGCCTGCAGGTTGATAGGACTCTGCTAGAGCAACTTATCGCTTTGACAGGGGAATATAGCGATGCAAAACCCAATATCGAGGCTCTGTTAGCAATCCGTGGTGTCTTGACGAACTCTGAACAGTCTATTGACGAAGAGCACGAGGCGGCGCGACAAAAAGCTTGCCTCGAAAACTTTGGGTCGGCACTGGATGCTTTGCAATCGGCACGAAACGAGGAGGGTGCCCGCCTGATGGCGTTGCTGGATACGCTCCTCGCTGAAATCGAAGCCTTTGTCCGTGAGGCGGAAATGAGCTCGGCCGCTCGGCCTGAGGCCGTTCGAGAGCTTATGAAAAAGAAACTCACCGAGCTGATGTTTGAATCGCCACCTGTCGTAGAAGATAGGCTGGCACAGGAAATTGCGTTGATCGTTGTGAAGAACGACGTGCGTGAAGAGATAGGCCGGCTTAACGCGCATATCGAGCTGGCGAGAGATCTTTTCACCGACGAAGAAGCAGTCGGACGGCGGCTTGATTTCCTATGCCAAGAATTAAATCGCGAAGCTAATACCCTTTGCGCGAAGGCGAATGATGTCGAATTGACACGCATTGGTATGGCACTCAAGGCATTGATCGATCAATTTCGTGAGCAGGTTCAAAATGTGGAGTAGTAAGCTTTGAGTTTGGGTCCTTACGCGGTTCAGCGGCGCGGGCTCATGTTTGTGCTTTCGTCACCATCTGGGGCTGGAAAATCCACCATAGCGCGGGCAATTCTTGATCAGGATCCCGACATCAGTATGTCTGTTTCGGCCACGACCCGTTCGCGGCGGCCGAGTGAAACACATGGAAAGGATTATCATTTTATAGATCGAACGGAGTTCGACCTGATGGTGAACCGTCGAGAGTTACTCGAATACGCTAAGGTGTTCGACAATTACTACGGGACCCCAGCAGCGCCCGTTCACTCCGAATTGAACGCTGGCCGCGATGTTCTGTTTGATATCGATTGGCAAGGGACTCAGCAGCTCGCTGAAAAGGCCCGCGAGGACCTGGTTCGCCTTTTTATTTTACCGCCGACGATGATCGAACTGGAGCATCGCCTTGAGACGCGTGCGCAGGACAGTGCGGACGTGGTCGCAAAGCGGATGGCGAAAGCTGCGGATGAAATGACTCATTACGCCGAATATGACTACATAATTATAAACCGCGATGTGGAGGTCAGCGTTGCACAGGCTCTGGCGGTCCTCGGCGCAGAGCGGCTTAAGCGAGACCGGTTGGTTGGTTTGGGAGATTTTGTTAAGGGGTTGCGTCAGGGTCAGTAAGCGATGCGAGTGCGCGCGCGAGTGATGCGAACTCGGCGATGTCCAGAGCTTCCGCACGGCGAGTTGGGTCGATGGACGCAGCCTCTAAAAGTGCTGTTGGATCGACGGGCAATGATCTAAGCGCGCCGCGTAGCATCTTCCGTCGCTTGCCAAATGCTGCGGCTGTCACTTGCTCAAGTATGCGTTGGTCCGCTGGATGGGGGAGGGGATCGTATGGCGTAAGCGAAACTACTGCCGAATCAACATTTGGTGGTGGTGTGAAGGCTCGTGCCGGTACGTTGAATAATTTGCGGGTTCTGCATCGCCAATTTGAAAAAACGGATAGGCGCCCATATGCTGAGTTTCCAGGGCTTGCCACGATGCGGTCAGCGACTTCGCGCTGAAACATCAGGGTCATGTTGGCCAAAGCAGAAGACTGGGTGAGCCAGTTCACGAGTAACGGCGTACCTACATTATACGGTAAGTTGGCGACAATTATGCGCGGCGGATCGCCGAGTGCTGCGATATCAACTTTTCGAGCGTCGGCTTGCCAGATCTCTAGCCTGCCATTTGATGCGTCTTGCAGTTCGGCTAGGGCGGCGATGCAGCGCTTGTCACGCTCAATCGCTATGACCTTTTCAGCACCCTCGCTAAGCAGAGCACGAGTTAATCCGCCAGGCCCTGGGCTGATTTCAATAACTGTGGCGTCCCTCAGCGGACCGGCAGCGCGTGCAATTCTCGTTGTCAGGTTAAGGTCTAGTAGGAAGTGTTGACCCAACGACTTCCGTGCACCTAATCCGTGCGCCGCAATAACTTCGCGCAACGGTGGCAGTGCGTTGATAGAATTTTTCAATGTAAGTTGTCACCGCGGCGACGGCGCGCCATTGCGCCAGCAGCCTTCAAGGCCCCGATCAGGCTATCGGCATTAGCAACGCCTGTCCCTGAGATTTCGAACGCGGTTCCATGATCCGGTGAAGTTCGAACGAAGGGCAGGCCCAGCGTAATATTGACCGCACCGTGAAAATCCAAGGTCTTGATCGGTATCAGGGCCTGATCGTGATACATGCAGATGGCTGCATCATATCCGCTGCGCGCGCGCTCGTGAAATAGCGTGTCGGCGGGTTCAGGCCCTCTCACCGATAAACCTTCTTTTTTCATTTGCTCAATAGCCGGTCTGATGATGTCGATTTCTTCACAACCCATCGCTCCGTCTTCTCCCGCATGGGGATTAACGCCTGTCAAAGCGATATGCGGTTTCTTGATACCGAAGTCGCTCTTTAGGGCGAAGACCGTTGCGCGGGTAGTATCGATAATCTTGTTGATGTTTAGAGCTTCGATGGATTCACGAAGTGACATATGAACACAGACAGGTACGACGCGCAGCCCAGGGCATGCTAGCATCATCACCGCACGAGTACCGTTTCCGGCAAGTTCTGCAAGGTAGTCGGTATGACCGACATGATGGAACCCGGCATCAATCAAAACCTTCTTGTGTATCGGGTTCGTGACGATGGCATCCGCCGATCCGTTTTGCACATGATCGACGGCCAAATTGATCGCTCCGATAACCGACTCAGCATTTTCCTCTTGTGGTGACCCTGGTATCGGTTGTCTCAAGAGTGGGTGAACGAGCACCGGCAAGGTACTAGAGAAAACATCTATTGCTTGCTCAGGTGTCGCAATAGGCTTGAGTGGGACCGGCCACCCCAGCCGATCCTTTAAGGCTTCAAGATGTTTGGGGTCGTGAATCAGGTAGAAAGGTGGAACATGCTTGGTATCTCGCTCAAGCCATGCTTTTAGCGCAATCTCTCCGCCAATTCCGGCGGGTTCACCCATGGTTAAGGCGAGTGGACGCAATTCTTTCATTCTGGCTTAACCTCGGAGATCAACGAAAGCAGAGCGGCGCAGGTCCCTAAGATAACGACGTGCGATGAGTTCGGCGCGATTTTGTTGCAACTTTTTACGCACATAGCTTCGTCGAATCGTCTTCTTTTTCGGTTTGACACGATCGCAAACTACCAGAATTAGTGCACCCCCTGTGGGCGAGATCACTGGGGCACTGGCTTCTCCAATTTGCAGCATGGCGACCGCATTGCGAAAGGTTGGAGATAGGTCACTCAGTTTAAATTTTCCAAGAGGTCCGCTTTTCGGGTTCCCTACCTGTTTAATCAAACTCGGAAGGTCTTCACAGCTGGTTATTGCAGCGCGAATATCTTTGGCCAACGCATTTTGGGTCGTAGGATCGGTGCTGCCTGCTTCCGGCAGAATGATCTGATGCAAGTCGACAACGGCATCGTCTGCCCGTGCGTTCTCAGGTTGGCGTATGTCGCGCAGAAGCAGCAGGTAATAGCCGGACAACGTTCGGATCGGTTTAGAGACCTGTTTCGGCTTCATTGTTAACAAAACAGCATCGAGTTCGCTGCTGAGGCGCCCGGGCTGAACCCAACCGATATCACCGGCTTGTGCTGCGCTAGTACTTTGCGAGAACGCGCTAGCGATTGCGGAAAAGTCAGCCCCGTCACGGATCTGTTTGTGGAGTCGAAGTGCGGCCTGACGAACTTGTTCGTCTTGGTCTGGGTCATCAACGGAGAGGAATATCTCAGCGACTCGGAAGCGCGGTTTGTTGCGGAGGGTCTCTATACGTTTGAGTTCGGCATCAACTTCATCGTCGGTCACCCGTACTTCACGGCGAAGACGTCGCGAAATTGTTCGTCCCCATGCAATCTGAACGCGCAACTTGCGGCGCAACGTGCTTGTCGAAATTCCGGCGCGACGTAATATATTTGTCAGGCCTTGTGCTGACATTTTGTTTCGCTTGGCTACATCAGACAAGGCTTTATCAACGTCCCTATTACTTACAGTGACATTGACACTTTCGGCTTCCTGCAACTGCAATTCCTCATCGATTAGATTACGAAGAATCTGCGACGATAGTCGCTGTCGGTATTCTGGTGTATTGGGAACCCCGGTTGACCAAACGACAAATTTAAGTCGGTTGCCAACATCGAGAGCGGAAATCACTCGGTCGTTCACCACGGCTGCAATGCGGAGGACATCTTGGGCTATTGCTGCACGATCAGCCGCTATAACACCACCGCTGGTGGCAATTGCGATAAGGAGAAGTCTGAAAAATCGCATTATGGAATATGGAAGCGCCATGGGTTGTTGGTTTAGTTAGCCGAAGTTGTCACCGTGCCAAGATGTTTGAATGTAAGCCTGAAGAAAATGTCGTCTGATGGTTCGAAGTCTGCATCTCTCGTGAGGCTGCGCCTAGCATCTGCGGTGAGTTTAAAACATTCGTCCTCGTAAGTCAGACTCGCGCCAGTAAATAAAGTACCTCCGTTTTTGCTCAGATCACGCTGCGATTGAACCCTAACCGACCAATTGTCGTGGATCTGGGATCGGAGCGAGAAACTCAGCTCTTCACGATCTTCAAAGCTAGCCTCGCTTGCATCACTTTGGATGAAAAGATAGTTGCCGGATAGATGCAACGCCTTGGCGCCAAGCGAGAACCCGACCTCGTTCCTTTTGAAATTTAAATTATCTGAGGCCGCTCGGAACCTATACAGTAGATTGACGTACTTATTTGGGCGAACCTCGACACGACCCACAAGGTCGGAGAGATGCCGTTCGATCCCGACTTTATTCGCTAAATCGTCGTCGGCATGAAGTCTATAGCTCTGACCGAAGAATGCGGTCGTCTGGCCATCGCCTTCGCCGAACAAGCCAAATTTCATGCCATAGATAACCTTTTGACCACTTTCGACTCGGTCAATGCCTGGAAAACGGTCTGCACTTAGGATATTAGAATCGTCGATTTCCACAACAACACTGTCTTCGCTTGGAATTGCTGCCGGATTACTTCCGTTTGGCGAAAATACCAGGGCGGCAATTGGTTCGATCACCTGACGCGTTCGGAACGTGGTGCGAACGAGGGGATAGCGCCAATCCACCGTGATCTGCGGAAATAACCGCCCGGTGAACCCATCCTCTTCTGTGCTAACGTCCGCCTGTTGAACGAAGTATATATCGCTCTGTAATGTGGCTCGAACCGTTGTGATGTACCCGGCATCGGCAACGGTTGGAATCTCGTATCCGAATCTTAGTGACGCGTGTTGCGTGTCCGCGGCATCTGACCGATAAATTGAAAGAAAATTTGCATCGAGGTCGAGCCGACCGCCAAACGTGGTTGGTGTTCCGACGTGTTGGAAGTCGAGTATCGGGGCGACCACGGGTGTATTGGGCCGCTGTCCGCTTTTGAGATCTTGATAAAGGTAGGTGTTTGCGGCTGCGTAGTTCCTACCGCGAAACCCTTCAATATAGGCATTTGAAATCAGAGAGTTGTCCGGGTTCCCGAAGAAGTTGAAACGTCTTAGGTAGCTGCGGTCGGTCGAGCGCTTGAAGTCGAAACCGGTACGCCACGTTTCGTCAATATTATAGCGTCCTTTGCTAAAGATATGGCCGCGTATTTCGTCCTGGCGGATACCTTCGGTAAAGTTAGTGCCGATGTTCCGATCAGCTTCGGCGAGGCTGCCGGAAATTTGGAATTCCCCAGAATCGAAACGTTGGCGAAATTCGCCGGAAAACACAACTCCTTCGTCTCGCGTATAAATTGGAGCGAAGGTGGCGTCCTGGCTCTTGTCGATGGCCCAGAAATAAGGAACCTGAATGAAAGTGCCAAGATTGCCGCTCGACCCAAACGAAGGTGTCAGAAATCCGCTTTTCCTTTTGACCGTCGGGTCGGGATGAGAAAAAAACGGTGTGTAGGCGATTGGCACGCCGTACATTTCGAGGCGAGCATTCTGATAACGTACTTCGCGCGCGTTATGATCATGCACGATCTTCGATGCCTTCAACTGCCAGAGTGGCGCTTTATCCGGGTCGTCTTCGCAGATCTTACAGGGCGAATATACTGCTTTGGTGAGAGCTGTTTTTTTGCCGCCTTTTCGTGTGCCCCTAATAGCAGCAAAACGGCTATCGTCTGCCAATCTAATACGGATCTGCTCAATGACCCCATCACGCATATCGTCAGTGAGTTCGACATAATTCGCAAACAGTGTGTCGCCGTTTGGCTCAAGCAAAATGACATTGCCCGACGCTGTGACCGTATTTGTCTTTTGGTTATAGGTGACAGTATTCGCGAAGAGAACTCTCTCGCCTTGGGAAATTTCGACATTACCTTTGGCAACAACGTTACCGAGTGCCTGTTCGTGCGTAACGGTGTCCGCCTGCAGGACAGCCGGTAGGCCCGGCGGTTGTGCTATGGCGCTGGACGCCAAAGCGATCTGTAATACTGCAAGAGCTATGCTAATTGTGCGGAACACCGTTAGCCGTCCTCAATATGAAACAAGGCTGTTAGACCGAGCAGAGTACTTACGCCTGCAGGTGTCCAGGCTGCTAACAAGGGCGGTATGCTTGCTGAAAGACCCAGTGCGTAGACGAGGTCAGACATAAAATAAAGAAGAAAGCCGCACAGGACAGCGCCGCTGATTGACAACGCAGCGCCGGCACGGCTCGAAGTGCGCAAGGCAAAAATTGCGGCCACTAGGATCATCGCCGCCAACAGGAAGGGGCTCGCTAAGAGTGAATGCAAATAAAGCTTGTGCCGATGCCCCGAGAAGCCGGCTGTCTCCAAAGTCTCAATGAAACCAGGCAACTGCCAAAATGATAATGTTTCAGGCGACGCAAAACTATCGAGAATTTTGTTTAGTGTTAGATTGGTATCCAAACGATGCTTGGCCATATAGTAGGGGCGTTTGTTTGGCGAAGAAATCCAGGCGTTGCGAATGTCCCAATAGCCATCCTTCAATTTCGCATCTTCGGCGTCGATCCGGCTGATAAAGTGGTCATTACCTTCGAATAGGAAAATGATCACTTCGTGCAACGACATATCGCTTTGCGCTACGTGGCCCGCATGTATGACGGATTGGCCGGCCGCGTCTGACTGACGCAACCAAAGCCCGGTACTGGAGACGGAAAGTAAGCTCACTGACCGCTTTAGATAGCGCGTTTCCAGCTGTTCGAACTTAGAAAGCATGGCTGATGCAAGCGGATTGAAGAGAGTTATTTGAACGACCCCGACAAGAAGGGCAATGGCTACAGCTGGTGCCAGTATTTGCCAGGCAGAAATGCCCGCGGCGCGGGTTACGACCAGTTCGTTGGCTCGCGCCAAGCGCCAGAAGGCGAGTGTTGCCCCTAACAACACGCAGAAAGGCAGAATTTGCTGCACCAGGTGAGGGAGTTTCAAGACGCTCATCTGTAATACGGTAATTATGCCGATTTCGGCTTTCCCGGCGGACCGGCGCAGCATTTCTACGGTATCGAATAAGAACGCGACACCGGTGACGGCGGCGAACACGGACGCCAACCAAAAGGCTATGTGGCGAGCTAGGTAGGCAGACAATATCGCAGATAGTCCCATGACGCTTTACGCTGCTGGGGCGAAGGCCGGAATGGGGCGACGACGGTTGCTGGAGAACATGTAAAACGCTGCCAGCAAAGGTCCGATCGCTATGACGTAAAGAGCCGGGACGAATGCCAGGTGACGGGCGGCTAGATTAAGCACACTAATGTGCCCGATTGTGATAAGGCCCACCGATAGCACCGCAACGATATTAATGCGTATCTGTCCGCGTCGATTAAAGGGGGCGGACATTAGCAAGGCGAGGCCCAAGGCACAGTAGGTGAAGGGCATGATCAATGAGGTGATCCGGTTGTGGGCTTCTGCAATCAACTTGTTACGCTGATGAGGCTCGATATCGCTGTCGCCCGGATTTAGCAGTTCTGGGAGAAAACGCTCGCGCGGGTCACGAAAGCGCAGATAGGTTGGACTTTGACTAGCTGCTATCTCGACGACGTACCGGTCGAAATAGAGCAAGGACAGCTCTCCCTTATCCCGGTCGACATGTTGTCTGTTGCCTTTGATAAGGATTACACGCGGGCCACGCTCCGACTGCACTATTACGCCTTGCTCTGCCATCATCGTGACCCGCTGTTCTGGAATACGGCTGTCGTGCACGAGAATTCCGCGCAGTTCGCCCAGCGCGTTGCGCTCGCGAACGAACACGGTCACCTTTTCACCAAGTGTATTGAAAACGCCTTCCTGAAGCAGGATCGAGCTGTAGTCGTGTCGGATTGCAAATTGCAAGTCTCTGAATTCTCTATAAGACGCTGGCAACAAGTAGAGGTTTAGAAAGACCATAACAACTGATGCCAGCGCCGCTGCTATTAGACCTGGCTTTGCAATCGAAAGATTACTCAATCCGGTGGAACTCAGAATGACTAGCTCGCTATCGGAGGCGAGGCGGTTATAGGTAAAAAGCGTTGCGCAAAAAACAGCGATTGGCAATACGATGGCGAAGAAGCGGGGTAACAGCAATGTCGCCAAATATCCAAACATTGACAGGGGAAGTCCCCTATTTACGATAAGGTCGACCAACCGCAATGACTGGGTTAACCATATTGCAAAGCATAGGATGGCGGTGACGAAGATCGTCACGCCGATCACCTGCTTTAGCATGTATCGCGTGATATAATTCATGACACGGACATTGCCCTCTGCGCGAGTTTTAACGTGGAGAAACTTGATATACTAGGGAAATTTGCCTTTCGTTCAGAACGTTTAAAAGGGCGCATCGGAGCGCTTACATGATTTAGGGGGCGACGACCCGCGTTTTATGCACATGATAAGTTCGATAGCGTATTAGTAGTCTAACTTAAGTGCTTTTTTTGGTGGTCCAATGAAAAGTGCTCGAAAGGGCTGTTTGCGCACGAATTACAACGAGAAAGAACCCAATCGCCACCATATACCGCTGGCATGTGGTTTCCTTAATCGGCTAATCCATCTAGAGTAGCCGGAATGGATAAACTGCTTCTAATTCTAGCTTTCCTCCAGTCCGGAGCCCAAAATGAGAATTTCATTCGCGTCCCCGAGTTTACCTAAAACCGGCGCGATCGTTGTAGGTGTCAAAGACGCCAAAGTTCTTTCCCCCGCTGCAGCCGATATTGACAAACGGACCGGCGGCGCGATCAAACGAGCCTTGGCCTCCGGCCGGTTTACCGGGGCCAAGGGGCAAGCCCTTGAGATCGTTGCTCCCACAGGCATCGGCAACACGCGCATTCTCCTTATGGGCCTTGGCAAAGGGCTGGACGAGTTAGGACAGCAGGCCCTCGGTGGTCGTGTTTTTGCGCGGATGAACAGTGTAGGGGAGTCGGCCGCAACCATTTTGGTCGATGATGGGGCGGAGGATCTCGCTGCGGCGGGGGCCCAGATAGCCTATGGCGCTCGGCTCAAGAGTTACCGATACGACCGGTACAAGACCAAGGTGGACGCCAGCAAAAAACCGACCTTGCGGACATTAGCGATCCGGGTAGATAGCTTCGCCCAGGCGCGTCGTGCCTTCTCAGAGCTTGACAAGGTCGCTGAGGGTATTTTCTTCACGCGTGATCTAGTGTCCGCGCCGCCGAACGATTTGTTCCCCGAAAGTTTCGCTGCGGAGACAAAAAAGCTAACAGACCTGGGCATTAAAGTTGAGATTCTGGGCGAAAAGCAAATGCAGCGCCTTGGCATGGCTGCATTACTGGGCGTAGGGCAAGGGTCGGTCCGCGGAAGTTACCTCGTTGTTATGCGCTGGAACGGCGCTGCCCGTAACAAGAAACCGATAGCTTTTGTTGGCAAGGGCGTGACATTCGACACCGGCGGCATCTCACTCAAACCCGCTCAAGGCATGGAGGAGATGAAATGGGACATGGGAGGCGCTGGCACAGTATCGGGTTTAATGAAAGCATTAGCAGGACGCAAGGCGAAAACCAACGTCGTAGGCGTAATTGGCTTGGTGGAAAACATGCCCGGCGGCAATGCGCAGCGGCCTGGTGATATCGTCAAGTCAATGTCGGGGCAGACAATTGAAGTTATCAACACTGATGCGGAGGGCCGGTTGGTTTTGGCCGACGCGCTTTGGTACACGCAAGATCGTTTTAAGCCGCAATTCATGGTCGATTTGGCGACTCTAACCGGTGCGATGATTATCGCGCTGGGTCATGAGTATGCTGGGTTGTTTTCCAATGACGACGATCTTAGTGAGAAATTGCAGTTGGCCGGCGAGGCAACGGGCGAGAAAGTATGGCGGTTTCCACTCGCGGACGCTTACGACAAGATGATCGAAAGTCCGGCAGCAGACATGAAAAATATCGGTGGGCGACCGGCAGGCTCGATTACAGCAGCGCAATTCCTTCAGCGGTTTGTAAAAAAAACGCCGTGGGCGCATCTTGATATCGCAGGTGTCGCTTGGTCGAGCAAGGAATCCGACACAGTGCCAAAGGGCGGGACGGGATACGGCGTCAGGCTGCTTGACCGGTTGGTCCGTGACAATTACGAGGAGTGATCCAAGACGTTTTGACCGAAATCCGCTTCTATCATTTGCAGCGAACAACACTGGAAAGAGCATTACCGGTCCTTCTGGAAAAAACGCTGGAACGGTCTTGGCGCGCCGTTGTGATGGTACGTTCAAAGGAGCGTGTGTCCGTATTAAATGGAATCTTATGGACATACAAAAATGATGGATTTCTGCCCCATGGCAGCGCTGAAGACGGTAACCCTGGCGCCCAGCCAATTTGGCTGACGGATGCTGACGAGAAACCCAACGAAGCTGACGTTTTGTTCCTGACAGATGGAGCGGTCTCGGAAAATGTTGGGATGTTCAATCTGTGCTGCGAACTATTTGACGACAGTGATGCGGATACGGTTAACCACGCGCGCAGCCGCTGGAGCACTTATCTCGAAGAGGGGCACCACCTCACGTATTGGCAGCAGAACGAACGGGGGGGCTGGGAGAAGAGAGCGGAAACAAATCAGCCGGTTTCGTCGACCTAGTGTAAGTGACGCTTTGCTTACAGTGTGATCCGCTCCAACAAACCTTTATATCGATACGTGTTTTGAATTAATTAGACCGAATTATCTTGGCCTTTCAAACGCAAGAGGCGGCAAGGATTTTCCGTGATTTGTAGGACATTTTTCCCTGATCAAGTGAAATACGACAGACTCGGCGCGGGCGTTCGATTGGCCAGTGCTCTTTTCAAGTAGTAGTGCTTTGGGCCGTAATCGGTTTCTTCGCAAGAGGCTTAAGCCGAACAATCGGGCCTATTGCCGCTCGCTGGACCACGGTCTTGGGCGCCACGAATTTTTTGGCCGCCGTATCATCACGGGTGGGGGATCAGCGTGCGGTCACCTTCCGCTCGGTTGTGCCAGCGTTCCCGAGGTTCGGTTACCCCACGTTGACCATATTTCTGTTCTGCCCGAGCTTTTAGACAGATGACTTGCCCGGCTTCGCGACCCCGTCTATAACCCCGGATCTTTTCGCTACGGGTGCATCAAAGGAATTCAATCAATGGCCATCGAACGTACCTTGTCGATCATCAAGCCGGATGCAACGCGTCGCAACCTGACGGGCAGCATCAACGCGCGGTTCGAAGAGGCAGGGCTTCGCATCATCGCTCAGAAACGGCTTCAACTAGGTCGAGCTCAGGCCGAGCAATTCTATGCGGTCCATAAAGAGCGCGCGTTTTACTCGGACCTTTGCGAATTCATGACGTCGGGCCCGGTTGTCGTGCAGGTCCTTGAAGGGGAGAGCGCGATTACTAAAAACCGCGAAGTTATGGGTGCAACAAACCCCAAAGATGCTGATAAGGGGACAATTCGTA
Organism: Rhodospirillaceae bacterium; assembly: GCA_002717185.1. The sequence continues at coordinate 15,596 of PBDC01000060.1, forward strand.
AAGACTTTGGCGAGTCACTTGAGGCCAACTCGGTTCACGGTTCTGACGCAACAGAAACTGCGGCGGAGGAAATTGCATTCTTTTTTAGCCACACGGAAATCGTGGGCTGATTGACGGGGTTTGCTTGCTAGAGCAGCGTCGCGGCCATAATTAACAATAATATCGCGGTTGCTGCCGACCCATAGGCCAACAGCTTGATGACCCGGCTCCAGGTTAAAAGATTTTCTTGGGGGGCGTCTTGAAATGCCAATTTGTGCATAACTAAATCTCCGCGGATAACGCGATTGAATTGGACCTTTTGGTAAACTGTTGCGTCACCTTTGACAAGTTAGTCATGCGACGGGTTAAAAAGCGCTCCCTTCGGTGCATCGCTGTTATTTATGACGGCACGCCCGTCAACAACCTTCACACGTCCCTCAGCGATTAATCGGATGACGCGAGGATAGAGTCTGTGCTCTACCGCGAGAATACGAGCTGAAAGTGTTTTGATGTCATCGTTTTTCAACACGGGAACGGCGGCTTGAGCAATAATGGGCCCCTCGTCCACGCACGGCCGGACAAAATGGACACTGCAGCCGGCCAATTTTACGCCTGCATCCAGCGCCTGCTGCTGTGCGTCAAGACCTTTGAACGCCGGTAATAACGATGGATGGATATTTAGCAATCGATTGTACCATCGTTCGATAAAACCTTCGGTCAATATCCGCATGAATCCTGCGAGACAGATCACTTCAGCTTGCGCGTTTTCCAAAACTTCGGTCACCGCCGCATCAAATTCCTCTCGCGATACATAGGTCCTGTGGTCTAGAACTGTCGTTTGTATACCGGCTTCCCGTGCGTGGGTTAGGCCCTGTGCATCGTGATTGTTTGAAATGACATGTACAATTACGGCCGGGAACCCGGGCTCACGACAGGCATCGATTAATGCTAAAAGATTTGACCCTCTGCCGGAAAAAAGGACCGCTAGGCGAAGCATGGTGATTACCACACCTCCAGAAAACGCACTGCTTTATCGGTTTCGCGCTCCGTGATCCGTCCGATTTCGAATACAGCCTCGCCCTGAGCTTCCAGCGTGCAACGGATATCATCTGCAGCGTCCGGGGTGGTGATTACAGCCATGCCGATGCCGCAATTAAAGGTTCGACGCATCTCCTCAGCTGAAATCCCACCTTCTTGGGCGAGCCATTCAAAAATCGGCTGTTCCGGCCAACTACCAAGGAGAATCTCGGCACAAAGATCGTTCTCAATAACGCGAGGGAGATTTTCGAGCAATCCGCCGCCGGTAATGTGCGCGAAGCCATGCACACCGCCGACCGCCAATGCCGCAAGGCAACTCTTGACGTAGATTCGCGTTGGTGTCATCAGGCTGGTCGCCAGTTCGGTTCCCGGTTGAAATGGCGCCTCTGCTGACCAACTGAGGCCCGCGTTCGCCACAACCTTTCGGACCAGCGAATAGCCATTGGAATGAACACCACTTGATGCGAGGCCTAGGATCACGTCGCCTTTGACAGCTTCTTTGCCGGTGAGCAACTGATCGCGTTCGGCGGCTCCTACTGCGAAGCCGGCTAGGTCGTAGTCTTTGTCGGCGTACATGCCCGGCATCTCGGCAGTTTCGCCACCGATTAGGGCGCAGCCCGCAAGCCGGCACCCTTTGGCGATCCCTTCGACAACGCGGCTCGCGATTGCGGCGTCGAGTGTGCCACAAGCGAAATAGTCAAGTAGGAAGAGCGGTTCGGCCCCTTGCACCACAAGGTCGTTAACGCACATGGCCACCAGATCGACCCCGACCGTGTCATGTTGGCCATTGTCAAGGGCGATACGTAGTTTGGTTCCCACCCCGTCTGTAGCCGCGACCAACACGGGATCGATGAAACCGGCGGCCTTTAAATCGAAGAGCCCGCCAAACCCTCCCAGCGTCGCATCGGCGCCACTTCTGGATGTTCGCCGCGCCAGCGGTTTTATCGCTTCAACAAGTGCGTTTCCTGCGTCAATATTGACGCCCGCGTCATGGTACGTGAGTCCTTTATGTGTCTTTTCTTGCGCTATGGTTTTCTCTTGGGGCTGCGAGGTATACAACGGTCGCAGAAGATACTTTATCTTGGGGGGTTTGCAATGCTCCTCCATTGCGTCCGCAGTAGTTCAAGGCCTGTATCCTGGCGATATGCCTTGAGGGAGACATGTGTGCATGCGTAAAAGTGTTCTGCTAGGCCTCTTGGCGGCCGCTGTCCTCCTTGTGGCGACAACAAGTGTCGGTTTCGCGCAGGTGCGGGATATCTTCAGTGTGAGTGGTGTTGCGGTCGATTCGCGTGCTGATAATGAATTTGCTGCCAAGTCCGCGGCCATCGCAAAAGGTGAAACCGACGCATTTCGCGTGCTTTTGGAACGGCTGACCCTACAGCGCGATCATGATCGGCTGCCCAATTTAGATCGAAAGTCGGTTTCTGCCCTTTTGAGAGATTTCTCGGTCGATGCCGAGAAGTTTGGAGGTGGCCGATATATCGCGACCCTGACAGTAAGGTTCAAAGCTGAGGCAGTGCGCAAGGTATTGGTCGATGCTGATATTCCGTTCGCCGAGACGACCAGCCGACCGGTGCTGGTTCTGCCCGTTTTCCAGACGGCAGGTGTGACTGCGTTGTGGGAGGATACGAACCCCTGGTTTGCTGCCTGGTCTCGCGTTGGACGGCGAGACGGGCTGCAACCATTGCTACTCCCTGTTGGGGACCTTTCGGATGTCGCGGAGATCAGTGCTGAAGAAGTAGTGTTAGGAGATAGGGTCAAGCTTGCGCAGATTGCCGAAAGATATGGTGCGGCGGAAACAATGGTCGTCGTTGCTTCGCTTATCGTCGACCAGACTTTCGGGTTGTTGCGGGTTGAAGTGGCGACATCGCAATTCGGCAGTAATGGCAATGGTGAAACAGTATTCCGGCGGTTTGAGGCGCAGGTCAGTGGTTCTCGTGACTTGCTGTTAGATCAAGCAGCTACTGCCATCTCAGGCGAAGCTGGAGACGAATGGAAACAAAAAAATATTTTTAAACGGAGCGTCGAGCGGCGCATCGTTGTCAGTATTCCCATTGGTAACCTTGGAGAATGGCTCTCAATCCGCAAACGACTCGACGCAATTGCTGCTGTTGAGGCGATCAGCTTATTGCAGCTGTCAGTGGATCGCGTAGAGTTGGAACTAGCCTATCTTGGTAGCGCCGATCAACTCCAACTCGCCATGGTGCAAAGCGATTTGAATTTCAAATACGTGGAGGACAAGGCAGTCTGGATATTACATTCAGGATCAGGCCGGTAGCACAATGTCCCGCAGGTCGATTGCTGGAAATATTCCCAACCTTATAACGTTGGCTCGAATTTTCGCGGTACCGGTGTTGGTCTGGTTGATCATTCATGGCGAATACGCTGCGGCGTTCTGGGTCTTCGTCCTAGCCGGTATATCAGATGCATTGGACGGATTCATTGCTAAGAAATACGACTTTGTTACTAAGCTCGGGACCTATCTAGATCCCGTCGCGGATAAGGCGTTGCTAGTAAGCGCCTATATAACTTTGGGACAGGCGGAGCATATACAAGCTTGGCTGGTGATTTTGGTCGTCTTTCGCGATGTTCTGATCATCGGCGGGACAGTATTGTTTCATACGCTAGACCGGCCGGTTGAAATGCGACCGTTTTTAATTAGTAAGCTCAATACATTTATGCAGATCTCTCTGATCGTCGTTCTGCTTGGCAATCTGGGCGGAGGGTTTCGCGACTTTGGCACTCTGCCGTTGCTAGCTTATCTCGTCGGCTTTACGACGGTTTTCTCCGGGTTGGCCTATATGGTCCGATGGGTGTTTGGCGTCCGGGTTGATACAAAATGGCGCCGAGCGAGTGATTCAGTCGCAACGCGCAAGCATTTTTGAGAAAGGCCGATGCACCGTTTTCAAGTGGCGACAACCAGCGAAGGCGAAGAGGATGATCAAAGGTGACGGAACAGCTGGTCCTTGACCTGGGGCATCGCTCGGCTCGTGGTGTTGAGGATTTTCTAGTGGCGCCTTGCAATCGAGATGCAGTGGCTTGGCTTGACCGATGGCCCAACTGGCCGGGACCGGTGCTAGCACTGCACGGACCTGCGGCCTGCGGTAAGACGCATTTGGCCCATATATGGATGAACCGCAGTGCTGCCCGACTGCTGAGGGCTAATGAGCTTTCCGAGGCATCGTCTTACCGGTTTTTGGCGGATGGGCTAAATATCATAGTCGATGATGTGGGGAACGGCGTTGACGAACGAGCTCTATTACACCTTTACAATATGGTCGGGGAGGCAGGTGGCCATATATTGCTGTCCAGCCAAATACCGCCGGCGCGTTGGAAAATTAGTCTGGCCGATTTGCGGTCTCGCTTAAATGCGGCTCCAGCCGTTGCAATCGGTTGGCCGGACGATGCGTTAATCGGTGCTGTACTGGTGAAACTATTTGCTGACCGGCAGATGACGGTTGAGGGTGAAGTATTGGTCTACATGCTAGCGCGTATGGAACGGTCATTCGCGTCGGCGAAAATGCTTGTAACGGCGCTGGACAGGTCTGCGCTAGCCGCACACCGTAGGATAACGATACCGCTGGTCCGCGAGGTTATGGCGGTATTAAACGAGTCAGAAATTGGGAGGGATTAAGCTATGGATTTAGGTATAGCCGGTCGAAAGGCTATAGTTTGTGCGGCGTCTAAAGGACTTGGCCGTTCGTGCGCAATGTCACTAGCTCGCGAAGGTGTCGAGCTGGTAATTAATGCGCGGACCGTTGAGACGTTGGAAGCAACGGCTGAAAAAATTCGCATGGAAACCGGCGCGAAAGTGACCACTATCGCATGTGATATCACGACAGATGCTGGGCGGAATTCTGTGCTCGCGGCATGTCCGCAACCAGACATACTGGTTACTAATGCGGGGGGGCCGCCTCCGGGCGATTTCCGCGATTGGGATCGTGAAAATTGGGTCGCGGCAATCGACGCGAACATGCTAACTCCTATATTCCTGATCAAGAAGACGGTCGACGGCATGATAGAGCGCAAGTTCGGTCGGGTCGTTAATGTGACCTCGGCGGCAGTGAAGGCACCGATCGAGATTCTTGGACTTTCCAACGGAGCGCGGGCGGGCCTTACAGGCTTTGTCGCCGGTCTGTCGCGCAAGACGGTTCGCCATAACGTGACTATCAACAATTTACTACCAGGACCGTTCGACACCGATCGTTTCCGCAGCAATATCCAAGTGCAGGCGGACAATGCGGGCGTCACTTACGATGAGATGTTTGCCACGCGTTCGGCCAGCAATCCGGCCGGACGGATTGGCGATCCGTATGAATTCGGCGAAGCGTGTGCGTTCCTGTGTGGCGCCCATGCAGGCTTTATGACGGGCCAAAATTTGCTCATGGATGGCGGCAGCTTTAATAGCACGATGTAAGGTGCAGACAAATGACCGTTCGCTGCAAGAGTGGCCGCATTGTTGCCGACTTCCTTTTATCTTAACCGAAACGAATTAGAGGCTTCGCGTTGTTGACGATGGAATTGAGGGTTAAATTTTTTGCCGCGTGCGGGTCCAGATTCAAAACGTACTGGGATTGACGACTTGCCAGGAGCCATCACGCGCGCTCGAATGCTGAACACTAAAGCAGAGGGCAGCCCAGCTGCTGTGATCGATGTCGGGTCGAACTCGGTTCGTCTCGTCGTGTATGACGTCGCTCGACGCGTGCCGACGCCCGTTTTCAACGAAAAAGTCCTCTGCGGTCTTGGACGTGACATTGACAGTACTGGGCGACTTGACCCTGAG
>PBDC01000061.1 GCA_002717185.1 Rhodospirillaceae bacterium
CAGCAGACCGTGGTACCCGTGCAGCAAAATTTTTCGTCCGTATTCGAAAGTTTTTCGTCCGTATTTGATAGTCCGGATCCGGAGCAATCAACACCTGTAAGTCCAAATTGACTTAGTGATATTGATCTAATAGCTCCAATTCCAAACTCGGTCTAATATCTCTGGTAACAGTCGGTTGGCCTGCTTTGGGCGCGTAACTAGGACTGCTTGACCAAGACCTGCATGCGCAGGTAATGCTTGTGGTCAAGTACCAATTCTTTAACTAGGATCTCGATTGGTACATAAAGGCTGGGGTCCAATTTTCCGGACCTTTAGAAATTTCTAAATTTATTACGCCCTCAAAACGAGTGGTGTGGCGTACCTTTAGTCGGGCAGGTAGCAGGACAAGGCTGGCCATGCTTTCCGCGCTACGCCGGCTTCGAATAGACGCCTAATTTTCTTTTCGTCCATTCCGGATCCGCGCAGTACTTCTTCGGTATGGGCGCCGGGAGCTGGTGCCGGGGTTAGTTTCTGGATGGCATGCTGGTCAGGACGCACCCAGGTAGGTCGCGGCAAGGTGGTAGGGTAGCCGGACGGGTGTTCGTCGCGCACCAGAGCGAAGGACCCGGTGTTGAGCCAATTGTTGCTTTCGCTGTGCTGGTCTTCCGTGCGCTCTGCTCGGATGGCGGCAAGTGTTGAGATCTCGCATACACTGGCGCTAACGATGTCAGCTAAGTGTTGGCGCACCTCGGCTATAGTGAGCCCCTGTAATCTCACCGCATAGCTGGCGGCATCCGTGCCCGAGATGTCAAGCTCTGTCCTTAGCGCAACACTGTCCGCCTCAGCGCAGCCGAGATAAGCCCATCCGTCTGCAAACTGATAGAGCGACTGGTGTGGCGCCTGGCCACGCGCTTGTTGGCCGCGGGGCTCGTGCTGCGTATCGACAGTGTCGCTCACGCTTGCCATAAACGGGAACTGCACAAGTTGGGCCGCCATGGCGAGCGATGTTCGTACATAGCTACCCCCGCGACCTAGGGCACGGGCGGAGAGCGCCTGAACGATGCCAAGGGTTGCCAGGAAGCCGGTCATGTAGTCGACGCAAGACGCGATGCCGTGCAGGACCGGTTGTTCTGGCGTGCCGTAGCGGGTCATTATGCCTGAGGCAGCCTGCATCACGGGATCGAAGGCGGGGTCGTCTTTGTAGGGGCCACCGTTGCTGCCGCCCCAGGCACTGATCTGGCAGGAAATAATATCAGGATTTAGAGCCTTCAAGCTGGAATGATCGATGCCTAGCCTCTCGGCTGAGCGATCGAGAAAATTGTGCAGTACCACGTCGGTATCGGTTATCAACTCAGCGATGGCTTGCCGCCCGGCCTCGGTCTTCAGGTCTAGGATAATGGCTCGTTTGCCCTGGTTGACGTCGATGCCGAACCACATAGTCGCGAATGGGCCGGCCTGGGGTGCAGGCGGGTCCACCCGAATTACTTCAGCGCCAAACTCGGCTAGCGTGCGCCCAGCGGCTGGGCCGGCGATGATGTTGGAAAAGTCGAGCACTTTAATGCCGTCGAGTAGGTTTTTCTCCGAAGATGCAGCCGTGGATGTGATAGCCGCTGACTGAAAATCACCACCGGCCTGCTCGGTTTCTCGGTGGCGAAGTGCGGGAGAGGCTTGGGCTTCGCCTTCCAAGCTCACGAAGCGTCCGGCCTGCCGTACCGGGCCAAGCTCGGCGTCGTCCAGATCGGCAGTAACACCTGCTTCGTGCAGACCCGGTTCGGTAAGCCACTCCGTGGTTGTTCGCACCACTGTGGCCGGTACATTCGCCTCGCGGAGGCGCTGCTCCCAGTCCGCTGCCGGCGCCGACTTTATCGCCGCCGCGATTTCCTGGCGTAGGTGCGTGCGCCATTCCATCGTTAGTCCGGCTGCTTTGTAAAGATTTTTTCCACTGCTGCCTTGGACATAGGGGCTTGTCGCTTCCATGCCTTCAGCGATCAGCCGGTCAAATATGCCCAATGTCTGCAACAGTGCTCGTGTCTGGTATATGTGGTCGTTCGCGCAGATAAAGACCAGTTTGCCGTCGGCGGCGGGGTAGGAACCAAGCCCTGGACTGGCGAACGAACGCACGTAATCTAGGAGGCGCGTGACTTGTTTGTCATCAAGATGATTGCTCACATCCTTCAGGATGGGAAAGGCGACTTCGCGCATGCTGCGTTCAATGGGCGGAAAGTCGTACCGGTTCGGTTGTCCTTCGACATGAGCGATAAGCAGCGCCATAGCTGACATCACCGCATCGGCCAGCGGCACGGTGAAATGTTGGCCGACGCCCGTGGCGAGGCGATGATACAATCCGAGAGACGCGGTTACCGCGCCGAGTACGCCACCATAGGCCGAGGCCATGGGAATGGCAGAGTAGACCGGTGTACGACCGAGCAAAGGGCCGAGAGGGCTCAAGTCCGTGTAGACGCCGGTGGCGGCATTGATACTGCCTTCCCAGGCGGCGGTCTCGCTGCGCGGATCACCTGGAGCGAACCCCGGCAGGCTGACGGTGGTCAATTGTGGATTGCTGGCGCGCAGGGTCGTGTTGTCGAGGCCAAGACGCGTAACTGCGCCCGGACGCATGTTTTCAAGAACTATATCAGCGCATTCGGTCAGCTTCAGCGCTTGTGCGCGGCCCGAAGCAGTATTCAGGTCTAATTCGATTAACCGCTTGCCCCGTCCAAGGAGTGCATCGATGGCTTCGGACTTTGCGGAATTGGCGGGTCGTGTGATCTCAACAACTTCTGCACCCTGATCAGCCAGCAGCAAGGCGGCCACTTGACCGGCCCAGCGTGTGCCAAGGTTGAGCACTTTGACGTTTTCCAGGGGTGTCATCATGGTGTCCGTTCTCACAATCGTTCTGTTTATTCAATGTTGTTTTGCCGTTTTCGCAATAGGAAGTGTCGACGGGTATCATTCCGTTAAGACGGATCGAATTCGCTAAAAAGTCCGTGATTTTATCATCTTCCCAATCGTCGAACCTTAATCAAGGGGGCTTTCAACGATCTGGAGATTTTGCTCATCGAGATTTTAATCGGGTTTTTCCTTCGCCGATGCTATCCTGCCGTCTGACGTAGTTATCATCTTTTAGCTGATCGACCCGAAGAACGTGTCCAAGGCCCGGACGCGATCGCATAAGCCCCGTAAGTCCATGCTAACGCTGGGTGCGCCGTTGCTGGCGGCCGCTATCGTCCAGTCCATCTACGTAATTGGTGTATGCCGGCATCTATGCGGCCCTGCTCACCGTTGTCGATGTCTATATTAAGAAGGATGCGGTCTTGGGCCTCTGTGACGCGCTCTTCCTGCCGTTCGGTTGGTCACTGGTGGCGGAGGAAAAAGAGGACAACGCAAACGTTGTGAAATTTTTCAAATGGTCGATCTTACTTCATATTGCAGCGGATTGGTTAGGTATCCAACGTGTTATCCCGCTCCCATTGTGTTAAGTGGCGGGAATAGTCGTTCCACTCGTCCATCTTGATCTTAAGGTAGGCGGCGGAGAATTCGTTGCCTAGGTTCGCCTTCAATACCTTATTGCGGTCGAAAGCGCGCAGCGCATCTATCATATAGAGAGGCAGACGCTTGGCGCGTACTTTGTTCCCGTCAGTATACATGTCGATATCTGACCGCTTGCCGGGATTAATTTCTTTGGCGATACCGTCGAGCCCGGCAGCGAGATAGGCGGCCTGCATCAGGTAGGGATTGGCAGCACCATCGGCGAGGCGGAATTCGAAGCGCCCAGAATCTGGCGTGCGCACCATGTGGGTGCGGTTGTTGCCCGACCAGGTGATGGAATTTGGCGACCAGGTGGCACCTGAGGCAGTGATCGGCGCATTGATCCGCTTGTAACTGTTGACCGTTGGATTAGTTAGGGCGCACAGCCCCTCCGCATGGCGCAGGACGCCGCCGAGGAAATGATGTGCGAGGCCGGAAAGGCCCAACTCGTCCTTCTTGTCATGGAAATGATTTTTCTTGCCCGTCTTGTCCCAGACCGAGACATGCATATGGCAGCCGTTTCCGGTAAGGTGCAGAAAAGGCTTCGGCATGAAAGTCGCGCGTAGCCCGTGCTTCTCGGCGATCGACTTTACCATGAACTTGAAGAAGGCGTGTCTGTCGGCGGTCAACAGCGCGTCATCGTATTCCCAGTTCATCTCAAACTGGCCATTCGCGTCCTCATGGTCGTTCTGGTACGGCCCCCATCCGAGCGCATGCATTCCGTCGCAGATCTCCGCTATCACCTCGTAGCGCCGCATCAGCGCTGACTGGTCGTAGCAGGGCTTGGGATCGATATCGCGCGGATCGGAGATATCGGTGCCTTCTGGATCGATAAGATGGTATTCCGCCTCGACCCCGGATTTCATGCGGTAGCCCTGTTTTATCGCGACGTCCAGTACGCGTTTGAGCACGACCCGTGGCGCCTGCTCCACGCTGGCCCCGTCCATTACTAGGTCGCCTGCGACCCAGGCAACTTCCTTCTTCCATGGCAACTGCATGACGCTCGTAGTATCGGGCACAGAAAACATGTCGGGATGAGCTGGTGTCATGTCGAGATAGGCGGCGAAGCCGGCAAAACCGGCGCCATCTTTCTCCATGCCGGGTGCAGCAGAAGCCGGAACCAGCTTGGAGCGCTGCACCCCGCGCAGATCGGTAAAGTTGAATAGGAAGTACTTGATGCTATGTTTTTTTGCGAAGGCTTCCAGCATTCCGGCCATGTCTTATCCCTCTCCTATTATGCGTTTGGTCTTACCCTGACCCTGGAACCCAGTCCGTGCCCGCTAGGGGTACTTTTGCCATCGCCGCCGCTTCGACGGTGAGCGCGACCATGTCCTCGGGCTCCAGATTGTGCACGTGCGATTTACCGCAGGCTCTTGCCAGCGTTTGGCATTCCATGGTCAAGGTCGACAAGTAGTTGCGCACCCGCTGGGCCCCCTCCTCTGGGTCGAGGCGCGCCTCTAGTCTCGGGTCCTGTGTCGCGATGCCGACTGGACAGCGGCCGGTATGGCACCGGTCACAGGCGCCCGGTCGGGTGCCAAGCGCTGCATAATCTTCTTCGTAGAGCGGCGCGTTGCAATTCAGTGCCATCAGTGCTGCCATCCCAATCGACACTGCGTCAGCCCCCAACGCAAGGGCCTTGGCAACGTCGCCGCCCGTGCGAATGCCACCGGAGACGATGAGTTGCACCTTACGATGCATGTCGAGTTCTTTAAGTGCTTCTACCGCAAGTCGCACCGCGGGCAGGGTGGGGATGCCGACATCCTCAATGAATACGTCCTGGGTGGCTGCCGTACCGCCTTGCATGCCATCGACCACGACCGCATCGGCCCCCGCCTTGATCGCTAGCATTACGTCGTAGCGGGTCCGTGTCGCTCCGACCTTGATGAAGATTGGTTTTTCCCAATTGGTGATCTCGCGCAGTTCTCGGATCTTGATTTCCAGGTCGTCCGGTCCCGTCCAGTCTGGATGGCGGCAGGCGGAGCGCTGGTCGATGCCGCCGGGCAGGGTTCGCATCTCAGCCACCCGGTCGGTCACCTTCTGGCCCAGCAGCATACCGCCACCGCCGGGTTTTGCGCCTTGGCCAACGACGACCTCGATGGCATCAGCAAGGCGCAGCTGGTCCGGTGTCATTCCGTAACGTGAGGGCAGGTACTGATAGACAAGGGTTTTGGACGCTTCGCGCTCCTCCGGGGTCATGCCACCATCACCAGTCGTCGTACTAGTACCCATGGCGGTCGCGGCCAAACCGAGTGCGCGTTTTGCATTTGCGCCGATGGCCCCGAAACTCATTCCGGCGATGGTGATAGGAATGTCGAGCATAATTGGTTTGGAAGCGTGGCGTGCGCCGATCACTACGTTGGTGTCGCAGCGCTCGCGGTAGCCTTCTAGGGGATAGCGCGACATCGACGCCCCGAGGAATACCAGGTCTTCGAAGCTGGGTACGGCACGCTTTGCGCCGGCCCCACGGATTGCATAAATACCTTCGCGCGCGGCGCGTTGAATTTCTGCGATGACCCGCGGCGAGAAGGAGGCGGAATTGGGTGTGTGATTAGTCATGGGTCCGTTTAATAACTGTCAACGTTGTCGATTTTAAAGTGATAGAGGTTCCGGCCAGATCCGTAGCGGCGAAAATTGCTGGCATCTGCATCAACGCCGGCGGTTTCCAAAAGGGCGGCGAGCGACTTTTGATGATCCGCCGTCATCTCCTTTTCCTCGCAATCGGCGCCCAGGCTGGCAACGGTGCCACGCACATATAGCTGCGCTTCGTAAATTGAGTCACCGAGACTGGCCCCAGCATTGCCCAATACAACCAGCCTTCCGGTCTGCGCCATGAAGGCGGCCATATGCCCGACTGAACCGCCGACTACGATGTCTGCGCCTTTGAGTGAGATGGCGCAGCGCGCACTGGTATTGCCCTCTATCACCAAAAGCCCACCATGGGCGGTGGCGCCGGCTGACTGGCTCGCATCACCTCGCACTCGCACCGTACCGGACATCATGTTCTCAGCTACTCCGGTGCCGGCATTGCCGGTGACGGTGACCCTAGCTTCCTGATTCATACCGGCGCAATAGTAGCCCACGTGACCGTCGATGGTGACAGTGATGGGCTGAGTGAGACCGGCTGCCAGCGCATGTGCACCGCCTGGGTGGTGGACTTCGAAATCTTCAGACTCCGCTGCCTGCAAAGTCCGGTTCAACTCGCGGACGTCCGCTTGCGCAAGATCTATTACCGTCATTAGGCGCGGCCCCAGCTATAGACCATGGCCGGCTCTGGTTCCCAAACTGTAGCGTCGTCGACACCCGGCAATTGCGCTAGCGCGCGGAATTCGGATGCCATGGCGACCCAGTCATCCGTTTCCGCCATTACTGCGGGTTTACAGGCGATAGGATCGCGGAGCACGGAAAAGCCGTCACGCGTACCAACAGCAAATGTGTAGAACCCATCCAGGTCGATGATCGCAGCCTCCAGCGCCTCCGTGATAGTTGCCCCTTCTGCAAGCCGCCAGGTCAGGTAGCCGGCCGCAACCTCGCTGTCATTGTCGGTCTGGAAAGAAATTCCCGCGTGGTCGCGCAGCCATTCGCGCAGTCGATGGTGGTTTGACAGCGATCCATTGTGGACTAGGCAGAGGTCGTCGCCAGTATTGAAAGGGTGTGCGCCTTCCGTTGTTACCGCGCTTTCCGTCGCCATGCGGGTATGCCCTACGGCATGGCTGCCAGTTGCTTGTGGGACGCCGAAACGGGCTAGCACATCTACTGGCAAACCGACTTCTTTGTATATCTCCAGGATATTTCCGGAACTCATGATACGCAGTCCAGGCCGGTTGGTTTCGATCCAACGGCGCAATATGCCGGCATCAATCGCCGCGCGCATGATCGCGTGGTTGAAGATGCGTTCGGCCACTATTGTGACACCTAATGCACCTGATGCCGCGGCGGCGACAGCGTCCCAGTTGAACTCTGGGTCGTTGTTATAAAGGGTTACTTTGGCGTCACTATCCGCGGCCTGGTCACGATAAATCGCGACCCCCGCGCTATCTGGGCCGCGATCAGTCATCTGCTCAAGCATGGGTGAGAAGTACGCACCCAGCCTGTTGCGTAAGTCCGGATTCTTCAGATACAGGCCGACGATGCCGCACATGGTGTCCAGTTCCTCCTGGTTCAGCCCGCAGTATGACTGAGAATTCTGTTTCGGGAATAGCAAAGTTACGCGTTTACGCCATTCATACCCGTTTAGCCTTCTGTATCGCCTGCCACACGCGTTGCGGCGTCGCGGGCATCTCGATATGGGAAACGCCGTAGTCGGACAGCGCGTCGACGATGGCGTTAATAACAACGCCCAAAGCTGGTGTTGTGCCACCTTCGCCACCTGGCCGAACGCCGTGTGGATGGGAACTGGCCGGCACTTGAGTGACGATTGTGTCGATGGGCGGCGTGGTGATCGCGCGCGGCATGGCGTAGTCCATGAAAGAGCCGGTCAGCAATTGTGCGCTCTCTGGGTCGTAATGGATCGCCTCCATCAGTGCTTGGCCAAGACCCTGGGCCACTGCGCCGTGCGCCTGTCCGTGCAGGATAAGTGGGTTTACCGCCAGCCCGACATCGTCAACTGCGGTCCAACGTAAGATCTCGGTTTGGCCAATTTCTGGATCGACTTCCACTTCGCAGACATGGACGCCATAGGGATAACCGCCGGCCCGGTTGGTGATGTCGCCAATGCTGGAAAGCCCAGCCGGTGCTGCTGCCGCAACCTCCCATAATCCGACACTTCCGCCTCCTGGTGCTTCGAAGGCACCTTCAGCATAAGTGATTTCTGTCTCCGGGGTTTGCAGGATTTGCGCGGCAGCCTTCTTGCCTTCAGTCACCAACGCATCTATCGCTTTGCTGGCGGCGATGCTTACCAGTCGCATGGAGCGCCCGGAATGGGATCCGCCGCCGACTGATACCCGGTCAGTATCGTTGGCGGTGTAGCAGACCTTCTCGAACGGGATCTGCAGCCAATCGCAGATCAATTGCGGGAAGCTAGTCTCATGCCCCTGACCGCTGCTCATGGTGCCTGCGACCATCTCGACTGTGCCGTCATCACAGACGGTCAGCTCGACCCGTTCACGTGGGATACCACTGGTGACCTCGATATAGTTGGCGATGCCGATGCCGCGGCAGCGTCCGCGTGCCGATGACTCTTTCCTACGTGCGGCGAACCCCTCCCAATCTGCCGCGGTCAGCGCTTCTGCCATGCAGGCCGGATAGTCTCCGCTGTCGTAGGTGACGCCGACCCCATTCGTGTAGGGCATCGCATCGGGCGTTATCAAATTGCGGCGGCGCAACTCAACACGGTCGAAATCAAACTGTTCGGCAGCAAGATCAATCAGTCTCTCGATCATGAAGATCGCTTCGGGTCGCCCGGCGCTGCGATAGACTGCGATCGGCGCCGTGTTCGTTAGCACGGCGTGGCCCTGGAAATGCACGGCCGGGATGCTGTAGATGCTTTGCATCATCGACAGCCCCTTGCGTAATGGCCAGAAGTAGACTGTGTAGGCGCCGAGATTAAGTATGTTGACCCCGCGAAGGCCTAGGAAATTCCCGTCCGCATCTAGGGCTAGCTCGGCATCGGATGTGAGGTCCCGTGCCTGGTAGTCGGTAAGAAAGCATTCCTGTCGCGTCGCGGTCCATTTGACAGGCCGTCCGACTCGGCGCGCGGCCCAAGGCATCAGTGCGAATTCAGGTGTAAAGGCGTTACGAGTGCCAAAATTGCCACCCATATCGCCGAATACGGCGCGGCAGTTCTCAGCCGGTACGCCCAGAGTGAGCGCCAGTCGTTCGCGCGTTTGCACAACCCCGCGGCCTGATCCTGCGTGCAAGGTATAGTGGTCGCGCTCCGCATTGTATTCGCCGACCACAGAGCGAGGTTCCATTGGGCTGCCGGTGACGCGGTGAATCCAGCTGTCGAGCGAGACGGTATATGCTGCCTCGACGAAGGCGCGATCCGTCGCGTCCCTGTCACCAACTTCGCAGGTAAGGGCCAAATTATTGGGACAGTCCGACCAAAGCCGCGGCGCTTCCGGCGCTATCGCCTCGCGGGCCCGGACGATTGGCTGCAAGGGTGCGTAATCTACCTCGACCAATTCAGCGGCCTCGACGGCCAGTGTCGCGGTTTCCGCAATCACGAGTGCGACAGCTTCGCCCACGTAACGTACCGTGTTACGTGGCAGGGGTGTGTTTTCCGTCAGATAGACTTCGAAACCTTCGGGCAACCGTAGTTCAGCATCCGGCGGACCGGCCCAGTCCGGATTATGTGGTATTGGACCTAAGCCATCCGCCGCTGCGTCTGCCCCGGACAGCACAGTGAGGACACCTTGCATCGCCGTTGCGGCTGATACGTCAATCGAGTGAATCCGAGCGTGGGCATGAGGCGAGCGGACTAGGGCAGCGTGGCAAAGGTTATCTGGAAAGACGTCGCCTGCATAACGGCCTCGTCCTGTCAGCAAACGAAAATCTTCGACCCGCGGCAGCGGTGCGCCGATTCCACCGGCGCGGTGTGTTTCCTGTGTAGGCAAATCAACCCCCTGTTACGTGATCCGCATTGAGCCGGTCTAAGACCTGATGATCAAGGGGTTAGTTGCAGTTCGGATCTGTCACCCAGTTGGGTGGGTTCCAGAAAATGTGCGGACCCAACTCGTCGATCCGGTTAACACCTATCTGCGCCATTACTCGGTTCATTTCGGTTTGGAAAATTTCCAGTGCTCGGTAGGAACCGGCCTCGCCTGCGACGGCCGATCCGTACAAAGTGGGTCGGCCGGACATTACCATATCGGCACCTAGTGCGATCGCCTTGACGATGTCGCCCCCGCGTCGGGCGCCGCTGTCTATCAGGATTTTGATTTTATTGCCGACCGCGGCACGCACCTCCGGTAAAACCTCCAGAGGGGCCGGTGCGGAATCGAGATAACGACCACCATGGTTTGACAGCACCACCCCTTGTAGTCCGAGACTGGCAGCTATCGCAGCGTCTTCGGCACTCTGCAATCCCTTGACTAGAAGATTCCCTGGCCAGGTGTCGCGGATTCGTTTTATGTCGTCCCAGTTCTGAGCGGCGGGTTTGGTGTAGGCGGTCTCGACCGCGATTTGGGTCAGCTTGCTGGCCAGTTCCGGTGGGTTGTTCACCTTTCGGAAATGACCGCGTTTCAGGTATTGCGGCGCCAGTACTCGTATGCACCAGCTGGGATTGGCCCCAATCTGCGCGATTAGCCGCGGCGAGTAGCGCAGCGGCATGGCGAAGCCGTTACGATAATTATACTCTCGGTTCGATGGGACCGGCCCGTCGACAGTGATCAGCATTGTTTCGAAGCCAGTCGCCTTCACTCTCTCAACGAAACGCATGGTCAGATCCATATTGGTCCACATGTACAGTTGGAACCAAATGTTGCCGTTTCCTGCCTCGTAGATCTCCTCCATCGGTGTGAGCGCACTGGTCGCTGCCGTACAGGGCACACCCATTCGTGCCGCTGCTCTCGCCAGGCCCACTTCGCCACCTTCGCACACTAATCCAGCAGATGCGGTCGGCGAGATGCCGAAAGGCATGGTGAACTTCTGTCCGAAGATTTCCGTTTTGGTCGTCCGATTGGAGACGTCCATCAGCACACGGTTCTTAATCTTGAGCGTGCGGTAGATTTGGGTGTTGTGGCGCAGGGCGATCTCATCTTCCGCGCCGCGATCGACATATTCGAAAATACCGCGTGGCAGTCGTTTTTTTGCTTTTCGTCGCAGGTCGTCAATGTTGTAGGCGCCGAGTGTATCGTTCACCGAAACGGTCTCCCCTTGCAAACATGGCCTACCATACAAGCACTACCCCATGGATAGGAACGCCGAGTCCTGTGCTAGTCTCGCTCGGTTTGTTAGAGGAGGAGCTGATGAAGTTCGGGGTTCATTTTGGGTCGCGCGGAATCGCGGGCGAACCAGATTCGCTGACTGCCGTCGCACAAAAATGTGAGGCACTCGGTTTCGCACATTTTGGCATGAGCGACCATGTGATCGTCGCGACCGAGGTCGATAGTGCCTATCCTTACTCTGCGTCAGGTAAGTTCTTCGCCCAGGATACCGGGGTGTCCCTGGAGCAGGTGACAGCGTTGAGTTTTGTTGCCGCGGCGACCAGCAAAATCCGCTTGCTTACATCGGTTCTGGTTTTGCCGCATCGCCATCCGGTACTTGCCGCAAAAATGCTTGCTACAGTCGATGTGCTTTCCAAGGGACGACTAACCGCTGGTGTCGGTGTCGGCTGGATGGCCGAAGAGATCGCCCTGCTGGGCGGCCCAAACTTCGCCGATCGAGCTGCGGCTTCGGATGAGTATATCGAAGCCTTTCGCGAACTTTGGACTGCGGATCATCCATCGCAATCTGGCGATTTTGCTGCCTTCGAGCATTTGTTGTTTGCGCCGAAGCCGCTGCAAACGCCGTACCCGCCGATTTGGATCGGTGGGGAAAGCAAGCCGGCCCGTCGTCGCACTGGTCGCTATGGCGACGGTTGGTACCCGGTCGCCGCGAACCCGCGCGCACCGCTCGACACGGCAGAGCGCTATGGGGCAGCGCTCGCAGATGTTCGTGAGGAAGCAGAGGTGGCCGGCCGCGATCCACAATCCGTGGAAGGAGCACTATTGGCAATCTATTGCCGCATCGGCGACGAACAGGAAGGGTGGAAAGGCGACCGGCTTACTTTTACCGGTAGCGCTACGGCGATCGTCGATGATATCGGGCGCTTCGCCGAAGCGGGTCTACAGCATTTCCTTATAGGTGGCGACGGCAGCGACCTTTCTAATACGCTTGACCGGCTGGAACAGTTTGAGGCCGAAGTAATGTCAGTTTTACGCTAAGAGGCTGTGTGTCGTGGCGGTCAATCGCGAAACAGTCTGCACCAGACTTGACCCAGAAGGGCATTCGACATCGTGACTTATTTAGATATACCCATTTTGACTCAAGTGCTGACGGATGCCTGGCGGTTGATCCTAGCCGGAGCGACAGATCGGAAATCGGCTTTCCACCTGCCGACCATTGCAACGGTTGCCAGCGATGGTGCGCCGAACCTGCGCACGGTGGTGTTACGAGAAGTGGACGCCGAGCGCCGCATTTTGCGGTTTCATACCGACAACCGGTCGCCAAAAATACAAGAGCTTGCAGCGGAACCACGGTTTGCTCTGCACGTCTACGACCCGTCTATTCAAACGCAACTTCGTTTCGCGGGTTGTTCCAGGATCCACCACTTGGACGATACTGCTCGGGCGGCATGGGAAGAAAGCGCTCCAATGAGCCGCTTGTGTTATGCGGCAACGGATGCGACCGGCGCTACTGTTTCGGCGCCGCCACCTGCGCCGATACAAAACGACGTCAGCGAGGACTCAGGTTTTGAGAATTTCTGTGCGGTCGTGCTGACTGTCGAACGGCTGGAATGGTTATATCTTCTTGCTAGAGGCCATCAACGGGCTGTTTTCCAGTGGGATGCTTCGGGCGCTTGTCGCGCCGAGTGGATTGCACCCTAAGCTTTCGGACCCAACTAAGGAGTAACTCATGGCACGATTGGAAGTTCTGCCTTTAGATGCGATCGACGATGCCGACCTTCGAGAGATGATGAAAGCGACCGATGGTGACGAGATGTTTGGCGTTTATGGTCATCACCCGTCCTTGTTCAAGGGTTTTTTGGAATTCTACTTGCCTGCCAAGTTCAAAGGATTGTTGCCCTTTGCCCTAAAGGAATTGGTCCGGCTGCGCATTGCCGAACTGAACGACTGTCGGCGCTGACAGCTCAGCCGCGCACCCTCGGCGGGGGAGCCTGGTGAATATGATATATTATTCGCGAAACTTTCCGATGCTTCGGAGCGATCGCTGCGGGAAGCAGCGGCGCTCGATTTTGCGGAACGGATGGCCATCGCACACGATACGATGGACGAAGCCTTCATGATCGGGATACGCGATATTTTTACCGATGCAGAGATCATCGAACTTGGCCTGGTAACGGGTGCATTCATTGCGCTTGGTCGTTTGCACCGCGCGTTTGATATTGCGCCGATGGAAGATGGTGCGCACGGGGCCTTCCGCGAGGAAGGATGACAACGATAGATTTTACCGCTGGGGAGGTGAAGCACTATGCTGCAACGGTACGACCCTTTTGGAGCTTTATAATATGAATAAGAAGCTGGATCTGGTCATCCGTGGGGGCACCGTTGTCGACGGGACCGGCGCACGGATGAAGGACGCCGACGTTGCGATTTCGGATGGGCGTATTGTGGAAGTAGGAAAAGTCGCTGCGACCGGGCAGGAAGAAATCGATGCTAGGGACCGACTGGTCATGCCTGGCTTCGTTGACGTTCATACTCATTACGACGCGCAGGTCACCTGGGCGAACCAAATTTTGCCATCTTCCTGCAATGGCGTCACGACGGTGCTGATGGGCAATTGCGGCGTTGGTTTCGCGCCGGTGCGGCCAGATCATCATGATATGCTGATCTCGCTGATGGAGGGGGTCGAGGATATTCCTGAGGTGGTGATGAAGGAGGGGTTGCCCTGGAATTGGGCGAGCTTTCCCGACTATCTCGACAGTCTCGAAGTCCGACAATTCGACGTTGATGTGGCAACGCAGGTTCCGCATGCTGCGCTGCGCGTATTTGTCATGGGCGAGCGTGGGGCTAACCGCGAAGAAGCGACGGCAGAAGACCGGGCCGAGATGGCGCGGCTCGCGGCGGAAGGGATTCGGGCGGGTGCATTTGGGTTTTCGACCTCGCGGCTACTGCAACATCGGACGGCCACTGGTGAGCCGATTCCGTCATACGGAGCTGCAGAAGAAGAGTTGTTGGAGATAGCTGATGCAATCGCACCGGTTGGCCGTGGCTGGATTCAGACTGTGGGCGATTTCGATGATGCTATCGACGAGGAGTTCGACCTGCGACTGCGGATAGCGGAGCGGTCGGGAAGGCCATTGACAATGACCCTCCTGCAAAAGGAGTCCCGGCCCGATCAATGGCGGGATCTTCTCGACCGGGTCGCCGCGGCCAACGCGGAAGGGCTCAAACTGACGGCCCAGATCCGGGGGCGACCGACCAGCGTGTTGCTTGGTTTTGAGCTGTCGCTCAATCCATTCCGGGCTTGTCCGAGTTGGCGGGAGGTGGAGGAACTTGATTTTGAAGCGCGGCTTGAGAAGCTGCGCGATCCAGCACTCCGCGAGCGTCTGGTCACGGAGCCTTGTGGAAATGAGGAACGGCAGCGCCGCTTTCAACAGTGGGACCGCATCTTCCCCTTCGGCGATCCTCCGCAATATGAACCGGACCCGGAAACCAGTATAGCTGCTAAGGCGAAACGGCAGGGTAGCGCGCCGGCGGAACTCGCCTATGACCTGATGTTAGAAAAGGGTGGGCGAGGTATCCTCTATCGGCCGACGACGAATTATGCTGATGGCGACCTTGCGGTCGTCCACGAGATGCTGGGTCACCCGAACACCCTGATTGGCCTAGGCGATGGCGGTGCGCATGTGGGTGTGATGTGCGACGCAACTGACATGGCGCACACGATCAGCTACTGGACTCGCGACCGGACGCGTGGCCCGAAACACGAGCTTGAGGATATGGTCCACCGTTTGACTGCGGTCAATGCCGAAGCGATCGGGCTCACCGATCGCGGCCGTATCGCAACGGGACTTCGCGCCGACATCAATATCGTCAATTACGATGAGTTGCAGCTGCAGTCGCCGAAGATCCAGTATGACCTGCCGGCCGGTGGTAAACGCCTCGTGCAACGCTCTAAAGGATTCGATGCGACGCTGTTAGCGGGTGAACCGATTTGGAGGGACGGGATGGCGACTGGCGCGTTGCCGGGTCGGCTGCTACGAAGCGGTTCCTAGCCGCCCTGGGAAAGCCACGCATCGATTGCCGCAAGCCCGGCCGCCTTCAACGTTGTTGGCGCACCGCTGTGTATGAAGGAATTGCGAGCCATCGCAGCTAGTTGGTCGTCACCGAGACCCATCTCATTCCGGCACAGTTCGTATTCATCGACTAAGTCGGGTCCAAATAGCAGCGGGTCGTCGCTGCCGAGAGAACAGCGAACACCAGCTTCGAGTAATTGGGGTAAGGGGTGTTCTTCGATTGAAGGGAACACGTTGAGCTGCAGGTTTGAGCTCGGGCAGACGTCGAGGCATACCTTTTCGTTGGCCAATCGATCAATCAGAGCGGGGTCCTCCACTGCGAGCACACCATGGCCTAACCGGTCGGCGCTGAGATGATCGAGTGCGCCTACGACCGAGGCGGCCCCGCCACCCGGGATCGGGGCGATCTCGCCCGCATGCGGAGCTGACATCAGCCCGGTCTCGATAGCGACGCGGAAAGGCTCGACAAATGGTTCGGGTGGAAAGCCCTCTTCTGGGCCGTGCAGTCCGATAGCGACAATGCCTGGATGATATCCCGTCACACTGTCCGCACCGCACATGATCTGGTGCGCGTCCTTGTGCACCAATGCGGCGGTTGCCTGCGCGCGTGCCAACCCCTGTTCGACCGGACGGCTGCGGTCGATCGCTGAGATGAAGCCGATGCCGACCCCTGTCGCCTTGCTTGCCGCTTCCGCTGCCGTGAGTGCAAAGGCCCACACTTCCTCCTGCGAAGCAGATAACTGGTAGTGGCGGGCGTCCGTCCGCGCATCGCTATAACGATCGGCATCGAAGGCGGGCTCGATCCACCAGACGCCCTCGGCTGCCGCGTCCTCTGCGACTTCTTGGATTAGCAGCGTAAGATCGTCCCGCGTTCGGATGCAGCGTGTTGCGGCTTGATAAATTGCATTGAAGCCGGAAAAATCCTCGAAATGCTTTCCCCGAGTGTCCGGGGGTCGCTCGATGTCGTAGCGCGTGCAGAACGCCTCCAATGTTGTAGGTCGCATCGCCCCTTCAAGATGAAGGTGCAAATGTGCCTTCGGCAATAAACGTAGGTCGCGCTTTGAGGGCATGATGAAGTCGCTCCGCATGTGATGGTTACAATCTAAGGCAAGTTGGCGGATAAGTTGAAATTGTGGGTTTGCCCCGGGACAGTCTGATGCGGCACGTTACGGTAAACACTGCGTCTCGAGGGCTTCCATGACCGACAACGGCGATTTCGCCGCGCTCTTCACTCCGTTCACACTTGCCGGAAAGCGGTTGCGCAATCGCATAGCGCATGCCTCGATGACTACCCTGTCGACGCCGGAGGGCAAGGTGACCGACCGACAGATCCGGTATCACGCCAACCGAGCTAAAGGCGGCGCGGCTATGACGGTGACGGAACCGCTGGGCACAATGCGCCACCAGGCAAATCTGCCGCGAGTTCAGGTCTGGCGTCGGGATGATCCGGATGCGCTGAAGCGGTTGGCCGATGCCGTAGAAGGACAGGATTGTCGGCTGATTGGACAGATTCAGGACGCCGGCCGAGGGCGGCACTTCCCCGGCCGTAACCCGGAGGCGATTGGCGCATCGGCCTTGCCGGACGATCTATCGTGGACCGTGCCGCGCGCCCTGACTGTGGACGAGATCCGCGGTCTGATCGCGGAAATCGCGGAATCTGCCTCCTATCTCAAAGCCTCCGGTTTTTCAGGTGTTGAGATCTCCGGTGGCCACGGTCACCTGTTCCACCAGTTCCTTTCGCCGCACTCGAACCGGCGGGATGACGACTTCGGTGGCAGTTGGGACGGGCGTGTACGCATTGTAGCGGAATTGGTTGCGGCCTTGCGCGATGCCTGTGGAGCGGATTTCATCGTTGGGCTAAAACTGCCTGGCGACGATGGTGTGCCTGGTTCGATCGGCCCGGCGGAGGCTGCTGAAATTGCCGATCGTCTGACGGTTACCCGTAATGTCGACTATGTCTGCTTCGCCGGCGGGGCGCATTCCCGGACCTTGGAAATGCACACACCAGACCGGCACGGTGCGCCTATGCCGTATATGGGTTTCATCAAGGACTTGCAGGCAGCGCTTCACGGGGTGCCGTTGATGGCGCTCGGTCGAATCACCGACCCGGCGGAGGCTGACGGCATTTTGGCCCGAGGCGAGGCTCAGCTCATTGGCATGGGCCGCACCCTGCTGGCTGATCCGGCTTGGCCCAACAAAGCGCGGGCGGGCCGGACCTGGGACATCCGATATTGCCTCAGCTGCAACACTTGTTGGGGCACGATCGTGACCCAGCAGATCCCGGTCGCTTGCGTCAATAATCCGTGCGTAGCTCATGACAATGAAGTCGATTTTAAACCTGAATTGGCTGACAATTTGAAACGGGTCGTTGTGATCGGCGCTGGTCTTGCTGGGATGGAAGCTGCCTGGATCGCCGCTGCTCGCGGTCACGAAGTAACGGTTATTGGCGCTTCGGATGAGGTTGGCGGCAAGGCGCGGCTCCGCGAGCGCCTGCCCGGCGGTGAAACTGTTTCCTCGGTGTACGATTTCCAGATGGTCGCTGCGAAACGGGCCGGAGCGACGCTCAGTCTGGGACGCAAGGCGACAATGGAAGATGTAGTTGCTCTAAAGCCTGATCGGGTGATCCTCGCGACCGGGTCGAGGATGATCCCGCCCGACTGGTTACCGGATGGTGTGCGCAAAGAAGGCTGGGTCCCGGATTTGCGCGCGGCGTTGCTTGACATTTTACGCATCGAGACAAGACAGCCTGGCGCGGTAGTTCTCTACGACACTGACCACACTGAAGCCACCTACGCCGCAGCGGAGGCGCTCGCCGGGCGTTTCGCTCGCACCGTCATCGTAACTCCGCGTGACAGCGTTGCTACGGACGTGCCTCTGGTCACCCGCCAGGGCATCCTGCGTCGCTTGGCCGAGCATCGCATCGAGATCGTTAGCCTCGCTGAGCCACGGTGGAGTGATCGGGCAGCCGAGGGCCAGCTTGAACTAGTTAACATTTACAATGGTGACATAACCATGATCGAAGATCTGGTTTTACTGACCTACGCTACTCCGCGTGTGCCGGACGATGCTTTGGCTGCCCCTCTTCGCGCCGCCGGTATCGAAGTCGTTCTCGTTGGTGACGCCCGTGCGCCGCAGGAGATGCTCTTCGCTACGGCCAGCGGCCACGCTGCGGGGATGGTAGACTGATCGGTTCTTAGTTAGAACGATAGAAAGGCGCGTCGCCCTTGATCGTAACCCGGTTGCCGCACCGTTCAGCCGGCCAGTAGTCCCACATCGCCAGATGCTGGGTGCAACGGTTGTCCCAGAAGGCTATAGAATTGTCCTGCCACTGGAAGCGCACTTGGAATTCCTGCCGCGCCATGTGCTGGAACAGGTAGGTGAGGATCGCATCGCTCTCCGGGCCAGGGATATCCATAATCTGTTGCGTGAATACTTCGTTCACGTAGAGGGCTTGCCGGCCCGATACGGGGTGGGTGCGCACGACGGGGTGGATCGCGTTGGTGAATTTCTTGCCTGTATCGTCGACGCCTTTCTCGGCAAAGCGCCCGCGATGTGCTCGTTCCGGATCGTGCAGCGCCTTGAGCCCGTTCAGGTAGATCTTCATCGGCTCAGATAAGGCGTCGTAGGCGGCGTACATATTAGCGAAGATCGTGTCGCCGCCCAGTGGCGGGCTGCGATGGATCTGCAGGATTGTCGCCATTGGTGGCTCCGGGTCGCTGGACACATCGGTATGCCAGTCTGAACCGTTGTTGACGACCGAGTCGCCGTGGGTGTGGATGACGAACAACTCCGGATGCATCTTGTGCTTGGCTGCATTCGGATGGACGTGCAGTGGCCCGAACCGGCGCCCGAAGGCAATTTGTTGCTCCGCCGTTAGTTTTGGCTGATCGCGGAAGAAAAGTACGTTGTGATCAGCTAATGCTTGGGTCAGGTCCTCGACCTGCGCCGCCGGTAACTCACGCGTCATGTCCACCCCGGACACCGCCGCCCCGATCACCGGATTAACCGGTTTTACCTCGATCGAATCGAATTCCGACGTGCGTATCGAATTACTGAGCGCGACTGCATGTTCGCGCTTTCCGTCATGGAAGTTGCGGTTGGACATGGGTCGTTCCTCTGCTGGATGTTCTGTATGTGTGGATGAATGGTAGCGGAGCGCGCTTGGGAGGGGAAGGAAGGGAGCTGGCCAATTACGGCAAGGCGAGCTTACCGCTGTAAAGCCCGTAAAGGGTCAGTACAGCAAAGACCGTGATGCTAATGATGAACCAGGTTTTCATGGGCAGCCTTTTACCATACCGACGCAGTAGGAAATGAAGCGGCTGTTTTGCAACGGCGAGGGCAGTTTCTACGATACATACTGCCTTCATTACTTCATTTAAGTGTAACGGAGTTCGGGTCATGGAAATAGCCATGCGCACCGGCTGTCATCGCTTTAAGTGCCGTTGACATGTGGGATCCATGGCAAAGCGGACCGATTAAATGTCAAAAGCTTATCACTATTGTGCGATCGTTCGCGTTCTTGGAGATTAAGCGAATAGTGGGTGCTATTTTCGGATTAGGAAACTTTCATCTACCTCTCGAGGAATCCATTCCCGCTTGCCGCCAGCGCCTCAATCATCTGGGCCGGCTTCCAGCGGTCACCGTATCTTTCCTGCCATTCCACCATCTGCGCGTGAATGTTCTTCACGCCAATGCTGTCAGCCCAGAACATCAGCCCGCCGCGGTAGCGGGGAAAGCCGAAACCGTTTAGCCACATTACGTCAATATCGCTAGCCCTGTAGGCGATACCCTCTTCGAGGATTTTGGCGGCTTCGTTTACACTTGCAAAGAGAAGTCGGTGCAGAATTTCCTCGTCGGTGAAGTCGTTGCGCTGTTTGATGCCGAGTTCCTTGCCAACTTTTGTGATGACCTCGTCGACAATTGGGTCGGGATGCGGGGTTCGGTCGCCCTTTTCGTATTTAAACCAGCCGGCACCTGTCTTTTGGCCATATCGACCCATTTCGCAAAGCCGGTCGGGGATAGGGAGGGCGCGGTACTCGTTCGGGCTTTCCTTTTTGCGGCGCTGGCGCACGGCGTAGCCGATGTCTAGCCCGGCCAGGTCGCCCACTGCAAACGGTCCCATCGGGTAGCCGAATTCGTACATGACCTTGTCGATCTGCTGCGGCTTGGCGCCTTCCTCGACCAGGATATTCATTTCGGTCTGGAAGGGCGCGCGGCTGCGGTTGGCCAGGAAGCCGTCGCAATTGCCACATACCGCGCCGACCTTGGCTAGGGTGCGGGCTAGGGCGATGCAAGTGGCAACAACTTCCTTTGCTGTATCCTTGCCGCGCACAATCTCCAGCAGTTTCATTACATTAGCTGGGCTGAAGAAATGGGTGCCAAGCACGTCGGCTGGGCGCTTGGTGGCACCGGCGATCTCGTCGATGTCTAGGGTGGAAGTGTTGGAAGCGAGTACGGCACCGTCCTTCATCACTACGTCGAGCTTGCCGAACACGTCCCTTTTAACATTCATTTCCTCGAACGCTGCCTCAATGACAATGTCGGCATCGCTGATGGATTCGAATTCGAGCACTGGCTCTATGAGGCTCATACGCTTGTCAACTTGGTCGGCGGCTAGGCTGCCACGCTTGACACTGGTCTCGTAATTAGACCGGATCTTAGCAAGGCCCCTGTCAAGCGTCTCTTGGTTCATCTCCAATAGTTTGACGGGAATGCCCGCATCGGCGAAGCACATGGCGATTCCGCCGCCCATGGTGCCCGCACCAATTACCGCGCCGGACACGACGGTGCGGCCTTTTACGAACTTATCGATATCAGGAATTTTGTTTGCCTGGCGCTCGGCGAAGAAGGCATAGCGCAACGACTTCGCTTCGTCGGCCATGACCAACTCGTCGAACAGCTCACGCTCGCGCGCGATGCCCTCGTCAAAGGGCAGAGTGACTGCAGCCTCAACGCATTTGATGCAATTCTGCGGTGCATTTTGGTTGCGGGCACGGCGTGCGATTTTTTTGCGCATGGCGTCGAACATACCTGGGTCCTCCTTGGCCTCTGCCAGTTTGGAGTCGTCATCGCGAATTCGTGGCAGAGGCCGCACATCTGCGATCTTCTTGGCGTGGGCGATGGCAGTATCAAGCAAGATGTCTTTATTTGCGGCCAGATCATCGAGAATGCCAAGCCTCTTTGCCTCGGGCGCAGGAACGTGACGGCCGGTAACGATCATTTCCAGCGCTGCCTTCGGCCCAATCAACCGTGGCAGGCGCTGCGTGCCTGCACCGCCCGGCAGTACACCTATCAGTACCTCAGGTAGTCCTACCTTGGCGTCCTCGGTCGCGACACGGTATTGGCAAGCGAGTGCCGTCTCCAATCCGCCGCCTAGCGCGTAGCCGTGTATTGTCGCGACTATGGGCTTGGCGCTTTCGTCGATAATCGAACGGTAGGTGAGAGCAGCTTTGGTTTTTTTTTGCCCCAAGAACTTGATGTCCGCACCAGCGATGAAACTGCGCCCGGCACCACGTAGTACCATGGCCTTCACCTCGGGATCAGCATTGCCTTTGCTCACGCAGTCGACAATACCCTCGGGTACACCTGGGCTTAAGGCGTTGACCGGTGGGTTATCGACGGTAATGACGCCGATGGCGCCGTGCTTTTTGAAGGTGACAAGATCGGACATTTTGGAGCCCCTGAGAAATGAGTTTGGGTACACCGCAGTCTAAGGAGCTGTGCGCGTGTTGGCGAGTGACAGGGCAGTGGCAAACCGCCGCCGCTTGCCGCCTGGCCGCGAAGGTGAATAATTAAGTCAAACCGAATTACCGAAAGGGGACAGGTCATGGGACCGCTAGAGGGAATGAAAGTCGTTGAGATCGCTAGCATTGGGCCGGGACCGATGTGCGCCATGCTACTGGCTGATATGGGCGCTACTGTGCTGCGCGTCGACCGGGCGAGTGCCGTAGGGATCAAGCCGCCGACGCCCCACAAATTCGCGACACTGCATCGCGGCCGTCAGTCAATCGCTGTGGACTTGAAAAATCCGGACGGTGTTAAAACGGTGCTGGAGTTGGTTGAGGGTGCTGACGCTTTGATCGAGGGCTTTAGGCCTGGTGTAACCGAGCGTTTGGGCATCGGACCGGAGGATTGCTTTGCTCGCAACGAGAAATTGGTCTACGGGCGCATGACTGGCTGGGGACAGGACGGGCCGATGGCGAATGCGGCGGCTCACGATATCAACTATATCGCGCTGACCGGTGCACTGCACGCGATCGGCTCGCCTGAGGCTCCGTTACCACCCTTGAACCTTGTAGCTGATTTTGGCGGCGGTGGTGTGTATCTCGCCTTCGGCGTGGTCAGTGCACTTCTCGAAGCGATGAAATCTGGCAAAGGCCAGGTGGTCGATGCAGCGATGGTTGATGGCGCATCTTCTCTTATGGCGAGCTGCTATGGTGCATATGCGGCGGGAAACCACTTGGATCAGCGTGGGATGAACCGTCTCGATGGTGGCTGCCATCACTATAATGTCTACGAGACTAAGGACGGGAAGCATATTAGTGTCGGTTCGAATGAGCCTCAATTCTACGCCATGCTGATCGAGGCACTCGGCCTCGACTTGGCCAATCTGCCGGCGCAGGCAGACCGCTCTCATTGGCCGGAAATGAAGGAGCGTATTGCCGCAATTTTCAAAACAAAGACACGAGCCGAGTGGTGCGAACAGATGGAAGGTACGGACATATGCTTTGCTCCGGTACTGAGTTTGGCTGAGGCGCCAGAACACCCGCATAACCAGGCGCGCGGCACATTCGTCGAGGTAGACGGAATCGTGCAGCCAGGGCCGGCGCCGCGTTTCAGTCGTACGCCGGGCGCTGTGCAGGGGCCGCCGCCGGAGCCGGGTCAGCACACAGATGAGGCCCTCGCCGCCTGGGGGCTGCCGACCGACCGAATCGCTGCGTTGCGGAAAAGTGGCGCGGTCGCCTAGCGGCTGTCGCCTGTGCCCCCATCCCCCCTGCAAGCGTTTTTAAACCAGGATTGATACCTATGCGGTGAGCGCATTGCAGGTCCGGCCGGTTTCCGATCTCGCAAATGTGGCCAAGTCGGTTTGCAGCACACGGGTTGTGCTCAACTGGAGTTTGGTTGGCCAGATTAGTCTTGAGGTTGCGATGTTCAGATGGATTGCCGTCGCTGACCCTATGGTTCTTGCGGTTCCGGCGGCATACCCCGACCTGGCTTCTGTATTGAAAACCGAAAAAGTGCTGGAACAGTCGATGGCGCTGCCGGTGTTAAAGTTCCTAACGCCTTTGAGGTGGGGCGGTTGGGTTTTCCGCGTTAGCCGGACTGTTGGATAAATTTTTTTGCGACGTATTCGGCCAGTGCTGTGACCGATCTGGCTATGTCCAATGCACCCGTATCAATGGTGAACTCAGGAGATGTCGGCGCTTCGTACGGGGCCGAAATGCCAGTGAACTCAGGAATCTCGCCACGCCGTGCCCTTTGGTAGAGACCTTTAGGGTCGCGCAATTCACACAGTGACAGATCCGCGTCGACGTAAATTTCATGAAAGCCTTCGCCCGCTGCCTCGCGCGCACGATCGCGGTCCGCACGATACGGCGAGATAAACGCGGCGATCACAATGAAGCCGGCATTGGCGAATAACGCCCCGACCTCACCGATACGGCGAATATTTTCGGTGCGATCCTCCGGTGAGAAACCCAGGTTAGAGGAAAGGCCGTGCCGAACATTGTCGCCGTCGAGCACAAACACATTGTAGCCAATATTGAACAGTCGCCTTTCCAGCTCAATCGCAAGGGTCGATTTCCCAGAGCCGGAGAGACCGGTGAACCAGAGCACGCCGCCCCGATGACCGCTGCGCTTGATTCTGTCCTGCAACGTGACGCGACTTTCGACTGTGGTGATGTTTGTTGATTTGATCGTTTGGTCGGCCATGCCCTAAATTTCTCCGACAATTGGACTATCGTTAAGACGCAATTGGTTGCGTAACACAGAAGGCACGCGACTATTCATTATCTCATACCCCGACAAATTATTTTAATTTGATTGGTAATGTCCGTGCATAGTTGCGGTATTCGTCCCTTTAACGGGGCGAGGAAATTGCAAAATGCTCAATTCTCTAACGAGGGCGGCTGTCACATTTTACGCGATCGCCGGAATTTAGTCGGAACCGAAGTTGCTTTAAAGCTGCTTGATATCATCCTCGCTGACATAACCGCCAACTTTGACTTCGGTCAGGTGCAGGGCCTCGTAGTCTTTTCTATGCCGCCGATGGATCACTTTTTTATGGAATCCGTCTGCGCTATCTGTTTGATTGAAAGATGGGATTGGCGATGTACTCACCACGGTATTCGTCGTAATTTAGCTGATGGAAATCCGCACCAGATAGCTGGAGCGGTAATAGGAAAGGGCCGAACTTGTCCGATCTCTCGACAACTGACGAATTGTTCTTCAACCGTTCGGGGCTCGATCGCGCGCGCACAGAAACAATTGTTGATGATGCGCTGCAGAACGCTGACGATGGCGAATTATATCTGGAGTACTGCCAGGCGGAAAGCGTGAGTTTCGACGATAAACGCGTCCGCAACGCTAGCTTCGATACGATGCAGGGGTTTGGGTTGCGGGCGACCGCTGGTGAAGCGACCGGTTATTCGCATTCCGCCGAACTGACAGAACCGGCGATCAAGCGGGCCGCGCAGACCGTGCGAGCAGTGCAGGCGGGTCATACTGGCAGCCAGGGTGATGGGCCGGTCGCGACAAACCACAGCCTATATTCCGGAGAAAGCCCGCTTGGACAGATGAATTTTGAGGCAAAGGTCAAGCTCCTGACAGAAATTGATGCTTACGCGCGGGCCAAGGATCAGCGTGTGCGTCAGGTTACAGCGTCGCTCGCAGGCGAATGGCAGGCGGTGCAGATCATCCGTGCTGGAGGGATCCGGGTTGCCGATATTCGGCCGCTGGTCCGGCTAAATGTCTCCGTCGTTGTGGCCGATGGGGGCCGGATGGAGAGCGGCAGCCACGGTGTCGGCGGTCGGTTGGCTTATGAGAGTTTTGTGCAGCCAGAGGCCTGGCAGGCACAAACTGATGAAGCGTTGCGCCAGGCGGTTGTCAATCTTGACTCAGTTGCCGCCCCCGCCGGTGAGACGACGGTCGTGCTTGGGCCGGGGTGGCCCGGGGTCCTGCTGCACGAAGCGGTTGGGCACGGGCTGGAAGGCGACTTCAACCGCAAGAAGACTTCGGCCTTCGCTGGTTTGATGGGAGAGCGTGTGGCGTCGCCCGGCGTTACCATCGTTGATGATGGTACGATCGCGGACCGACGGGGCTCCATCACAATCGATGATGAGGGAACTGCGTCCTCACGCACCGTACTGATCGAGGACGGCAAGCTCGTCGGTTACATGCAGGATCGCATGAATGCGCGCCTGATGGGCGTCGCTGCAACTGGCAATGGGCGCCGCCAATCCTTCGCGCACGCTCCCATGCCGCGCATGACCAATACCTACATGCTGGATGGCGACAAGGATCCTGCAGAGA
The DNA here is from genome assembly GCA_002717185.1 of Rhodospirillaceae bacterium. Next base: position 25,931 of record PBDC01000061.1, read on the forward strand.
TACTAGATTCAGTCAAAAACGGTCTATACGCGGTCAATTTCGGAGGCGGCCAGGTCGATATCACAAGCGGCAAGTTTGTGTTCAGCTGCACGGAAGCCTACATGGTGGAAGACGGCAAGATTGGCGCGCCGGTTAAGGGGGCGACACTGATCGGTAACGGCCCGGATGCGATGATGCGGGTTGGCATGATCGGCAACGATATGGCGCTTGATCCTGGTGTAGGAACTTGTGGGAAGGACGGACAAAGTGTTCCCGTAGGGGTCGGTCAACCGACCATGCGCATCGACGGTCTAACAGTTGGCGGAACGGCAGCTTAGGCCCAGTATAGCGCCCGAATCTGAATCCTTTCACCTGACCACTGCGAAAACGTGACCACCACGCCATTTGGCGTCGCGGAGGTTATGGCTTGAATAACTTCAGTTGAGCGAACCGCGTCGGCGACTCCTTGCATCTGGAAGGCATATTCTACGGGCTAGACACTTGAAGAACAGTTGATGGCGAGGATCAATTCGACAGCCATTTGCTCGGCGTGTGTATCAATTGCGTTGCCGATTAGGGCCAGGGTGGCCAGAGCACCGCAAGCCAGTCGTAAAATCCGTACCTGAACGAATTCGAAGACATTTTTGCTAGGCATCGTAATTTCCTAGCCAAGTGACGCACGCGCGTCAGCAATCCTTGCGTGTCGTGTTGAACACAAATGTGTTTTTAAAAACACAACCGATGGCCAATTTTGTGCTTATTACGTTGAATAAGGTTTGTTTTAACTCATCATCATCTTGCTGACGTAGGATCAGGTCATCTCCTCCAGCATACCGGAAGACGTTTTGTTCGCCTTCGTGACACTGCGCATTGGCGTGCAGGTTGGGCCCTATACGATTCGTATCGAGGGACGCGGCGAGCCGAGGATCATACTATGCAGCCGCAAATTTTTGGCGAACGCTATGAAACGATATGCGTAACGTCCCGGTTTAAGTCGTCTTCGGTGGCAGGGCAGTTAAAAATCCGCTACCTGTTGCGTTGATCACGCGAGCAGTGCGTAGACCCCAATTACTGCTGTCGTGGCCAGGGCGGCGTAGCGGAAGAATATTTCTGAAGCGTTATGGAAAAGTCGCCCACCAATCCAAATCGCTATTAGATAGGGTGGTGCCAAGACAAGTGCTCGCCACAGTATATCTACAGTAAGAGCACCATGCAGCCAGATGGTGACAAGCGCCGTCATATTGGCAACGGCCAGGTAACCGATAATGTTCGCACGCACCGCTTTGTGCCCATGAGGTCCGGATAGGAGGAACAAAACCGCTGGCGGTGCTCCCATTCCTGCGCTGCCGCTGAGCACGCCACCGACAGTGCCCACACCTATTACGACTGGCAGGGAGGGGGGGCGTTGGTACCGCCAGCCGAGTATCAGAACTATCACGAAGCCGAGAACGGTAATTGCTATTGCCCGCCGCATATCCCCAGGATCGAGATTGATCAACAACCATGCGCCCAGCGGCGTCGTGAGAACAGAAGCTAGTGCGAGGGGCGCCACAACTTGTTTGTCGGACTCGCGTATCGCGGTTCGCAGCAGCTGGATCACCGCACCAATATCCGCCAGCAGCACGATCGACACGGCCCCGAGCGGACCATATATAAGACTTAGTCCCGGCACGGCGGCCATCGACCCGCCGAAACCGAGGAATCCACGTAGAAAACCACCCAAGGCCATGAATCCGGCGGCAGCCAGCAGGTTTCCATCCAATTCGATCATTTGGTCTACGCCTCGGATCGCGTGGCGGGAAAGGTTGAAGGCCGCATGGCCTCGCGGTACTTTCCTTATCACATGGAACGGGTGAAGGACGAATGCCATGGTGGCAGAACTTGCTTATGCGCCGGTCACGGACCAGCTGGTTGAAGAACTTCGTGTTGTTGTAGGCGAGAGACTGTCAACCGCTGCGCCAGTGCGCGAACATCACGGCAATGGCGAAGACTATTTCGATGCCGTGCCGCCCGATGCTGTCGTTTTCGCGCAATCAACTGAAGAGGTCAGCGAGATTGCAAAGATTTGTTCGAAACATGGCGCACCGATTATTGCCTATGGCACGGGCACGTCGCTGGAAGGGCACGTCGTGGCTCTCCATGGCGGCGTCTGCATCGACTTGTCGGAAATGAACGATGTTTTGGAGGTCAACGAAGAGGACCTTGATTGCCGGGTTCAGGCTGGTGTTACACGTAAGCAACTCAACGAAGAATTACGCGCCACTGGACTTTTCTTTCCGATTGATCCCGGTGCCGATGCGTCGCTTGGAGGCATGAGCGCGACACGGGCCAGCGGTACCAACGCGGTGCGTTACGGTACAATGCGCGAAAACGTGCTTGGATTGACGGTCGTTCTTGCTGATGGCCGCATCATTCGTACTGGCGGCCGCGCGCGGAAATCGGCGGCAGGCTATGATTTGACACGTGTTTTCGTTGGTTCGGAGGGCACGCTCGGGATCATCACTGAAGCCCAACTCCGCTTGTATGGCATACCCGAAGCTATGTCTGCGGCCGTTTGCCAGTATCCGTCCGTCGATGATGCGGTTAATACGGTGATCCTGACTATCCAATCGGGAATCCCCGTCGCGCGCATCGAACTCCTTGACGAGGTCCAGATGGGTGCCTGCGTCACTTATTCGAAACTCGATCAATATGAGGCCAAACCGACCTTACTGTATGAATTCCACGGGACCGAGGCATCGGTCGCTGAACAGGCGGAAATGGTAGGCGCAATTTCAGACGAATATGGCGGCAGCGAGTTTCAATGGGCAACACGGACGGAGGAGCGTAATCATCTCTGGCAGGCGCGGCATGACGCCTATTTCGCTGCATTGGCGCTCAAGCCTGGCACGAAAGGTATCACCACCGATGTGTGTGTGCCGATCTCAAAACTGGCCGAATGCATCGCAGACACGCGGCGGGACATCGAAGAGACTGGCATTCCAGCGCCGATCGTTGGGCATGTCGGTGACGGCAATTTCCATCTCGTGATGCTGGTCGATCGTAACAGCGAGGAGGAAATGAAGCGTGCTAAAGATATGATCGGCCGCCTCAATCACCGGGCCATCGCAATGGGCGGCACCTGCACTGGCGAGCACGGCGTCGGCATCGGAAAAATGGACTATTTGACGGCCGAACATGGCGAAGCGGTTAGCGTTATGCGCAGCATTAAGAAGGCCCTTGACCCGGACAACATCATGAATCCCGGCAAGATTCTGCGAGTTTAAACAAAGGTGGGCGATTTATCTCACGCTATTTGAAATAACAACGCAAACGTCTTAATTGTAGGGGACTTTCGGAACGGGTGATGATATCCGCTCCGGGTTGCATGTCAGGTAGGTCCGCGCTCGAACTCTCGGAGCTCTCTTTTGAAAAAGATCGTCATCGCGCTTGTTGTGCCGGTGGTGCTACTCGTCGGAGCCGTTTTGGTCGGCCCCAGCTTCATCGACTGGAACTCATACAAAGGTCAGATCGTCGCTGCGATACGGGACAATACCGGGCGCGACGCATCTATCGATGGCAACATCGCTTTTTCCATACTTCCCAAACCTGCCCTGAGTATTACAGGGTTGCGTATTGCGAATTTTGAGGGTGCGCAAACGGCCGACATGGTGCGGTTACAAGAATTGCGTGTACGCGTATCCATCGGTCCACTGCTGGAGCGGCGTATCGTGGTCGAGCAATTGGAGCTGGTGGAGCCTGTTATCGCATTTGAGGTTGCCGAGGATGGCAAAGCAAGCTGGGATATTGACATCGCTGCTGTGGCGGAAAGCGGTGCGGGGTCGGCGGAGAGCGGAGCTAGCGAAACACCGTTTGATATTTCGTTGGCCAATGTCCGTGTCGATGGCGGGGTTTTGAGTTTTGAAGATCGACGAGCCGGCATGTCCGAAAGGGTCGAACAACTTCAGATGATGATCGTAGCGCAGTCGCTATCCGGTCCCTTTGACATGAAAGCGTCAGCACTTGCCCGAGGTGTACCATTTTCGATCGAATTGACGACCGGTACGTTGAAGCCGGAGCAGCCACTCACAATCGGGCTGAAGGCCGCTTTGACGGAGGCTGATGCGAAGCTGCGCTTTAACGGCAAAATGCTGCCGCCGATCCAGACCGGATTGCTCTCTGGGAAGCTTGAAATCGTCGGTTCGAACGCGGTTGAACTCGCGTCAATAGCCGGGGGGGGCGACTTGCCATCGGCACTGGCGCAGCCCGTCTCGGTCGACGGAATGCTGATGGTGTCGCCGGATAAGGTTGCTTTAAAGGGCACGGCGATAAAGCTTGGTGCCTTTTCTGGGAATGGTGCATTCAGCGTGACGTTAGGCGAGCCGGTGAACGTCGATATAGCCATTTCGGTCAACCGCCTGAATCTTGATGATTTTCTCAGCCAAGATACAGCCATTACTACGGTCCCTACTAAATCCACTTCACGACCAGCAGCGTCTGACGAGCCAAAAACTGTGAAATCCGGTCCGGTAAAACTAGGATTGCCTAAAAATATCAATGCGTCTTTGGATCTGGCCATAGACGTTATCCAGTATCGCGGTGGGGTGATCCGGGAAGCCGGTTTGCGTGCCGCGCTGGCAAATGGCGAAGTTACCTTGGATAGGGCTTCGGCCCTTTTGCCTGGTGCCTCGGACATATCGCTTTTGGGCTTCCTGTCCTTCACCGGAGGCGAGCCGAGCTTCGATGGCGAAATCGCTGCGGCATCCGACAACCTGCGTTCGCTACTCGATTGGTCTGGAGTAGACACCGGCGCCCTACCACCGGACAGGCTGCGGGGCTTTTCCTACGCCAGCAAGATAAAGGTTACACCGATTGCGCTCGAAGTTCAGGACATCAACGTCCGCTTGGACACCAGTACGATGACCGGTGGTCTTGCGGTTGCATTACGGGAAAGGCCGGGGTTCGGCTTGCGATTGGCAATTGACCAAATGAACTTGGACGCTTATCTGCCTGGGCAGCCGCGCAAGCCGGCCGCTAACGAACTGGCTCAAAAGCGCCCAAGGACCTCTGTAACTTCGTCTTCTAAAGAAATACCCCTGGGATTTCTTAGTTCTTTCGATGCCAATATTGACCTGGAAATCGATCAACTAATCGTGAAAAAGGGCTTGGCGAGAAAGGTCCGTTTCGATGGGCTCCTGATCGGTGGAAATTTGAGTGTTCGCAGCGCAAGCGTCGCCGATTTCGCCGGCGCGCGCGCTGACTTCTCAGGGGATTTGAAGGGTCTCACCACAACGCCGTCGATTGGTCTCAAGTACCATGCGGGGGTAAACGACCCAGGGAAGCTGTTCCGATTTCTAGGGTTGTCACAACCGATCTCAATGCGTGAGCTAAGTAAAGTGAATCTATCAGGCAGCGTGGACGGGACATTAGAGGCGCTTGCCGTAAAGTCTGACATTGCTGCGGCAGGAGCCAAGATCGCGATCGAAGGTAATGTCAAACAAATTATGAATGCGCCGACTTTAATGCTTGGCATAGCGATTAATCATCCCGAATTGGCGCAATTCGTTCGCCTAGCAGCACCCGACTTCCGCCCCGCAGCATCAAAGCTTGGTCCATTGGCTGCAGCTTTCAGACTGTCGGGGACGCCGCAGGACTTAAAGCTTTCGGAACTTGATGGGGCGTTAGGGCCGGTTCGTATCAAGGGGGCGATGGCTGTGCGTACCGACAGAACTGTGCCCTTTGTAAAGGCCGATCTCTCGACCAGCGAAATTTTGCTCGACCTGTTCCAGCCGCCCGCGAATTCTGCGAAGACGGCTACCGCGCGCGGACGTGCAGCGAATAGCGCACTCGGCGGTAGAGGAAGCACGCGGCCAGATGGGCGCTGGTCACGGGAGCCGATCGATTTCTCCAGGTTAAAGGGATTTGATGCGGATGTGAATGTGCGGATGGCAGGCTTGGTTAGCGACAAAATTCGCCTATCGGAGCCTGTGGTCGACGTGAGTCTGAAATCCGGACAACTGGATGTGAAACAGTGCCGCGCTCGCCTGTTTGGCGGAACGGTTTCGGTCAAGGGGCGGGTAAATTCTGCATCTAAAAAGCCGCCTATCAAAATTGATTTGGTTTTATCCGATATCGATTTGGCAGCAACAGCCCAGACTTTTGGGGTACTACCGCGTGCGAATGGCCTCTTGTCCGCGAACGCGTCTCTAACCATGTCGGGCAACTCAGAAGTGGCGCTCGTTTCCTCCCTCGCGGGCACGGGGACGCTTAACGGGAAGGTCCAGGTCAAAGTCACCGAGCAGGAAAACCGCGCGATTGGTGCATTAGGCCTAGCGTCGACGCTGTTCGGAAAGAAGATCAAGGAACTCGGAAAGGTCGGTGGTGTCACCAACAACATTTTTAATGCATTCGGTCGGAGTCGCGCCGGTCTGGCGGGTACCTTTGTCATTGAACGCGGCGTGTTGCATACACGCGATACCGTCCTAAACGGAAACGGCGCTAGAGCTTTGACGGTTGGTACGATCGACTTGCCGCGTTGGCTAATCGACGCAAAGACATCGGTTTCTCGAACCGATCAGCAGGGACAGGAGCCTTTTGTTTCCGTGGCGCTTACGGGTGCCCTGGATTCGCCAAACCCGAAGGTTGTTGGCGGGTTTCTTCGATCTTCCAGACCCGAACCGGCGGCCAATTCGATTCAGCAGATCCTGCCCGGCATACTTGGGCCGAAACCGGAAAGCGGCAGCGGGTCCGGCAAAGTGAAACCGAAGGACATCCTGCGCGGATTGCTCAAAGGTTTGGGAGGCTAACGCAGATTTTCCGTCGGTTTGCTTCAAACGGTCTGATCCGTATCGAGGCGGCGATAGGAATTCAGGATGAATAAGCGGATCGCGCTTGATAGGTTTCCGGACCGTTGGCTATCTATTTCAGTGACCATCTGGTTGACGGTCAGGCCGCGCGACGTTGCGATCGATTTCAAAGCGCTCCAAAATGCGTTCTCCAACGAAACGCTTGTGCAATGCCCAGCGATCACCACTGATCGTTTGCGGATTTCTTCCGGATTTGTCGACTGTTTTTCCTCGATTTTCGGCATATCGGGCGCCAACCTCCTCGGCACTTTCGCACCTACCAACTGGTAGATGGATTATTAGTTAACGGGCGAAGGTGTTCGGAGATGTTTAAATCTTGGTACTGACGAAGGTCAGTAGTGTATAGCGCCGCCCGACGGTGATTGGCACCACTTCATGCAGTAAGCCGCAGGAAAATATTAAAACGCCACCCTTTGGAGGAGCGTAATGGTTGATGCCGTATTCTGGAAAGCGCAAGTAACCGCCTTCGTAACCGTCATTGAGATTGAAGGATAGGGCGAAATGACGGTGACTTAGCGTTTCGGATGCGTTGTCGCGGTGGGGTCGAAAAAAGCCAGCATTTTCCGCCTCGTAACATCCGATTCTGAATTTTTCGAAACCCCACTCCTTGTCAAACGCATAGATTCGCTCAATTTCCGGCGCGATACGGGGCATCAGCGTTATTAACAGGTGTCGCTCCAAATCTCCTTCGATGACGACGTCGCTGCGTCGTTTGACTTCCGATCGCTCGGCTCGGGACGTCTGCTGGCCTGAAGTGATATTTACCACGTCCTTGCGTTTTTCACCGGTTTTCCAGACCTCGATCAGCCGGTCGCATTCAGCATCGTCCAGGACGTCGGGAACGAAGAGGACGGGCGCTTGTTGGGAGATTAGCCTGGGTGGGTCCTGAGGCGCGATCCGTTGGAAGGCGGCATGAGCATCCTCGGCGAATGAATCGATATCGTTGGCACCAGCGATCGCGACAATCCGCTGGTTGGGATCCAGCGCGAATAGGGCTGGGGCGGAGAGGCCCGAAGCTTCTAGATAAGCGTTACTTACGTTTGCACCTGGATCGGGCAAGAGCGTGAAACCACTTTGCGCTGCGGCAGGAGCCAAGGCGCTGTCTTTGGGATCGATGAGGGCGTAACAATGCGCACCGAAATGCTGAAATACTGTTGCCTTGTCGGCGAAGTGATTTAGGCACGCCTCGGTATGCTGTCCTGTTAACAAGAGGATGATGGGGCCGCCGGTTAGATCCGTATTGTAAAAGTCTCGTCGCTTGCCGTTGGTATCTTCGAGCAAGAAATTTGGCACACGGTCGCCGAGGGTCATCCTTCGAATCTGCGTGTTCATGGTGTTCACTCGCCTTCTCGGCGCCAGGCGATCACGGTGGCGCTGAGTACCAATAAGAGGACAAGCAGGGCAGGAAATAGGGGGGTCACTTCAACTCCGGTCACGATGTAGTCGCCGTTGATCGTCAGGCCGATCCAATCACGGCCCGCCGTATTGCGGTTCGGTCCGGTCCGGCGCAGTTTCGGGATACCATTCTCGATCCAACGAACCGCACCGCCCGTTGCGACGCTGAGCGGTGCCAGGATCTTATCAGTTGCGCGGACATCGGCGAACTCGATTGGGTTCAGGGACCCAGCAGCTACCGGGAAAACCCGATCGCCATCGCTGACTCGATACAGACCGGATTGAGTGATTGGCAGGCTGCCGGTAAACAATCCAATCCGTTTCTCCTCCAGGGTTACTTCCTGCACCTTGCCGCTTGGTCCCGTCACGGTAACTGGGCGCTGTTCTGCATCCACGTCGCGGCGCATAATTTCCAGGCGATCCCGCCTGGAAATTGCGCGCAGGTCTTTCTCCTCCAACTCCGGTTCTTTCATTAGCCAGTGGGCGAGGCGGCGTAGCAGCTCAGCTTGCGGGCCACCGCCATCGAAACCGCGGGCCCAGAGCCAAATATGGTCGCTGTTTAATTGTGCAACTCGTCCTTTGCCGAACCGGTTAAGGATCAATAGGGGTCGGTCTTCGACCCCGTTCATAAGAACCCGGCCTTGTTTTACGGTGATGTCGATCTGCCGAAACCATCGTCCCCAATTTTGTTTTTCTTTGTGAGGCGCCAGCCCTGCTGTGACAGGGTGTCGCTGTCCGATCTCGGTCACAGTTGGTCGGAACCCCCGGTTGATCACGTCGCCGGTAGGTTCGCCGGGCAGCGCCTTACCAAGGGGAGTGTGGTATATGCTGTAGGGACCGGCGAAGGCTGGCCCGACAGCTTCGAGCAACGCGCCGCCCTCGTCTATATAATCGACGATATTGCGCAGATAGGAAGGCGGCAGCACGCCCCGGCGCCGGTACCGGTCGAAGATGATGAGATCGAATTCCTCTAGCTTTACTTCAAACAGTTCGCGCGTTGGGAATGAGATCAGGGACAGCTCGTTGATCGGAGTGCCATCCTGTTTTTCTGGAGGTCGTAGGATCGTGAAATGGATAAGATCGACCGATGGATCCGATTTCAGGAGGTTTCGCCACGTCCGTTCGCCCGCATAAGGTTCACCGGAAACCAGCAGGACGCGTAAACGGTCGCGCACACCGTTGACTGAAATGACGGCGCGGTTGTTGATTTCGGTGAGTTCGTCTTGAGCCAGCGCGACGTCGAGCTCGAATACGCTTGGCCCGCTATGTTTCAAGGTGATTGGTAGCGTGACGTCTTGGCCAATCGGTACTTCCGTCCGAGTCGGCTCGCCGCCGTTGCCGCGGATCGATAGGGTCGCCGTCTCACTGGGCGAGGCGGCATTGTCTTCGATATGCAAGGTCAATTCCTGCTCTTTTCCTACAATACCAAAGGCCGGTGCCTTCTTGACAACCAGTCGCCTGTCCGACGCTTTTGCGCGACCGCTGATTAGGACGTGCAATGGTTTGGGCAAGGCGTCCGCATTCAGCGCAGAGACGGCATCATGTAATTGCCCGTCGGTCAGCAAGATAGCGCCCGCCATTCGTCGTTCTGGTACATCGCTCAGCGCACGTGACAGGGGAGCTATTAACCTCGTGCCCTGGTTGGCCGCGCTCAATCCGTTGTGTCCGACTGTAACGACCCGAAGTTCCAGCGAGCTACGGTACTGCTCCGCAGCTGCGCGGATAGCTTCCAATGCGGTTGCGACCTGCGCTCTTCGATCGCCAATATCCTGGCTCGGTGTGTCATCGACGATTACGACCGCTACATCCTTGAGCGGCGCGCGCTCTTCGGCGACCAATGATGGGTTAAGCAATGTTAGGATGAGGATGGCGAACGCCAAGGTTCGCCAAAGGGCGCCATTTGCCCGCACATATAGTCCAATGCCAGCAAGCAAGGTGGAGGCGATAACAAGGGCTGCGACCGCGAACCACGGGAGTAGTGGAGCGAATTCAATTGTCGTTCCCACCGCTGCTCAGTTCCCTAACCGTTCGAGGATCGATGGTACATGCACCTGATCCGATTTGTAGTTGCCGGTCAGCGCGTACATCGTCAAGTTTACGCCAAACCTATAGGCCATTTCGCGTTGGCGTTCGCCACCTGGCACTGTCGCGAACAGATGTCGGCCTTGATCGTCGACGGCCCAGGCAGCCGCCCAATTGTTTGCACCGACAACGATGCTGGAAACGCCGTCATTGGCTCTTACGCCAGGCCGCTCAACCCAGACGCGACCATCCGCCCAACGCCCTGGAAATGACTGCATTAGATAAAACGCCTTTGTCAGGACATGGGTTGGTGGTACCGGCGTCAACGGCGGAATGTCCAGCCCTTGGGTCAAACGGCGGAGGATCGCCGCACCGTTACCGTTGCTGCCGTCCAGAAGATCGAACAGAATCGTGCCGCCGGAACCCATAAACCGGTTCAGACGACCATTCGTTTCTGACGACGCCCGCTGCTGCGTTTTCGTGACTGGCCAGTAGAGCAGCGGGAACAGGCTAAGCGGGTCTGTATCGATATTGATGCCGATTGGTGTCGCAGTTTCAATTGCGGTGCGTTTATTGAGTATACGGCTGAGCCCGACCAAACCCTGTAGGCTGGTGTCATCGACGGTTGGGTCGCCTGTGATGACGTAAGCCAACCTCGTTTCCAAAGAGGCTTTCAACGCGAAATCCTCATCGAAGAATTGTGCATCGCCATCGGTGGCGGAAAGCATTAAGGACGCGATCGAAAGGCAAGCGATTGTCGAGCCGGGGCTTAGCTGCGGCAGCAATCCCCGCATGATCAATGTGGCCACCGCATCTATCATGAACAGGACCAGCGTGGCGAACAGCAACCATGGCTTCAGGTCGAACTCGGCCGCCGGGACGTAGCTTTGGTGGGACACCCCGTCAGGCAAGCGAATAATCGGTTGGAATCCAACGACCTGAGGGCCAAGGTTCAGAGCCCGGCGGCTGCTACTATCTCCGTATAAACCCGGAGGAGTTTTTGGAGTAACCGTTACGGACCCGAAGTCTCCAGAATTGATTGCTTCTGTTGCGGGACCGGGTTCGACTGCGTGCCCGTAACCATTCAGGAGGGTGATTGGTGGCAGGGGCCGGTCGCCCTTACCGGAGCCGGTTACACCGCGACTCGTTGAGACAATCCTTTCTAGCATTTCGACGAACAGGCCGGACAGCGGAAGGTTAGACCACGCCGCGTTCGACGTCGTGTGCACGAGAACAATCCATCCCTCACCGGTTTTTCTGGCGGTCACGAGCGGTGTCCCGTCGGTCAAGCGGGCCCAGGATTTCTCGCCAAGATCTGGCGACGGTTCCGCTAATACCTGACGTGTGATCGTCACATTGTCAGGCAAGTTTAGGTTGAAGAACGGGCTACCGCGTTTGAACGGCGCGAGGTGCGCGGGTTTGCTCCAAAGCATGGCACCGCCCAGAGCCCGAATGCCTCGCCGCAATGGCACTGGTACCAGTATGTCGTCGACGTTCTGGGCCAAGCGCGGTCCCGCGAAACGCAGAACCAGACCACCTTTAGTCGCCCAAGCAGAGAGCCGATCGCGATCGCTGAGTTTGAGAGGGGCACTGTCGGGCACGATGATAACCGCGAGCGCATCTGCCACCAGCTTGTTTACCGTGCCGCGGCGAATTTCGCTATACGGTTTTAGGGCACGCTCTATGTAGTAAAGTTCAGATAGTAAAGAGGGCTCGTTATCGAGCGGTGTCTCGGAGACCAGTCCGACCGGCCGTCGGCGCCACCGGGTATCGAGTAATGCGACTGACGCTGCTGTTTTTTCGCCCTCGATTTCCAGCCGCGTAATCGCATTACGCAATTCCAGGGGTAGGTCGAGTGTTGCCGAAGCAGTCGATGCGCGATCCTTGAAGTGGACTGCCTCGCGCGCGATCAGGCGTCCATCGCTGCCAGTCGCTCGGACTTGCGCTGTACTTTCACCGAGTATCGATGCGCGTCGCACGGATAGCGTGAATTGGTCGATGCCGAATTTTGGTGGTGCGATTGCATGCGGAAGTTTGTTCGGTGTGAAGACGGTCAACTTGCCTGTCCGACGCAACCGTTCGGTCACGTTTTTTGCGTCGTTGTGATCAAGCCCGTCACTCAGCCACAAGACGGAAGGAGTTCCGCTGAATTTAACGTCTTTAATTGTATCCAGCGCTGCCAATCGATTTGTGCGCCACGCTTTCGGCTTGATGGCAGCGGCGATGCTGCGAGCCTGGGATGGCCCCAGTAGACCAGTGAAAGCGGCGGCGCTGCCTCTGGGGCCGGGGGCAGTTGGCAGCAGTACAATATTGCGACCATAGCGATCGGCTTGATCGATGGCCCGGTCGATTGCATCCTGTCTCGCCGGCCAATCACGGGCAGCGGCCCACCCATCGTCAATCACCAGGATCAACGGCCCGTTCCCGGAGAGTGGGGCAATGGGATTGAACAGAGGATGGGCTAGCGCGACGATCAGCAAGGTTGCGGCTAATAGTCGAAGAATGATCATCCACAATGGCGATGTGTCCGGCGTTTCCTCTTTGCTGCGAAGGTCGAGCAGTAGACGAACGGCTGGAAAACGAATTCGCTGCGGTGCAGGCGGTGTGATTCGCAGAAACTTCCAAAGGATCGGAAGCACTAAAAGTGTGGTGAGTATCCAAGGTGAGGCAAAGGCGAAGGTTTCCAAACCCATCTCAGCCTGCCGAATGCTGCTGCGCCAGCGCTGTATAAAGGTTCAATAATGCCGATTCTGGCGAGCGGTCCGTAATATGCCGCTGGTAAACCCAGCTAGTGCTGCGGGCGACTTCCTGCAGCGCCTCGCAATGCAGTGAGAATTTGGATCGATAGGCATCTCGGGCGGATTGTACTCTGCCCAACACCATGTCGCCTTCGTTCTCGAAACCTTCGAACCGGATCCGTCCTCGGAACGGAAAATCTCGTTCCGCAGGATCAACGATTTGCAGGAACAGGCCGGTCACGCCGCGTGCTGCGAAAGCGGCAATTCGCGTGGCAATTTCGTCGGGTGGCAACAGGAAATCGCCTATCAGGATCACTTGGCCGTGCCGAGGTAAGGGACAATAGGGTGGCAGGTTTTCGGCCACATTTGTCGTGCTTAACATGTGATTGGCAATTTGATTGAATGCGAGGCGTCCACTTCTTGCCCGCTTCGCACTGCCGAGCAGTGCGAAACGTTCGCCGGCACGCATCAATAGCAGGGCGAGGCCAAGCAGCAACAGATCTGCGCGGGCCGCCTTGGTAGTTAAATTGCGTCCGGAGCTGTATTGCATCGATGGGGAGGTGTCGCGCCACAGCCAAGCGGATTGAGCCGCTTCCCATTCCGTTTCACGCACGAAAAGGTGGTGGGACTTTGCCGATTGGCGCCAATCGATCGCTCTCGCAGGGTCGCCGTTATCGTAACGTCGAAACTGCCAGAAGGCTTCACCCTGTCCAACACGACGACGGCCATGCAAGCCTTGGGCCACGTTCGACGCGACGCGCTCAGCGGCCAGAAGTAGAGGCGGCAGACTACCGGAGGTGCGTGCAGCCTGATTCTGAAGCTCTAGTCGTCGCTCCGCCGCGGTCATTTTGTTTCCGTTCCCCGGCCTATCTTGCGGGCTCGCACAGTCGGTCGATGATCTGGTCGATTGTAATACCTTCTGCGCGCGCCGCGAAGTTCAGCGCCATACGATGCCGTAAGACCGGGGTCGCGAGGGCCAGAACATCATCCACCGACGGTGCGAGCCTTTCATCGATCAACGCCCGCGCCCGGCAAGCGAGCATCATCGCTTGGCTCGCACGAGGTCCAGGACCCCAGGAAATGTGTTGGAGGACGTCGGGAATGTCGCTGGTTTCCGGCCGCCCGGCTCTTACGATTTGCAAAATGGCGTTAACCACCCGCTCACCGACGGGAACGCTGCGGACGAGTTTCTGCGCGGCAATCAATTCATCGGCCGTGAAAATTACTTCGGCCTTCGCTTCCGAGACACCCGTCGTCGCCAGCATGATTTCACGCTCTGCCCCCTCTTCTGGATAGCCGACATCAATCTCCATGAGAAAGCGGTCGAGCTGCGCTTCCGGCAGCGGATAAGTGCCCTCCAGCTCCAGCGGGTTCTGTGTCGCCAGCACGTGGAATGGTTTTGGTAGCTCGTGAGATTGCCCGCCGACGGAGATGCGATGTTCCTGCATCGCTTGCAAGAGGGCCGATTGTGTGCGGGGGCTGGCGCGATTGATCTCGTCGGCCAACAGCACCTGGCAGAATACGGGGCCCTTCAGGAACCGGAACGAACGTTGCCCCGTATCCGATTCCTCCAGCACTTCCGAACCCAGGATATCCGCAGGCATCAGGTCAGGCGTAAATTGAATGCGGTTGTCTTCCAAACCAAACACCAGGCCTATTGTCTCGACCAGCCGGGTCTTTCCCAAGCCGGGCACGCCAATAAGAAGGGCGTGGCCGCCCGATAAAAGGGTGGTAAGGCTAAGGTCAATGACGTGTGATTGGCCGAAAATAACTTTGCTAATATTGGCACGAGCGGCCGTCAGCCGATCGCCAAGTCTCTCGATTTCTGCGACAATATCGTCATGTTTGGGAGCACTGGCGTCTGACGGGCTCAAGACCTAATCTCCTCACGTGATATACTGGTACAATAGCATGGGTGGCGTTCGATGAGCGTGCAATCCCAGAAAACTGATCATCTCAAAAAAATGATCGAAAACCAGCAGGTTGCTGTCGACCCAGCTGATCCGGACCGGTTCCAGATGCGCATTGCGCGCGACGGTACTTGGTATCATCAAGGGTCGCCGATCCGGCGAATTGCTCTGGCGAAATTATTCTCAACCGTTTTACGTCTTGAGGAAGATGGTAATTATTGGCTGGTAACGCCGGTCGAGCGGGGTCGTATAGAGGTTGAGGATGTCCCCTTTACCGCAGTCGAGATGACTGTCGAAGGCGATGGAAGGAACCAGGTCCTGTGCTTTCGGACCAATTTCGATGATATTGTTCGCGTAAATGCAAAACATCCACTGCGTATGACGAAAAATGATGAAACCGGGGAACCATCACCTTACATAACGGTTCGGAATAATCTGGAAGCCCTGATCACGCGGCCGACCTTCTATGAGTTGGTCGATTTGGCGGAAACGCAATGGGATGGCGACGAGGGACAGTTGGGAATTTGGAGCGGTGGTGTTTTGTTCGATTTGGGGTCGACCGTGGAGTAAGGCATGCAACGGGAAGATATAAAGAAACGGTTTGATGCTCTGAACGGGGAAAAGACAACCGTTCGCTGGTCAGGTCAGCGCGGCGATCACGATTTAAATCCCGGAATGCAGCCGCAGGACGACCTCACGCCGGCGGCGGTTCTAGTGCCCCTGGTCGAGCGCGAGGGAGGGCTGACGGTGCTACTGACGCAGCGAACCGCCCATTTGAACGATCATGCGGGGCAAATCAGTTTTCCGGGCGGACGGGTCGAACCGGATGATCCTAGCCATCAGGCTGCTGCGCTACGCGAGGCCGAGGAAGAGGTGGGACTGCCTCCGGACCGAGTTGAAGTCATTGGAACGCTCGACCATTACATCGTGCGTTCGGGCTATCGTGTGACACCGGTCGTTGGTTTTGTGAACCCGCCTTTCGACGTACGGCCTGATCCGTTCGAGGTTGCGGATGTTTTTGAGGTGCCCCTCTCCTTTGTTTTGGATACCGAAAATCATGTCACTGAAACGCGAACTGACCAGGGCGTCGAACGCACATTTTACGTTTTACCATACGAAAATCGTTATATTTGGGGCGCGACGGCGGGGATGCTAGTCAATCTTACCGATGTGCTGATAGGGCCATGATTCGCAAACTCCTTACAGTCGCGTTGCCTTTCCTGACGCCTTTTATTGTTTATCTAATCTACTGGTGGACGATGCGTCGTCGCCAGCTGATGGAAGAGCAGGGGCGTAAGGTCGCGCCCTGGGAAGATTTTCCATGGACCTGGGTGGTAACCGCTGGGGCGATATTGACAGCTCTGGCGCTGGTATCCACGACCATGCTGTCCGGAGGAGATCCGTTTAACGAATATCATCCGCCACGCTACGAAGACGGTAAGATTGTCCCCGGCCGCGTCGGGCAATGACCTTTTGACTGGTTTAGAAACCTTGCGCGCAGCTTGGATGGACGAGCCCGAAACACGCGCCGTGACGGAGGCCCTTGCACGGGCTGGATGCGCCGTCCGTTTTGTTGGCGGTTGCGTTCGGGATACGCTCTTGGGCCGTCCCGTCACCGACATCGATATCGCCACGGATGCCTTGCCGGACAAGGTCGTGGATGCCGTTCGCGCTGCCGGCCTAAAGGCCGTACCGACCGGGTTAGAACACGGCACTATCACCGCAGTGGCGGACGGTAAGTCTTTCGAAATCACCACTCTTCGGTGCGATGTGGAAACTGATGGCCGTCATGCGACGGTCCGGTTCACTGACGATTGGGACGCGGATGCGGCGCGCCGTGATTTGACAATGAACGCGATCTCGGTGGAAACGACAGGAATGGTGCACGACCCGTTCGGTGGGCGCGCCGATGTAATCGCGGGTCGGGTCCGTTTCGTTGGGGCGGCGTACGATAGGATCGTTGAAGACGTTCTGCGGTTGTTGCGGTATTTTCGTTTCTATGCCCACTACGGCGCGGCACCGCCAGATGAGGAAGCGCTGGCGGCATGTCGGACCTTGGCACCGAAACTGCAAAACCTGTCTGCCGAGCGGGTACGGGCTGAATTGATGAAGCTGCTGCAGGCTTTGGATCCCAGACCTAGCTTACGCTTGATGCGCGACGCTGGTGTCTTCGCGCACTTTCTGCCGGAGGCTACCAACCTTGAAGTTATCGAACGACTTGTTGAGATCGAAGACCAGGTCGGAATCTGTGTCGATCCGATGCGGCGCCTGATGGCTTTGCTTGATGGCGATGCGTCGGTTGTGTCGCAGGTTGCGGACCGGCTTCAGCTCTCCAATGTGGAACGCGATTATTTAATGACCCTTATAGGAGAAGTGGTTTCGCCCGATCTCGACCCGACGGCCCGGCGGCATTTGATATATCGTTTGGGGGTTACAGCCTTTTGCGAACTGGTCTTGTTACAGTGGGCGGGCGCAAAAGATGGCCCTGGGTGGAGGGAGTTGCTGGATTGGGCGAATGGTTGGTCGCCAAAAAAATTTCCCGTGACTGGCGGTGACGTATTGGCCCGCGGGGTCCCGTCGGGTCCGGCTGTTGGGGCGGCGTTACGAGCCGTGGAGGTTTGGTGGATCAATGGTGCGTTCGTTGCCGACCGAAATGCTTGTCTCGCGCGTCTTGATACGGAGGTCGTAGGAAAGTGCTAAACCGGCGCGACTATTTCTTCGGTCAGAACCGCGTTCTCTTTGTCGATACAAAATTTTAAGCCAGACAAAGCGGATAACGCTGCGAAACCAAGAAGTGCTGTGGGCCCGATCGTAGGGTCGTTTCTAGCGACTATTTAGATGGAATTTGGGCAGGTGCCGCGGCTATGAATGGCTCGTATTACCTGGAATGGTTAGAAGCAATAAAACCGCTTATGGCTATGATGCAAGGCGATCTGCGTCGCCGCGCGGTGTCGCCTGGGTGGTTCTTTCAAGCGTGCCAACAAATAAGGCTAGCAGTGGTGGGACGATCGCAAGCGTTATAAGCGCGGAAAGCGACAGGCCGCCGATTACCACTGACCCCAGGCCACGATAGAGTTCCGATCCGGCACCCGAAAATAGAACTAACGGCAGCATGCCGCCAATACTGGTCAAGGTCGACATGAAGATTGGGCGGATGCGATTACGCGTCGCCTCAACGACGGCATCCGAGTGGCTGTACCCTTCAACGCGAATGTGGTGCAGGGTCTGGTGAACCAGCAGGATAGCGTTGTTCACGACGATACCGATCAGGATGACGAAACCTAACAAGGTGAGCATGTCGAGTTGCTGGAATTGGTATAGGTTCAGGACCTTCAGGCCGATTACGCCGCCGGCCGCAGCGACAGGTACGGATAGAACAATGATTAGCGGATAGAAAAAGCTTTCGAAAAGCACCGCCATGACCAGGAAGACGATTGCAAAAGCTAATATTAGATCGAGCCGTAATTCCCGGGCGGTTGCGGTCAGCGCGTCCGCTGTGCCGCCAAGTCGCAAGCGCACACCGTCGGGTAGCCCTGCCGCCTCCATTTTTTCGATCACTCCCTTTTGGATTAGGTCCAACGCTGTTTCCAGCGGCATCTGTGGTGGCGGTCGAATACGCAAGGCAACGGCACGGTCTCCGTCCTCATGCATTATCTGCGTTGGCCCGGCAATGAGTTTGACCGACGCTAGCGACGATACGGGGACCAGTGTACCGCTAGTGGTGGTGATGGGTAGGTTTGCAATATCCTGTGTTTCGTCGGACTGAGCCTTGCTTCCGGCCAGAATGAGATCCATGAAACGACCGTCGACCAGCACTTCATCGACCCTAATACCGTTATTGAAGGCGTCGACTGTTAGACCCAGATCACGGGCGCTGAGACCCGCATCGGCGAGGTGTGTCGCGTCAGGGACGATGCGAACTTCCGGCGCTCCGAACTCAAGCCGCGGTGAAGCGCTCACCTGCGTACCATCCTTTCTCGGCAGCACGGTGCGGATCCCGTCGAGTGCTTGGTGCACGACATCGAAAATAGCCTCGAACTCACCGCCATTGACCGTCAGCCGAATGGTGCGCGTTCCGCCATCCACACGAAAGATCGCTGGGCGGTAGGCGACGGGCCGGACCCCGGGATAATTGCTTGTCGCTCTTCGGATCAGGGGAACGAGCTCCTTGGCTCGCACTGATCGGGCGCCACGTGAAACCGTGATGATGGAGTCCCGTCGGATAATGAAGGTGAAGTATTTTGTCGTCAGCGGGGCGGCGTCGTCAGGTGCCGGTGAGCGGCGCGAGGCCAGGTAAGGCAGCAGCTTTTGCTCGAATTCAAAGGCCAGACCGGTCGCTGTGTCGAGATTGTACCCGGGGGGTAGTTTTGCCCGGCCGATGACAAGGTTTTTGTCCCCTTCCGGAAGATACTCAAGGGGGGGCATCAACCCCCAAACTGTAGCGCCAGCACTCGTCATGATGAGGGTGATCAAGGATAGCGCGCGCAGACGGCTGCGTACTATGAACCGTGTGAATCTTACCGTAGACGTGACAAATGCAGCCCCAAAATCGTCGATTAGACGAAGCCGCATCGATGACGTCGTGCTCTTCAGGGTACGGTTTGCCAATGCTGGGATCACTGTGATGGACACGAATAGCGATAAGGCGACGGAGACGGTGATGGCGACGGCGATGTCGCGGAAGATCTGACCGATTGCCAGGTCGGTGAATAGGATCGGTACGAAGACCAAAATCGACGTCAGAGACGACACGAAGATGGCGCCCCAAACCTGTTTCGCTCCCAAATACGCCGCGCTTCCGACCGAATGGCCCTTCTGACGTAGACGATAAATATTTTCGAGAACTACGATCGCTGCGTCGACGACCATGCCGACAGCGAACGCTATCCCTGCCAGTGAAACGACATTAATCGATTGTCCGAAACCGGCCATCGCAACGAAGGACGCAATGACCGAAGTTGGAATCGCAAGAGCGACAATTATAGTTGCCCGGGCGGAACGCAGAAAAAGCAGTAAAATCGACACCGCGACCGCGCCACCGACCCAGATGTTCTTGAGAACCAAGTCGATTGCGGATTCTATATATGTGGTCTCGTCGTACATCTGCTCAAGCACTAGGCCCTGTGCCGCAATAGGGCCGGCTTTGAGCTCTTCCAGCGCTTGTTTGACATTTTCCATGGTACGAATGACGTTGACACCAACTTTGTTGCGGACGCCAAAATTGATGATGCGCCTACCGTTCATTCGTGCCCGCGACTCGCGTTTTCGATATTTAAACGCGACATCCGCGATATCGGCGATGGTCACGCGTGCGATACGCCCAGTGACTGGCTCGCGGCTACTCCTCAGAACAATCTTCTTAATTCTGTCCGGTGTGGACAGTCGCGATTCCGTGCGCACCACGTAACGCCGCTTGCCCTCCGCGACGTCGCCGGCCGTATTGGCGACATGAGCTGCACGCAATCGGGCCAGTACATCTGGCACTTTAAGCCCGTAACGGGTCATCTTCTCGGGGTCGAATTCGATTCGCAGTTCGCGGATGCGTCCGCCGCGAACGGAGACAGAATCGACGCCGGCGATCCGTTCCAGCCGAGTGCGTACCACGTCGAACGCGAAGTCGCCGTATTCCTCTATCGGTTTGAGGTTGCCTTCTTGTGGCCACATATAGATCCAAGCGATCCGATTACCGCGCGGTTCTGCCGACCTGTAGGTGGGCGCATCCGCCTCTTCCGGATAGCCGGTGATCCGGTCCAAACGGTTGGCCACCAGCAACAACGCCTTATCCATCTTATGGCCGACCGGAAAACGTAGGCGGATGCGTCCCAGACCAGGTGTGGAATGGCTGATGATGCTTTTCAGACCGGGCAGGCCGCGCAGCGCCTCTTCCTGCTTGTTTATGATTTCCCGTTCTATCTCTTCCGGCGCCGCGCCGCGCCAGGTGGTGCGCAGATTGATCTGCGGTTGCGCAATACTTGGCGATAGTTGGATTGGGATAGTGGTCAGCGCCAATCCGCCGAACAGCATGACAAGGACCACCGCGGCCAGGATCGCGATCGGCCGGTTGATCGAATAGCGGATCAAATCCATGGAGAACTTTACCTCACTGTGGGCCAGGTGTCGCATGGCCCAGGTTTGGAGCATTCTGCTATGGTTGGCGGGACGAAAAGGAAAGCGAAGGAAATGGCGCTATGTCGGGGGAAGAATTCGACTACATCGTGGTGGGGGCCGGGTCGGCGGGATGTGCCTTAGCTAACCGGCTTTCTGCGGATACTGGTAACCGCGTTTTGCTGCTGGAAGCGGGTGGTCGCGACACCTATCCGTGGATCCATATACCGGTGGGTTATTTCAAGACCATCCTCAATCCGAAGACTGACTGGTGCTATCAAACTGAACCTGACCCGGGACTAAACGGCCGCAGTATTCCCTGGCCGCGCGGCAAGGTGTTGGGTGGTTCCAGCTCAATCAACGGCCTCGTCTATATTCGCGGCCAGAGCCATGATTACGATCAATGGCGCCAGCTTGGCAATACGGGTTGGGCTTGGGACGATGTACTGCCCTACTTCATGCGTGCCGAGGATAATGAGCGCGGTGCTAATGCCACGCACGGGGCCGGCGGTCCACTCGGTGTTTCAGATATCAGTTTCTCGCGTGGTTTTTCTGATGCATTCATCGATGCGGCGGAAGAGATTGGAATTCCACGCACGGACGATTTCAACAGCGGCGATCAGGAGGGAGCAGGCTATTTTCAGCTGACGACAAAGAATGGCCGCCGTTGCAGCGCTGCGGTTGGGTATCTTCGGCCGGCCAAGGATCGCGCCAATCTGACAATCGCGACTGGGGCACAGGTTCGCCGGGTGTTGTTTGACGGCAAGCGGGCAACCGGCATCGAATACGTTGCCAATGGCGAGACCATAGTTGCCAAGGTTAGGAGTGAGATCGTCCTTTCTTCAGGTGCGATTGGATCACCGCAAATTCTGCAGCTCTCTGGCGTTGGCCCTGGAACGGTGCTGGGGGAGTTTGGTATCCCAGTTGTTCATGAATCCCCTGGCGTGGGCGAGAACCTGCAGGACCATCTCCAGACCCGTGCGGTTTACAAGACCAACCAGCCATCGCTCAACGACGAGGTTAATAGCCTATTCCGAAAAGCACTAATTGGGCTTGAATACGCACTCTTCCGCAAAGGGCCGATGACCATCGCGGCGGGCCATGTTGGCATGTTTGCCAAGACCCGCGCAGAACTCGAAACGCCTGACGTACAGTTCCATTTCATTCCACTCAGCACTAAGGGGCCGGGCGATGGTTTGCACGAATTCTCGGCCTTTACCTCTTCTGTCTGCCAATTGCGACCGGAATCGCGTGGCAAGATCGTCATTAAATCGCCAAACCACACAGATTACCCGGCGATTTACCCGAACTACCTGTCGACCGAAATCGACCGCCAAACCATCGTGGCTGGCATGAAGCTATCGCGCAAAGTTATGACGACGTCGATGATGCGAGATTTGATTCTAGAGGAATTCCTGCCGGGCTCGGGCGTTCAAACGGACGAAGAATTGCTGGAACATGCACGTGACAATGCGGGGACGATCTACCACCCGGTCGGTACCTGCAAGATGGGCAATGATCCGATGGCGGTGGTCGATGAGCGTTTGCGGGTGCGAGGGGTTGAAGGACTGCGCGTGGCCGATGCTTCGATCATGCCGACCCTAGTGTCTGGCAACACAAATGCGCCCTCGATTATGATCGGCGAGAAAGCGTCGGACATGATCTTGGAAGACGCTAAATAAAAAATTAGGTTCGAGAGAACGTAACAAGGAGGAACGCTTTATGGATGCCTTGGAAATATTTGATCCGACGGGTGCAACGGAGGTAATCAATCTCCACGCGTCGCGAATCGACACACTGGCGGGCAAGACCGTCGCCTTTCTATCCGACGATATGTGGCAGGCTCATCGAATGTTGCCGCTGGTACGCGAAAAACTTCAGGAAAAATACCCGGATGCGACATTTATTCCGGAGACCGAGTTTCCGATGGGAACCCAGCAGATCGACACTGAGGAAACCGTCGACATGGTCGTGGCGCGCGGTGCTGATGCAGTCATTGTCGGCAACGCTTCCTGAGGCGCCTGCGCGACAGCATGCGGCCGTGTTGCCGCTCGAATTGAAAGCAGGGGCATTCCCACCGTTACTTTAACCCGTGAGGAATTCGTGGGTGTCGTTCTTAACGCAGTGTCCGGACTGGGCTTTGACCAGGATGCGTCTATGGTCGTTTTTCCAATCGACCCGTTCTTGGTCGGTAGCGACCTGACGCCGGTAGAGAACGCTATCGATAAATTCAGCGAAGGCCTCATCGATTGGGGCTCGACGACGACCGAGACAGGTTTGCGAGAACCTTCCAAGGTACGCATCGAGGCGAACGGATATGAGGCGGCGTTTGACAAGATGAACCGTATGTTCCTGACCAGCAACTGGGGCGACGGGTTGCCAGTGAACGCGCCAACCGAAGAACGGGTCGATTGGATCCTCAAAGGCACCGATTGGCCGCGTGGACATGTCGTCGGAAAGGTAATGCCGCGCGGCGGCGTCGCGACGGTTGAAACTATTGCCGTGTCGCTGGCGATGGCCGGTGGCCGGCCGGAATATTTGCCGGTCTTGATTGCCGCGACGGAAGGTTTGCTCGATCCGGAGTTGGGGCATGACAAGGTGCAGGCCACGTCTGGAAGTACCTTCCCGGTGGTTATCGTCAACGGACCGATTGCGCAGGAGATCCGGCTAAATTCCGGGTTTGGTCTTCTCGGTCCCGATCCGCAGCATCCGGCGGGCGCTTCTATTGGCCGTGCGCTGCGGCTGATCCAGCAAAATGTCGGCGGCGCGTTGCCCGGTGTGGGCACAATGGCGATATTCGGGGGTATGAGGTACACGAATGTGGTCATCGCAGAGGACGAGGATGGCCTGCCGGATGGCTGGGATCCGGTTAGCGTAGATTTTGGCAATGGTAAGCGCGGTGAAAACGCGGTGACTGTCTATATTGCGACTGGCGCCTCGAACGTCTTACGCCGGGGCGTTGGCAAAGAAAGCCCGGAGGATGAGGCTGTGCAAAGCCTGCACCGGGTTGCCGCCTATCTCGCCAGCCCTAGTGGCCACTACGTTAACGGTTACTGGAATGGGACGCCAGGCGCGCTGTTGATGCCGCGCATCGTCGCCAAACAGCTTTCTGATCTCGGTTGGACCAAGGCGAAGATCAAATCGTTCTTGTGGGAGCATTCCAGGATCCCGCATGCGGATGTCAAACGGACGGGACTTTGGCAGTGGATCGACGATGCGTCGAACCCCAATACGAAGGCGACCGCTAATGATGACCCCTGGGCAATTTGCAGGGATCCATCTCAGATCATGTTGACCGTCGCAGGCGGCGCGCATCCGACCCATAATTTCTGGATGCAGGCCTGGTCTCAGACTGTCGCCGGCGGTCAAATTAATTTACCAACCGGTTGGGCTGGCTTAATCGCTGAAGCTGAAGAGGATCTCGGCCCCAGTGGGGAAATGTGCATGATCTAATTAGGTTCTAGTCGGCAGCGACGATCGTGTCTGCTGACGTATCGTCGCTAACCGATGCCAGATTGGGCTCGGTGATGGGTAGCTCTTTGCCAGCGGCGGCGATGTCGCCGGCTACTTCGCCGCCCTCCTCTATTGTCAGGCGGCCATATCGGATTGTCCCTGTGACCTTGCCAGTTTTGTGGATTACCAGCCGCTCACGCGCGGTAAGGTTGCCTTCGAAATGCCCATGGATTTCAGCTTCATCGATTTTTGCCGCACCGACGAAGGTTCCGGATTGTTCGATCTGTAGCACCCTACTATCCATCGACGCTTCGACGCGGCCCTCGACATAGAGTGTGTCGCAATCTTCGATCGCAGCGCTCTTCAGGCGGATTTCCGGCCCGACGATTAGGCGCCCCGCCGGGCCGTTTGGCTCTGGAAAATTCGGTGTGTGTCGCGGCTGCACCGGTGCCGATTGCACGTTATTGTCGCGTCTTATCAAGGTATTTGGCTGTTTTTTGAACATGATGCCCCTCTGAACATGTTTGCGGGGCACTACTGTTAAATGACAATGATGGCCAGAAACCGGTACGAAATCCGGCAAAGTGATGGCAGTGCAAGTAACGGGTTTTATATTTCGAACGGGCAGCGATACGGGCTCACGCTATATAGCGAAGGCGATAGTTTTTCGTCACCGCCAAACCTTGTGCTTCCGTAACACCATGTTTCAGTTTCCCCTGGAACAAACAGTTTTGCGGTAACGGTCCGATAAGTGGCTCAAGTGGGTGGGCGCCTACTGTGCTGGACTGCTGTCGGGCCTGTGGAAGGGTGGGGTTTATGCGCGCGGCATCGCCGCCGTGGAGCCGCCATCAACAGGCATGGTTATACCGGTGATATAAGCGGAAGCCTGAGAACTCAGGAAAAGGCAGGCCTTGGCGATATCTTCCGGTTGAGCGATCCGACCCATCGGTGAGGTGCCACTTAGCCGGTATCCGTGATTGGAATTTGTTTCTCCCATGAAGGGCTGCGTCATCGGTGTTTCGACCGTGGCAGGCGCAATCGCGTTCACGGTGATGCCAGTGGACGCTAGTTCGACGGCTAGCACGCGGACTAGGTGCGATAACGCGATCTTCGAGGCAGCGTACGCACCACTCGAAGCCTTAGGTCGGATTGCCGCAGCGGAGGACAAGGCAGTGATGCTCTTGCGTCTTTCGGGGCCAGCCTCTAAATGGGGGACTGCGGCGCGCGCGGCGATCCAAAAACCGCGCATGTTTACATCAAAAACGTCATCGAATTCCACCTCTGGCATATCCATCAGCGAACCGACGCGGAGGATACCGGAGGTGAAGATTAAATGGTCAAGTCCGCCAAAATTGTCGACAATGGATTGCATCGCCACGTCTGTCGCGGCGCTGTTTCTAACATCTGCAACGCCTGTCAGTGCTTTCGCGGCTCCTGTCTCACGGAGCTCGTCATCAAATCCGTCAAGCCGCTCTGTGTTTACATCGATCGCCGCAACATTGGCGCCATCATTGGCGAAAGCTAGCGCTGTCGCCCGGCCGATGCCCGAAGCGGCACCCAACACGGCAATAGAATTGGCCTTGAATTCACTCCTGCTCATCTCTTCCATCCTTCCTGTTTTGATTCATTCGACGCGGATTTGTGCCATTAGGCGGTGGATGAGAATCGGAATCGTTACCCAATAGACCACCAGAAAGATCATCACGCTCCGCTCGCTCTTAATGCCGAATTTTAGTGCCAGGACCCGAGGAAAGCTTGGCTTCCAGAAACAAAAGCCAACGATAGTCGCAATCGGTAGTGCAAAGAGCCATGTTGTGGACATTTCAGTCCCATCCATCCTCAATTTCGCGAACCGAAGTTTCTGGTACCAAGCCTCGTCGCTGTCGCGCCAGGGTCAGTCGGCCGTTTTCGAGATAGTCGCCCTTCGCCGCCCGAGTTGCCGCTTCGGTCCAGGCGTTTGTCCAATCGCCCAGGCTGTAGCCATGCCAAGGGGATTCCGGGCGCAGCTCTGGCAGGCCGAGATGTTCCCACAGCACCTTGGCATTTTCCATGTATTCCATGCCCGGTAGCGCGAGTGGCGGCATCTCACTCTTCATTGTTGCATCGATAAGCAGGGTCGAGTCTTCCTCCTTGCCATGTTCGCGCTTGGGTCCATGTCCCATACCTCGGTGCGGCAGTATGACCACGTCCTCTGCAGGACTGTGCCGGTAGGCGAGTGCCCAGAGAATTGCGTCCGCATTGTCCGGGTCGATGTCATCATTGACTGCGATAGTGATCTTGCTGCAATCGCCTTTAAAGCTAGCCGCTCCGTACAGCGCGCGCCAAACTTCGGTCTTAGCGGTGCCGCGTTCCATGGTGACGATGGTTACCCGCAGCAGTGAGGTTAGCGGTTCGTGCAGCGATACCTTTTTGACGGATTGGATAGCCAATGTATTTCGCAGGTGTGACAGAAACAGTGGCTCGTAGGCGACGCGTTTGATAACGCTGGATTCCGATGGCGTTACCTGGCTGATATAAGAGGGGATAATTGGATTCCGCTTGCGGGTGATCGCGGTCACCTGCATCGGCATGTTGTACTCTTCCAGCGCGATGTGACCGTGCGATTCACCGAAGGGGCCTTCCGGCTCGACAATCTGTGGATCAATCACGCCTTCTATGACCAATTCGGCTTCGGCAGGTACCAACAGGTCGACGGTCACGCCCTTCACCACATTAATCGGGCCGCCGGCCAGTCCGCCAGCGACATCGAATTCGTCAATATCGATTGGTAACTTCTGCGGTCCCATGAACGCGACATAGGGCGGGCAGCCCAGCACGATGGCGCATTCCAGCTGCTCGCCGCGCGCCTTGCATTTCTGCCAATGGAGGTACCCTCCGGCGCCGCCGGTGCGCGTCGCCATGCGCACGACCAGTCGGTCTGGTGCCTTCAGCCCGGCGCGGTAGGTGCCCATGTTCTGGACACCCGTCTCCGGATCGCGGCTAATCACGTTGGTGGCACTCAGGGTGGGAGCGCTGTCGAAGCCGGGCGTGGAGACCGGTATTGGCAATTCGTCCAGGCCGTTGCCTTCGCCAAGTAGATCGTCTCCTCTGAGGACGACTTCCTGACAGGGCGCGGTTCCGATGATCTTTGGAGGGAAGGGATTGCTAAGCGCATCGTTCCATTTTTCGCCCATCGCCTCAACCGGCGCGTTCATTCCGGCGCTGTAGACTTCCTGCGAGGCGGCCAGTGCACAGACAACGACTGGCATGCCATAGCGCTTACCCTTGGCATTGACGATGTTGTTGAACAGAAAGGCCTTGCGGTTTTTTTCTGCGATGCCACCACGGAATTGCCAGCGGACCAGAGGGTGCATTTCCGAATCCTTGTTGATGGGGTCATCGATTGTGATTAACAGCCCTTTTTCGTCCAGCAACTCGATATGTTCGCGTAGATCACGGTATTTGCGCTCTTCGGTCACGCTAACCTCCCCGATATCTTTATTTTGCGCAGTTTAGTACACCGGTTCCGTCCGCGCGATTTCTAGCAAAGTTGACGAAAGGAGCGGCATTGCACGGGGGCCACGACCGCCTTATGTTCCGGCCAATAAGCCAGCCCGGTTTAAAGCGACGACATGACTGACACCGCCAAGATCCGCAACTTTGCGATCATCGCCCATATCGACCACGGGAAATCGACCCTTGCTGATCGACTGATCGAGCGTGCGGGCGCTATCGAGATGCGCGACATGAAGGCGCAACTGCTTGATTCGATGGATCTTGAGCGTGAACGTGGCATCACCATCAAGGCGCAGACTGTTCGACTGGAATACAGGGCACGCGATGGCGATACTTATGTGCTGAACCTTATCGACACACCTGGCCATGTTGACTTCGCTTATGAGGTGAGCCGCAGCCTGGCAGCATGCGAAGGGGCTATCCTGCTGGTTGATGCTAGCCAAGGGGTCGAGGCCCAAACACTGGCAAACGTTTACCTGGCGCTCGACGCGGACCTGGAGATTATCACGGTCTTGAACAAGGTCGATTTGCCCTCGGCCGAACCGGAACGCATTCGCCAGCAGATAGAGGAAGTGATTGGTCTCGACGCATCCGACGCGTTGGAGATTTCCGCCAAAACCGGCGAAGGCATTGATGAGGTGCTGGAGACATTGGTTGAACGGTTGCCGGCTCCGGACGGTGCAACTGTTGAACTGCGTGCTCTCCTGGTTGACAGCTGGTACGACGCCTATCTCGGCGTTGTCGCACTGATCCGGGTCAAGGATGGCGAACTCGTCAAGAGCCAGAAGCTGCGCATGATGTCAACCGGAGCGGTGCATGAAGTCGAAAGGGTCGGGGTCTTCACACCCAAGGGTGTTATGGTCGACCGGCTTGGGCCTGGTGAAATCGGTTTCATCACTGCTTCGATCAAGTCGGTGGCCGACTGTAAAGTCGGCGACACACTGACAGATGACCGGAAACCGGCGGTGGAAGCGTTAGCCGGCTTCAAGCCTTCAGCGCCGGTGGTGTTTTGTGGATTATTCCCAGTCGATTCCGCTGATTACGAGGATCTGCGCGAAAGCCTCGCGCGACTGGCCTTGAACGATTCAAGTTTCCACTACGAGCCGGAGACATCGGCGGCGCTTGGTTTTGGCTTTCGTTGTGGCTGCCTTGGACTGTTGCATTTGGAGATCGTGCAAGAGCGGCTGGAAAGGGAATTTGATCTCGATCTGATTACCACCGCGCCTTCCGTTGTCTACCGCATCAGTATGACCGATGGTGAGGAAATCGTGCTGCATAATCCTGCTGACTATCCCGATGTCGTCAAAATTGACCGAATTGAGGAACCCTGGATTAAGGCAACAATTATGGCGCCGGACGAATATCTCGGCGGCATTCTTGGCTTGTGCACAGAACGACGTGGCGAGCAGATTGAATTGACCTATGTCGGCGACCGGGCGATGGCGGTCTACCGCCTGCCGTTGAATGAAGTGGTGTTTGATTTCTACGACCGGCTAAAATCTCTCAGCCGAGGCTATGCCAGCTTCGATTATGAGATGGATGGCTATATCGAGGGCGACTTGGTCAAGGTCGGTATTCTGGTTAATGGTGAGCCTGTGGATGCGCTGGCGTTGATCACGCACCGGACCCAAGCGGAGCGTCGCGGCCGCATGTTATGCGAGCGGTTGAAGACATTGATTCCACGACAACTTTTCAAGATTGCCATACAGGCGGCAATTGGCGGCAAGGTAATCGCACGGGAAACTGTCGGTGCCTTGCGCAAGGACGTAACCGCGAAGTGCTATGGCGGTGACATTACCCGCAAACGTAAGCTGCTCGAGAAGCAAAAGAAGGGCAAAAAACGCATGCGCCAATTTGGTGAGGTGGAGATCCCGCAATCGGCGTTTCTTGAAGCCTTGCGAATGAGTGATGGCTGAGCCGAAGCTTTAGCCGAATCTGAACCTCCTTCGCCGGCGCCGTCCAATTCGTAGAAAAAGCGCACCCAACACTAAAAAGACGACGAAAACGATGATGATGGCCTCCCACACGGGGCGGGTCAGGAGGTGGGGCACAATCACCGAATCCCAAAGACCCGGCAGATGCAGATGCCGTTGGATAACAACCTGAGAGAAGTTCAGGCTCGCGACGTGGGCCTGGTACCACGCTGTACCGGTTGGCCGGGTCACATCTACCCCGAAAAGCCAAACGGCCAAGCCTCCGATCAGCATAATTATCGAGAGGATGATGAGCAGGCGTCCGAGAACGCGCAGGACGACCATATTCCGGTCCAACTTACCCGTTTCGTTAGAGCAGATTGTAACATAAATCAGGTGTACACTAAAAGTTCAGCAATTCTTGCTCTTCGCAGGTGCAGCGGGTAAAACGCCGATGAGCTGGAGGGATGGCCGAGTGGCTTAAGGCGCACGCTTGGAAAGCGTGTTTAGGGTAATCCCCTAACGTGGGTTCGAATCCCACTCCCTCCGCCATATTATTTACTTAAGGTATTGTATTACATTCATTTTTAAATGAATTAAAATTTTCGTACCACAATTTGTACCACACGTGTTTGCCCTTGAAGTTATGTTTTCGTTCGGAACGATTGCTGCGGCAAGTTGCAGCGCTGCGTTTCTTCTGACAAATTTCAGACATACGAAACAAGATTTTCGGCTTAAGAGGACTTTTTGCGCACGGCAGTAATTTCTAAACAGCCAATACTTCGACGCCCTATTTTATAGGTCACCCAGGAACTTTCCGTATTTTTGCTGGCCACGTAGACAGCTCCATCCTTTTCGCTTCGGCCGCTTTGCCACTGCTAGCGTGCCGGGACCGTACTGTTTGGTTTCTGCTGTAACCTATCAACGGGACACGCCTGTTCTCCATCGCAGCAATTCATGATCGGCCTGCGGCAATGTTAGATGGGGATCGACACAAAAAATGTCACTCAAATTTATGGAATTTCTGGTTTCATACGGCGCTGTATCAGCAACGAGTAAGGAAAGCCTGATGTTGACTTGGGAAAAACTTATGAAAGCTTGGGCAACTGCCATCAATGAGAGGAAACCTGATGC